>RKRP01000110.1:0-10000 GCA_007571315.1 Gammaproteobacteria bacterium
AGACAAAACGTTCTTCAACCGACTGAAAGACGACCTCGGCGTTCTGGAGACCGGTCCGGTTGACCGCCGCCAACTGGCTGAAGTGATCTTGCGATACGATGTCAATGCGTTGCTGCACGGTCTGTTCTTGGCCAAGAAAGACCTCGCGGGTGGCCGTTTGCGCATCGCCCGCGCCCTCTCTGCTTTCATTGAGGCTGACGGAGTGCATGTCGCGGCCTCCGGCGGTGTAAAGAACGACCACATCAATCCATCAGGCGATACCAAGGCGGGGTTCGGCAACGTTCCCTTCGCCCGTGACGAATACACCGCCGAGTCGATCACCCTGTATGCGAATCTGGATCTCGCGCAGATCCGCGGATACGGATTGGGAGCCGAGGTCGAGCGGATGCTGATTCTCCTGGCACTTTACAAGCTGCGGGCGCTGACCGACGAAGGCATGCGGCTGCGCACAGCCTGCGATCTTCGCGTCGCGGCCGACGACATTCGTGCGGAGCGGCCGGAGGGTTGGTCCCTTCCAACCCTGTCGGACCTGACGAACGACTTGGGTGGAGCCATCGCCGAGTGCAGAGACCAGATGGTCGTTACCCGTGTGACTTTTGAAGACAAGCTCAAGAAAGGCAAAGCGCAGGACACATCGACCACGGATGACGAAGTGGAAGACGAGTAAGCGCAACTGCGACTAGAACCGTGCCTGTTTCTCTCGCATTTCACTTCCCGGCGGGGCGTTATCACGCCACGCCCTACGGCCACCACGTCAACGAAGGGTTGATCGAGTGGCCACCCTCGCCATGGCGAATTCTGCGCGCGTTGATCTCCGTCGGTTACACATCCGGCATTTGGAACTGCTCGGGTCCGCCACCCGATGCCCGCAGGCTCATGGAAAAACTGGCCGCCGAACCTCCGCAATACTGGTTACCGCCGGCGCTCGGCACCCACAGCCGCCACTACATGCCCACCGGAGTTCTGAATAGCAAAACGAAGCTAGAAAAAACCACGCTGGTATTCGACACCTGGGCGCGCATCGAAAGCCAGAAACTGCTGGTCTTCTGGAACGATATTCACTTGGACCACTTCGAGAGGAGTTGTCTTGAAATTCTGGTTGAGCGCTTGAACTATTTGGGACGGTCAGAGAGTTGGGTCGAGGGTCGCGTAATGGGCGAGGACGAAGCAAAACCTGAATCCAACTGCTTCCCAGAGAATACCGGACAAGCACCGAGCTCCGGTTGGGAACAGGTGGCGCTACTTGCGCCCACAAGCGCAACTGACTTCATCGCTTGGCGTGATCAGAAAGTTGGCATGGCGCTTGCCGATCTCCAACCTCCGAACGGAAGGAAGCCGTCCAAAGCATTGCTTCGGAAACGCGATAAGGCGATGCAGCCCTTTCCTGTCGATCTGCTCGACTGTCTGCAGAAGGACACGACTTGGCTTCGCTCCCACGGCTGGAGCCAACCCCCGGGGAGTCGGCGCATCTTCTACTGGCGGCCCTCTCACGCGATATCGGTTGGCGCGCCAAAGATGAGAAGAAACGCTCCGCCCGCCCGCCGGATCGAGGCATTCCTGTTGTCCATAACGAATGCCAGCGGCAACGATCATGCCCTGCCTTCGGTGACGAGGACTTTGCCGCAGGCCGAACTGCTGCACCGCGCGCTGGTTGGTGTTGCTGCCCGGCGCGACGCACCGCCCCCCGAGATTACAGGATGCGATGAACACCGCCGCCCGCTAGGAGGCCCCCACCAACATGCGCATATCAACCCGCTTGACCTTAATGGCGATGGCCACCTGGATCACATTCTCATCTGGGCGCCGATGGGACTCGGCGCCGCAGCTCAGTCCGCTGTTCGCGCAACCCGGAAGACTTTCAAGAAGGGGGGCATTGAACCATTGCGTCTGGCGGTGGCAGCAACAGGCGACCTGAATGACTTGAGCGGGCTTCAGGGAGAATATGGAAAGGGTATGATTCGCATCAGCGGCTATTCATCAAGTTGGCAGTCAATTACTCCGTTTGTGCCGCCAAGACATCTCAAGATGCGCGGCAGGAACACACTGGAGGGGCAAGTGCGGTCTGAACTAAAGTCACGGAATCTGCCTGATCCGGTTGCAGTTCACGAAGTCCCGTTGGCAATCCACAATCAGCGCAATTCACCGCAAGCGGCCACCATGGCCATGGATGGCCGCAGAGACGGAATCAGCATGAACAGACTCCGGCATTTCAAGCTCATTCGGACCCGCGGGCCACAGCCGCCCGCCACCTTCGGGTTCGCTATCCAATTGAAATTTGAAGAACCAATTAAGGGACCAATCGCGTTAGGCTACGGCTCGCACTTTGGCTTGGGCTTGTTCGGGCACGTCTCAAAGTAATCCGCCGACCCGGCGGCAGGCGCGTATCTCCGCACCTTGTCGATCAGAGGTTAGACAAGATCGGGGGCCGCTATCTTGCTGCTTGGCGAGGTGTGTTTATTCGCCTTTTATGTTTACGCGGGCGAAGCGGCGCTTGCCGACTTGCAGCACGCGGGCGGCGCCGGCGGGAACCCGCAGCGCGCGGTCGCTTACGCGCTCGCCATCCAGCCTTACGGCGCCTTGCGCAATTAGGCGCATCGCCTCGCCGTTGGTTTCGGCAAGGCCTGCGCGGCGCAGCAGTTCGGCCACGGGTATTCCGCCGTCAGGGCTGGCAAGGCTGATTTCGGGCATGTCCTCGGGCGTTTCGCCGCGGCGGTGCCGGCGGGCGAAGTCGCCCGCCGCTCTGCTCGCTTTCTGCTTCCCGTGAAAACGGGTGGTCAACTCTTCCGCAAGCGCCATCTTGACATCGCGAGGGTTGCCCCCGGCATCAACGCCCGTCCGCAAGCCGTCCAGTTCGGATTGGGAACGCAGGCTCAAGAGTTCCAGGTAGCGCCACATCAACTCGTCGGACACCGACATGAGCTTGCCGTACATCTCCCCCGGAGGGTCCATGATGGCAATGTGATTGCCCAGCGACTTGGACATCTTCTGAACGCCGCCGGTTCCTTCCAGCAGCGGCAGGGTCAGCACGATCTGCGAGGGCTGCCCATGTTCGGCCTGAATCTGCCGGCCGAGCAGCAGGTTGAAGGTTTGGTCGGTGCCGCCCAGCTCCACATCGGCCTTAAGCGCCACCGAGTCGTAGCCCTGGGCGATTGGATACATGAACTCGTGCAAGCCGATCGGGTTGCCCGCGCCGAATCTCTTGCGGAAATCGTCGCGTTCCAGCATCCGCGCCAGCGTCCGCTTGCCGGCCAGGCGCACCAGGTCCGCAGCGCTGAGACGGGTCATCCATGTGGAGTTGAATTCGACGCGGGTGAGACCGGGATCAAGCACCCGATGCACCTGCGCGGCGTAAGTGGCGGCGTTTTCCTTGAGTTTTTCCTCGGTTAGCGTAGGACGCGCCTTGCTGCGTCCCGATGGGTCGCCGATCATCCCGGTGAAATCGCCGATCAGGAAGATCACTTCATGCCCGAAATCCTGAAACTGGCGCATTTTGGTGAGGATAACCACGTGCCCCAGGTGAAGGTCCGGTGCCGTAGGGTCGAAGCCGCACTTGACCCGCAAGGGCCGGCCCTCGCGCAGCCGCTCCAGCAACTCCTCCTCGCGCACCAGGTCCGCCGCGCCGCGCCGCAACTCCCGCAATTGCTGTTCAGGCGAAGTCATGGCATGGATTCGCGCATGGGTTCGTCAGGGTCGCGCTGCCGCTCATTTCCATTATTCCTTTGAGCGTCCTTGTCTCCGCCAATCTCCGCAATCCCTTTCGCCTGGTTCGCATGACTGGTATTTTGCACGAATTGCCGCACACACCCGCATATGCTAATACCAGTGGACGCGCTGCCGATAACTTCTGTTGACAAAGAAAGATTAAGACCATATCCTTTCTTAAGAGTTGGCGCTAGGAAAGGATTCTTTCCCAGGCATCTTGGCAAGAAAAGCGTTATCCCGAATAGGAACTTACGATAGAAGTTTGGTGGCGGGCGAAGTGGTCCGAGCTTACCTGCCGCCTCCGCTCCCGCCTCATCCGCCGGTTGATCTTGGGCCATTTTATGGCCAAATCGAAGCGGCCAACCGCGCTTTGGGGCAACTGCAGGGCGTTACTACTATACTGCCCGATACTCCGCTTTTTCTCTATATGAACGTCCGAAAGGAGGCCCTTCTTTCGTCCCAAATCGAGGGGACGCAGTCGTCACTGTCTGATCTGCTCCTTTTTGAAGGCGATTTTTCGCCAAGCGTGCCGTTGGACGACGTGAAGGAAGTTTCCAATTATGTGGCGGCCATGAATTTGGGAATCAAGCGGCTTGGCGAGGGACTGCCAATATCGGGACGCCTGCTCAAGGAGATTCATTCAACGCTGCTGAGGACGGGACGCGGCAGCGCTCAAGACCCCGGAAATTATCGGCGAAGCCAGAACTGGATTGGCGGAACACGCCCCGGGAATGCGATCTATGTGCCTCCTGTTCCACACAAGATTGACGATTGCATGAGCAATCTTGAGCGCTTTATTCACGACCGCAAGAATCCTTTTCCGCTACTGGTTCGCGCCGCGTTCGCGCATGCCCAATTTGAATCCATTCATCCGTTTCTTGATGGCAACGGCCGTCTCGGGCGGCTCTTGATCACGTTGATGCTGCACGCGGCTGGAGCTCTGCGAGAGCCGGTGCTGTATCTGAGTCTTTACCTCAAGACGCATAGGGAAACCTACTACGATCTTCTTCAGCGTGTCCGAACGAAAGGTGAATGGGAGCGGTGGCTTTCCTTTTTTCTCGAAGGTGTTGAAAGAACTTCGATACGGGCGGCAGAAGCGGCAACACGGATAACGGGACTCTTCCAGGATGATCGCAAGAGAATCCAATCCTTGGGGCGTTCGGCGGGCTCGGCTCTGCAAGTTCACCAATACGCGCAAACCAGACCTGTTTTCTCAGTTCCGGGAGCATCCAGGAAACTGCCCATGTCCTCACCGACCATTCGCAAATCGATTCGCCATCTTGTTGGCTTGGGTGTGCTTTCCGAGACAACGGGTAAAAGGCGGGATCAAGTGTTTGTTTATACCAATTACGTTCTTGCGTTAAGCCAGGGCACTGAACCCATAAAGTGAAGGTCCAAGCTTGCATTGGCTTTCAATTACCAGCTGTTAGACTAGTGATCTGCGGTGTGGCTCAAGGTTGGAAAACCTGCATCGGGAATGTGTATTTCTCGCGTTAAGGGCCTGTTTTTCTTGCAATAAGAGCCTGTATTTCTCGCGTTAAGGGTACTGTATTGCTCGCAATAAGAGATAGGCTCGCGCCAACTGGCCCGGTGCGTGGCGCTGCCGTTTCGCTGCGGCCGATTCCAGTTTCGCGCGCTGCCCATCGCGCAATTGCTCGCGAGCGCATGAGCTGATGATTTCCGGCGAGAAGATACGGGCGGCAGCGCGGCATGCGCGCGGTTTTCGCGGATGGCGGGTGCTGGGCGGCTTGTTCTGCATTTACGGCATGTCCAACGGCATTTCCAACACGATCATGCCGCTGCTGTATCCGTATCTGATGGAAGAATTCGGCTGGACTCAGGCGGAAGTCACTTATCCGGCGGCGATCAAGTTCCTGTTCGCCTCGCTCTACAACCTGGGCGTGGGCTTTCTGCTGAGCCGGTATTCGCCGCGGCCCATCATGGCGACCGGAGCGCTGATCATGCTGGGCGGTCTGGCCGGGATGCTGTTCATGGCCGAGCTTTGGCATTTCCTGGTCGTGTTCCTGCTGGTGGCGTTCGGTTTGTCGATGTGCGGCCTGATTCCCTGCATGGTGACGGTGAGCCGATGGTTCGTGAAACATCGCGGTCTGGCCGTTGGCATCCTGCTTACGGCCTCAAGCGCCGCGGGCGGCTTGCTGCCTCTGATGATCGACACAACGCTGGACGAAAGCGGCTGGCGCGCGGCTCTGCTGATGGTGGTCGCAGTGGGGTTTGCAACCATGTTTCTGCCGGTGCTGTGGCCGGTGCGAGCCCGGCCCGAAGACGTGGGCCAGGTTCCCGACGGTCTGGAGAATTCGGCTGGCGGCGAAGCGGAACCGGCGCAGCAGGCGGAAAGCTCGGGCAGTGGCGCAGGCATTGCCGGAAACGTTCCGCTGGCTCAGGTGGCGCGCATGCCGATTTTCTACCTGCTGCTCATCGCCACCGCAATACTGTGGTTCTGCATCACCGGCGTGCTTCAGCACCAGGCGATTTATCTGAAAGAAAGCGCCGCTTTGGGCGACAAACTGGAGCAAGTCGTCTCCGCGCTCTTTTTCTCGTCCATATTCGGCAAGTTCATTTTCGGCTTTTTGAGCGACCGTTTCTCCAAGTCCAGCATCATGCTGGCGGCAACGCTCAACCTGACGATCGCCTTGCTGATTTTCCGCTTCGTGGAGCATGCGCCCCTCGGCGCGATCTTTGCCTACGCCGTTGTGATGGGCGTTGGTTTCGCGGGCGCTTTCGTTAGCATCCAGACCATGATTGCGCGGCTCTTTGCGGGTTCCACCTACAGCCGCATTCTGGGTATTTTCATTGCCGTGGACAACATCGCCGCTGCCGCCGGGGCGTTTGCTCTGGGGCAAATCCGGGTATCTTCGGGGAGCTATGCTCCGGCTATCGAACTCATGATCGGATTGGCGGCAGCGGCGTTTGCCTGCGTGCTTTTAGTGAAACGAATCAGCGCCCGGCTCCGGGTCGAATGAGACGGGCCCGAGCGACCCTGCGCGCTGCGTTGCGCTGATCTACAATCGCGCCGCAAGGAGGAAGTTATGGCGGTAACCATCTATCACAACCCGCGCTGCTCGAAATCGCGCGCAACCCTGAAGCTGATCCAGGAAAGCGGCGCCGATGCCGAGGCTATCGAGTATCTCAAGACGCCGCCGCAACGCTCGGAACTCGCGCGCATTCTCCGCGGCCTCGGCATGTCCGCGCGCGAACTCATGCGCCGCCGCGAGGCGCCCTATGCCGAACTCGGTCTGGCCGACGCCAGCCTGTCCAACGACGCACTGATTGACGCCATGCTGAAACACCCGAGGCTGATCGAAAGGCCCATCGTGGAGAACAACGGCCAGTACGCTCTCGGTCGTCCCCCGGAAAACATCCTCGACATTCTCTGATTGCGCCAGCTTCGCCGCCGCAATCCTGTTCCGAGCAGTATTGCAATGTTGCCTATCCGGATTTGAATTCCGGATAGGCAACATTCAGCAGCATGGATTCCACGAACTCGGCTGCTGAATGCGGCGGCAAGTTGCTTGTCGGGCGAATGCATCCAAAACGCGCCTCGCAGGCATCCTTGTAGCAAGTCCAACAACTGACACGGGAGTATTTTCATGGAAGGCGTGATTGCTGTTTTTATCCCTATTGCTTTTTTTCTGGTTGCCGGCGCAATCGTTTTTCTGGCCCTGTACTTCCACTTCCGAAATCGCCGGGAAGCGCAAATTACGGTGCGAACGGCTATCGAACAGGGCCAGGAGCTTTCTCCGGAAGTGCTTGAGGCCATCAAGCCGAAGACCGCCGAGCGCAGCAAAGACGCTGATCTGAGGCGCGGCGTGGTGCTGATTGCCTGCGGTCTGGGCATCGGCGCATTCGGGGTGATTCTGGGCGAGCAGGATGCCGTGCGCCCGCTATTGGGCATCGGCGCCGCGCCGTTTCTGGTGGGGCTGGCCTTCCTGTGCCTGTGGCTCTTCCACAAACGCTATGCGGACTGACTGGCGCAGATGCCGGACAGCGACGAGCAACTGGTGCGGCGCGCGCAGATCCGTGATCATGCGGCCTTCGGGGAACTGGTGGCCCGCCATCAGCAGAAAATTCGCAACTGGCTTGCCCATTTGTGCGGCGACCGGACGCGGGCCGACGACCTGGCGCAAAACACTTTCATACGCGCCTGGGAGCGGATTCGCAGCCTGCAGGAAGCGGCGAAATTCTCCCCTTGGCTGATGCGCATCGCATACAACGAATTCCTCAAATCGCATCGAGCCGCCGGCAGGCGACTGCGGATGACCAAGCGGTTCGCGCGCCACCAGGATGTTCTCGGAGGCGGCGGCGAAACACGGGCGGACGACATTTCTCGCCTGGAACTGGAACGGGCACTGGCCTTGCTGTCGGAGCAGGAGCGGGCCGTCGTGGTGCTAAATTACGCTTACGGCTACTCTCATCGCGAGGTCAGCAAACTCACCGACCTTCCGATAGGCACTGTGAAGTCGCTGATCCATCGCGGCAGCCGGAAGGTACGCAAGCATGCCTGAACCGATGAATGGACATGCGGCTCTTGAGGCGTTGTTCGCCCGCGGCGGAACCGCGCCGGCGCGCGACCCGCAGTTCGTTCAGCAGGTAATGCAGGGCATTCGGCGGCAGGAACGGATGCGCCGGGGAGTCTTGGCCGCAAGCGGGCTGGCCGCCGTTGCCGTCGCCGCGCCATCGCTGTGGATAGTGCTTGCCGTCTGGGACACAAGCGCAGTCTCGGCGTTGATACAGTGGATGAATTGGGGCGCCTTCCCCAGCCAATTCACGGAGATCATCGCGAGTGCGGCGCGCGCAGCGGGGGAAGCCTCCTTTGCTGCCTCGCTGGCCGCCCTGCTGCTTGCAGGCGTCGCCGCTGTTCTGTTTCGCTGGACGGCAGACTGACCGCAAGGCGTGAACCAGGACATCGTTTTGGAGCTGTAATCCGGTTTCGGCCGAAGGGGCCGGCCGGCCTGGCGCTGGATAACCGCCGGTAACGGCGGGAAAGGGACGTTCCCCATGATGTCTCGCCGGACTTTCGGGTTCGGTTCGTCCAGGCAGGCCCGGCCCTCCTGTCCTCGCTGGAAACGGCGGGGATAGCGGCACAAGCGATGCGCGGCGTTTCGTATACGCTCGCGCCTTAAACGCGCTGAAACAGCTGCGCCGCGAGGGGTCGCGTTCTCGCGCTGCATCGACAGCGGGTTACGGCCCCAGAATCGTGAAGCCCTCGCGCGCAGCGGCCCGGTTCAGCCTTGTATCAAGGCAGACAAAGCCGATACTGGCGGGATCGTCCTCGGCCACGGTCAGGGCTGCTGCGAGCTGCAGAGCGTCCGCCGCTTTGAGCGGATGCACGCGCAGTAGCCTTTGTGCAAGCAACCGGATCCTGAGGGCCGGTTGCACCTCGTGGCAGCTCTGCGCCAATGTGTTGAATCGACGGAGGAGCGTTCCCGCCTGCTGCGCAGTCAGCAGGCGTTCGCGTTCCCGCCGGGAGACCGCGGCCGCGTATTCGACGTGAGCGCCCCACCAAAGCGCCACGCTGCCGTCTTCCTCCAGGGTTTTCCTGACGCTGTCGCCATGCTTGCCGCCGGTATCCAGTGCCACCAGGGCGGACGTATCCCAGAAATTCATCGATAGCCTTGCTGGTATTCCTCGTTGCGCTCCTCGATCACCGCCTCGACCAATCTCGCGTCGTCAGGAGACTGCCACGAGCGTACGATGTCCAGTGGCTCGGCGACCCTGTGACGGACAACGATGCCGGCGCGTTCGAGTCGCGCCAGCTTCGCCTCGTCCGCCAGCTCCCTGACCATCTCCGTCTCGTACAGAGCGCGTTGTTCCCTTGCTTCGGTGCCGTATCCGGCTGGCACCAGCCGGGCCACGGGTGTCTTGCGGTCCAGCACGAGCACCGATTCGCCTGACTTGACCTGACGCAGGTAGGCGCTCAGGCCGTTCTTCAATTCCGAAATTGTCGCTCGAATCATCATCCGTCCCTGCAAAATAGAAAAGACGCTATTATAGCCATATCAATCTGGCTATATCAGCGCCATATTGTTTGGTCGCTCCGGCAATCAGCCGTCTTGAGCGCCTGTCCGGTAGTTCTGGCCCCAAAATAACAGAGTTGATTCAGTGTCGGATAGTTCGTATTATCCGAACAAGATGTCTGGGTTTCTCAGGATGCAAAGAGTTACATCTCGCGAGTTTCAGCGGAATTTTGGCCACTATCAGGACGAGGCTCTGAAATCTCCGCTGGCCATTACCCGTCATGCCAGGGAACGGCTGGTAATCCTGTCCGCAAGTGAATACA
>RKRP01000036.1 GCA_007571315.1 Gammaproteobacteria bacterium
GCGCGACGGAGCGCCTGGGCGCAAATAGTTTGCTCATGCGCTAATCATAGCGCCGTCCGGGGCAGAATCGGGCGATTCCGAGGCGGATGCCGATCAAGCCCGCCGCCAGGTGGTCTTCCCGGGGGCATCCTCCAGGACCACGCCCAGGTCCCTCAACTGGTCGCGCATCCGGTCCGCTCCGGCGAAATCGCCGCGCTCGCGCGCCTGCGCGCGCCGGGCTATGCGCGCTTCGATCTCGTCCAAGGAGAGAGGCGAAGGTAGCGCTTCATCCGCATCGCCTTGCCGCGCCGACCCGGGCCGGGCCGCAGCGCCCGCAACAGGCGCCGTGAACCACTCACCGGGATCGCGCTGCAACAGTCCAAGCAGGCCCGCGCCGGCGCGAATCGAAGCGGCCGCTGCTCGCGGTTCAGACTTTCCCGCCCGAAGCTCGCGCGCCTGAGCGGCCAGCGCGCCAAGCGCGGCAGGGGTGTTCAGATCGTCCTCCAGGGCCCGGACCAGTTCCTGCGCGGGCCGCGCGCTGCCATTTCCCTCATTCCCGTCCAAAGCGCAATCGCGCAACACCCGGTAGATGCGGTCCAAACGCCTTTGGCTGGCCGCGATCAGATCATCGCTCCACTCCAGCGGGTCGCGGTAGCGGGCGCTCAAAAGGGCAAGTCTGAGCACCTCTCCCCGGTTCCCCTCCAGCAGTTCGCGAATCGTCAGGATGTTTCCCGCCGACTTGGCCATTTTTGACCGGCCCATGCGGATCATGCCGTTGTGCACCCAGTAGCGGGCCAGCGGGGCGGCGTTCGCGCAATGGCTTTGGGCAATCTCGTTTTCGTGGTGCGGGAAGATCAGGTCCTGCCCGCCCCCATGAATGTCCAGGGTCTCGCCCAGATGTTCGCGGGCCATGGCGGAGCACTCCAGGTGCCAGCCGGGGCGGCCGCGGCCCCAGGGACTCTTCCACCCGGGCAGTTCCGGCGGCGATGGCTTCCATAACACGAAATCAGCCGGGTCTTCCTTGTACGGGGCCACCTCCACCCGCGCGCCGGCAATCTGCTGCGCGCGGTCGCGGCCGGACAATTGGCCGTACTCGGGGCAGGCGCCGACTCGGAAAAGAACATGCCCATGGGCCTCGTAAGCATGTTCCGTGTCCAGCAGCCGCGCAACCAGGGAAATCATTTGCGGGATGTGTTCCGTTGCGAGCGGCCGCCGGTCGGGCGGCAGCACGCCGAGCATGGCGATGTCCTCCTCCCATGCCCTGGCCCAGCGCCGCGCAATCGTGGCGATTTCCACTCCTTCCCGGGCCGCGGCACGGTTGATCTTGTCGTCCACATCGGTAATGTTGCTGGCGTAGATCAGGGAATAGCGCCGCCGCAGCAGCCGCGCCAGCACGTCGAAGACCACAGCCGGGCGGGCGTTGCCGATGTGCGCGGGGCCATACACCGTGGGCCCGCACACGTACATGGTGACGCGCGACGGGTCGCCGGGCGCAAAGGTCTGCAACTCGCGGGCCAGCGTGTTGTAGAGGCGAATCAAGGGGGCGCCTCCGCCGCGGGCGCCGGGAGCGCGGCCAGGTCGCGGAGAATCTGCCACGCCAGCTCCTCGGCCAGGGCCTCGCGCAGAACCTCGTTTTCGCGCTCCATGCCCAACACGCGGAATTCGTCCTGCGCCCGCGTATGGTTGGCCTCGCGCGCCCGCTCGTCGATCAGCCTGTGGCTTCCAAGGCGGAGAGAATATCGGACGCGATAACCGATTTCGGTCACCGTGGGCAGATTGTTAGCCGAAATCGCCACCAGGCTCTCCTGGCTTTCGTCCTCCAGCAGGCGCAAAATCGCCACGCCTTCGCCCGGCCCGGAGCGCACATCCACCTGAGCCAGCCGCAATTGCTCCTTGAGCGCGCGCCGCAGCGGCGTGGCTCCGCGGGCGCTTTGCAGCCATACGCCGCCGGTTAGCGCCGGAAAGCTGAGCGGCCCCTGAAACTGGAAACCGCAGGCGGACAGCAGCAGCGCGAGCAGCGCGGCCCGGGCGCATTTCACCGCCACTGGCAGCCCGCGGCGATAGTCAAAGCACGAAATTGATAATGCGCCCCGGAACATAGACTTCCCTTTGCGTTGCCTTTCCGGCCAGGTGCGGGGCCACGCGCTCGTTTTTGCGCGCAATCGCCAGCACCGTCTCGCGTTCAGCATCCGCAGCCACGCAAATGCTGCCCCTGAGCTTGCCATTAACCTGCACCGCGATTTCCACGGTGTCGGTTTTCAGCCATCGGTCGATTACCTTGGGCCATGGCGCGCAGGCGAGGGTCTTGCCGTGTCCCAGGTGCTCCCACAACTCCTCGGCCAGATGGGGAGCAAACGGACTCACCAGCAGCACCAGCGGCTCGGCGACGGCGCGCGGCAATTCCTCCCAGCGGGCCGCGTCGTTCACGAATTCCATCAGCGCAGCAATAGCCGTGTTCATTTTCAGTTGCTGAATGTCCGCGGTCACCCTGGCGATAGCGCGATGCAGGATGCGCAATTGCTCCGGCGCGGGCTCCCCGCTGGTCACGCCTCCCTCCATCAAACTCCACAAGCGGCCGAGAAACCGGAACGGGCCTTCCACGCCGCGCGTGCTCCAGGGCTTGGACTTCTCCAAAGGCCCCATGAACATTTCGTAGATTCGGAATGCGTCGGCGCCGTACTGGCGAAGCACATCCTCGGGATTCACCACATTGCCGCGCGACTTGGACATCTTGTGGGCGCGCGATTCGAGCGTTATCCAAGGCTCGGACGCCAAAACGAATTGCTCGCCGCTCTTGCGCACCTGGCCCTCTTCCACAGCCACCGGCGTGAGCGTGGCGCCGCTTTCCGCGTGGGCATAGGCGACCGGCTGCGAGGCCGGCACGCGGCGGGCGCGGGCCGCCGAAACAAAAGCGCCCGCGTCATCCCGGTAGGCGGTGAATTCGCGCTCGCCCAGAATCACGCCCTGATGCACCACCTTGCGGAACGGCTCGTCGGTGGAAACCAGGCCCGCGTCAAACAGCGCCTTTTGCCAGAACCGCGCATACAACAGATGCAGCACGGCGTGCTCGGCGCCGCCGATGTACAGGTCCACCGGCATCCAGTAGCGCTCCAGTTCAGGATCCACCAGGCGGCGGGGATTACGGGGATCGATAAAGCGCAGATAGTACCAGCACGAGCCGGCCCACTGCGGCATGGTGTTGGTCTCGCGGCGGGCGGGGGCGCCGCTTTGCGGGTCCACGGTCCTGAGCCATTCCCCGGCCTTGGCCAGCGGTCCTTCGGGCGAGCCGCTGGGTCGAAAGTCCTCCAGTTCCGGCAGGGTGAGCGGCAGTTCCGTTTCCGGAAGCGGCCTGGCCACGCCGTCCACGAACACCACCGGGAAGGGTTCGCCCCAGTAGCGTTGGCGGCTGAACAGCCAGTCGCGCAGGCGGTAGGCGACCCGCGGGCGGCCGCGGCCGCGGCGCTGAAGCCAGTCGATTGCGGCCTGCTTGGCCTCGTCCATCCGCATGCCGTTAAGGAAGCCGCTGTTGATCATCGCGCCCTCGCCGCTAAAGGCGCCGTGCTTGTGTCCTTCCGGGGGCTGAACGGTGCGGACCACTTCAAGCGAATGGGCGTGGGCGAACTCCCAGTCGCGCTGGTCCTCCCCCGGCACTCCCATGATGGCGCCCGTTCCATAGCCCATCAGCACGTAGTCGGCCACCCACACCGGCACCTCCTTGCCGGTAACCGGATGAAAGGCCCGCGCTCCTGTATCCACGCCGCTGCGGTCATGGGCATCGGCCACCCGCTTGCGCTGGCTCTTGCGCGCCGCTTGCCGGCAATAGCGCCGCACCTCGCTGAGCCGTTCGGCGGCAGCGATCTTTTCCGCCAGCGGGTGCTCCGGCGAAAGGGACAGGAAGGTGGCGCCGAACAGGGTGTCGGGCCGGGTGCTGAAAACGCGCACGATTTCGTCCCGGCCGGCCAGGGCGAAATCGATCTCCGCGCCCACCGAACGACCGATCCAGTTGCGCTGCATTTCCAGCGTGGACTCGGGCCAGTCCAGGCCGTCGAGCCCTTCCAGCAACCTTTCAGCGTAGTCCGTGATCTTCAGCATCCACTGTCGAAGCGGGCGCAGTTCGCACGGGAAATCGCCCACTTCCGACCGTCCTTCCACAACTTCCTCGTTGGCCAGCGTAGTGCCCAGGTCCGGGCACCACCACACCGGTTGCTCAGCCTGGTAGGCCAGGCCGCGCTCGCGCAGCTTCAAAAAAATCCACTGGGTCCAACGGTAGTAGTGGGGGTCGGCGGTGCTGATTTCGCGCGACCAGTCGTAGGAAAAGCCCAGCGACTTCAGTTGGGCGCGAAACCGGTCGATGTTGCGCCGCGTGGTGACCCTTGGGTGAGTATTGGTGCGCACCGCGTATTGTTCGGCGGGCAGCCCAAAGGCATCCCAGCCCATGGGATGGAGCACGTTGTAGCCGCGCATGCGCTTGAAGCGGGCGACGATGTCGGTGGCCGTGTAGCCTTCCGGGTGCCCCACGTGCAAGCCGGTCCCGCTGGGATAGGGAAACATGTCGAGGATGTACGCCTTGGGGCGCGAGCGGTCGGGGGCTTCGGGGGTTCTGAAAGTGCCCTCCCGTTCCCAGCGCGCCTGCCACTTCGCCTCAATCTCGGCAAACGGATACGAACTCATATGCGCCATTGTAAGGGCCTGCCAACCCGTCCTCCTCTTGCTTGGCGCGAGTGTCTGGCTTCCCCTCTCGACGGGGACGCATGAATACATCCCTGCAGCTCATCCCGGCATCCGCATGCGCCCAGCTACTTGGCGCGCACTCCAACGCCTCGGCGAGAGGGGAAGCCAGACACTCGCGCTGACGAAAGAGGCCAAAGTCTGGCGCTCCTTTCTGAGCGCCAGCCCATCTACTGCGCCAGTCCTTTGGTTTGCCCCCTCCCTGTGGGAGCGTTGGAGACAGGATGTCGGAATGAGCTACAGGGACGTATTCATGCGTCTCCCATAGGGAGGGGGCAAACCAAAGGACTGACGCAGTAGATGGGTTGGCGTGCCGGTGTCCGGGGTGGTCCGCTCAAGCGGAGAGGGAGCAAACCAGAGGGCGGAGGAAGCGCGCCTCTGTAAAGCATGGGCGTTAGAGGGTCAGGCTGTTCCAGGTGGCTTCGGGGCCCTGGGCGATTGCTTGCCGGCCGATGGCGAGCGCCCAGTCTGAGCGGCGGCCGTACTCGGCGCGCCAGCGCCACAGGGGTTTGCTGAAACGCTGCAAGCCGAATTCTTCGGTAAAGCCGATTGCGCCGTGCAGGCCGTGGGCGATGAGCGTTACGGGGTGCGTCAATTCGGAGCAGCGGCACTTGGCGATGGCTATGGACAGCCAGGCCGGATCGCTATTGCTGGCCGGCATGCCGTGGCGCTCTACCGCTGCGAATGCTTGCTGCGAGGCGGCCCGCATGCAGGCCGCATAGCCCGCCAGCTCGGCAAGGCGCTGCTGCACCGCCTGAAATTTGCCCAGCGCGCGGCCAAACTGCCGGCGTTCTCCGCAATACTGAACGGAGCGCTCCAGCAGCGCCTGCGCCGCGCCCGCCATCTGCGCCGACCGCAGCAAGGCGCCTGCTGGCCGCGGCAGCGTCCCGGAGCGCTTTTGCGCCTGCGCCGCGCTCTCGCCCAAACCGCGCCTCAGCATGATTTCCGGCAGCGCCCCGGGCGCCGCGTAGCGCCCGCATGCCTCAGCAATCACGAATGCGTCGGACCAGCTTCCGCCGTAGCCGCCTTCTTCCTGCGGAACCAGCGCAGCGTCCAAGCCGAGCTCGCGCGCCAGCGCCAGAAACTCCCCTTCGCCGGAGCGCTCGGACTCGGCGAGATATTCCGGCGTGAGCAGTTCGGAAAACAGGCGTTCCACCGTGTCCACAAGCAGCGAATCGGCGTTCATTAGCGCAAACCCAGCCCACGCGCGATGATGCCGCGCAGAATCTCGCCGCTGCCTCCGCGCAGGGAAAAAGAAGGCGCCAGAAGCGTCATCAGGCGCAAAACCTGCTGATACGGCAAAGCGTCGGCGGATGCCTCCGGGGGCAAATCGACGAGCTCCTGGGCAAGGGAGGGAATGGACTGCTCGAAGCGGGTTCCCATATCCTTGACCATGGCCGCCTCCAGGTTGGGCGACTCCCCCGCCTGCAGCATCGCCGCCACTGAAAGCGACATGGCGCGCAGCGCGCCCAGTTGCGCCACCGCGCTGCCGACTGCCCCGGCGGCGGCATCTCCGGCCCCGCGGGCCTTGAGGATCCGGAGCAGCTCGTTGAGCAGCGTCTGGCAGGACAGGTAGCGTTCGGGACCCGCGCGCTCCAGCGCCAGTTCCTCAATTACTTGCGCCCAGCCGTTGTTCTCCTCGCCAATGAGAGCATCCTCAGCCAGCAGCGCGTCCTCGAAATGCACCTCGTTGAAGTGCTCGCGCCCCGCCAAGTCGCGTATGGGAGCAACGCGAATTCCCGGAGTGTTGCGCAAATCCACCAGGAATTGCGACAACCCCTCGCGCCGGCGCGCCCCTTCGCCGGTGCGGAACAGCGCAATCATGTAATCGGCGCGCTGCGCGTTGGTGGTCCACAGCTTGGTGCCGTTCACGATCCAGCCGCTCCCGCTGCGGCGGGCCCGGGTCCGCAGCGAGGCCAGGTCCGAACCTGAGCCGGGCTCACTCATTCCAATGCAGAAACACAACTCGCCGCGGCAGATTCGCGGCACAACGGCCCGCTTGAGTTCCTCGCTGCCATAACGCAGTATCAGCGGCCCGCTCTGGCGGTCGGCGAACCAGTGAAATCCGGTCGGCGCGCCGGCCGCCAGACACTCCTCCAGAACCACGAAGCGCTCCAGTTGCGAGCGCCCGCCGCCGCCATATTCAGGCGGAAAGCTCACGCCGATGAACCCGGCCGCCCCCATGCGCCGACTGAATTCCGGGTTGCAAGCGTCCCAGGAAAGGGCGCGCCCGGGCATGGGCACATCGCGCAGCGCCTCGTTCAGGAACGCCCGAACCTCGCGGCGCAGCTTGCGCGCGCCCGCAGGCAATTCCGGCGCCGGAAAGTTGAGCCGCCGCAAACCGCCAACAGGCCCTATTCTTCCGGGGCGATGGTGAGCGCGAGGCCGTCCAAGCGTTCGGAAAAGCGAACCTGGCAGGTTAGGCGCGAGTGGTCCCGAACGTGCTCCAGTTCGCCCAGCAACTCGTCTTCCTCCGGCGAGCGCGGCGGCAGCCGGTCCCACCAGGCGGGGTCGATATAGCTGTGGCAGGTGGCGCAGGAACACATGCCGCCACACAGGGCCTCAACCCCGTTTTCCAGTTCACGCAAGGTTTCCATAACGCTCACGCCCACGGTCCCTTCAACGACCCGGGACTCGCCGTCCCGATCGGTCACATGGATCCGCGCCATCGAACCGTCCCGGCCGCCAGCTCAGGCCGTGCCAGCGTTGCGGTCCAGGGGAGTATGAAAATACTCGCTTTCCTCGCAATGCTGCTTGACCTCCTCCAGCAAGCGCGCCATGCGCAGTTCGGCGGTTGCCACCGAAGCGCAGGTTTCACAAAGCGGGTCGGCGCAGGGCTGGCGGGAAAACAGCCAAAAGTGCACAGCGCCGGCCAAAAGCCCCGACGCCACATCCCAGGCATCGGGTTCCTCATTGGATTCCAGCAACTTGTTCCCGCCGTTGATGACCGCATCAATGGCTTCCTGAAAGCCTTCGGGATACTCGTCCTCGCCGGCGAAAAACTCGTCCGGAAGCAACTGATCGTGACTCATTGCATTAACCCGTGATTCGCTGTTGGAGCGGCTTTTTATGGTACCACTTGTGGCGGGCATTTGCCGCGCGGGACAATGCCGGAAACAACGGGAATGCCGTATTCGCGCAGCGTCCCCCGCAGCGTGGGCCGCCCGAGCCGCAGCCTGGAGTCATCCAGCAGATAGGAGAAGACATAGCCGCAGGCCAGCATGAACACGCCAATGAGGAAGCAGTACAGCATCGCCCGGTCCGGATACGTATCCTTGAGGTAACCCACATACACCGGCCCGGCGATGCCCGCCGCCGCCCAAGCGGTAAGAATGGCGCCGTAAACGGCCGACATCCGCCTGGGCCCGAAAACGTCCAGCACGAACGAAGGCATGGTGGCGAATCCGCCGCCGAAGCAGAGCAGGACGTAGCACACCAGCGCGGAGAACACCCAGGGGTTCGTTTCGGTCATGAGGATCCCGAACACGACCATCTGGCTGGCCAGCAGTATCCTGAACACCGCCACCCGGCCGATGCGGTCGGAAAGCAGCCCCCAGAACAGGCGCCCCACGCCGTTGCACAGGGAACTGACCGCGATCAGCATCGCGCCGTATTCGGCCAGCACCGCGGGTTCCAGAGCCGGGTCCGCAAGCCCCCACACCTCCTGCAGCAATTCCGACTGAAAGCTGATGACCGATATTCCGGCGGCGATATTGAAGAAAAAAACGATCCAGAGAACGATGAAGGATCCGGTCCGCAGGTACGGCAGGATCGCATCGAGCTGCCCGCCGCGCGGTTGCGCCGCTGCCGCTGGAGCGGCGGGAGCCTTTTCAGACTGCGGCGGGTCGCTGAGAAGCAGGCTGCAAGGAATCAGGACGCATGCGAATATCACGCCCAGCCAAAGGAAAACCTGCTCCAGCTCCTGGCCGGCGCGGACCAGCAGCAGCGGCGCCAGACCCTTGCTCAGCAGCAGCGCGCCGATGCCGAAGCCCATCACGACAATACCGGTAACCAGGCCCTTGCGGTCCGGGAACCACTTGGCCACAGTCGCCACAGGCGTTACATAGCCCAAGCCGATGCCCGCGCCGCCGATTACGCCGTAACCCAGGTAAAACAGCGGGATTGAACCCAGGTGCAAGGCCCAGGCAGCGATCAGATAACCGCCCGAGAACATCAGGCTGCCGGTCAGCGCAAGGCATCTGGCCCCCAGCCTGGGCAGGGCCTGGCCGGCCCAGGCCGCGGCCACTCCCAGCGAGAAGATGGTGATGCTGAACGCCCAGGCGGTTTGAGTGAAGGTCCATCCCGACTGGCGTACCAGGATGGTTTGGAAAAAGCTCCAGGCGTATACCGTGCCCAGGCATAGCTGGAGCAGAGTGCACAGGAAAGCGATCAGGGTTCGCGGCGCGCGCATGAGTCTTCTTTCCACAAGGCCCGCTAACCCGGATGAAATATTGCGCCAGCTAAAGCTCTGCGCTTGCCCCTTCCCAATAGCCGGCAAAGAGCGAGGAAGCGCGCGCCCGTGAAATATCCGGCCTAGCACTAGCGCCAGCGCCTGCTCACGCTGCGCAGACCCTACTCCGCCGGGCGCGGCGCGGCGCTCATGGGGCCCGGGCCGTTGCGCGCCACGAACAGGAACAGGCGAGCCAGATGGCCAGCCTCGTCGTCCCGGGCCAGAATTGCCCGGCCGGCCAGCGCGTCGGGATTGCCGTCACGGGCAAGCTCCACGGCATACGCCAGAAGTTCGCCCAGCGGCCTGGCCGCAAGGTTGACCAGCCAGATAGCGGCCAACACCCCGATTACCAAGATCACGGCCACCAGGTAGATCTGCTGACCGATCGCCCTCTGCACCTTGAGCGCGACCACGTCCATATCCATCCCCACGTGCACATGTCCGGCCACGCCCGCCAAGATGGGGCTTCCGACCTCCAGGAATATGCCCAAGCCCGGCAGGTCGCGTTCCACCGGCTCCGTTTTTCGGTGGTCAGAGGCGAGTATCTCATCGGGAATGCCTGGCACGAAGGTGTGCGCCAGGTAATCCCCGGTTTCGCTGGTGATGTAGATGTAGCGTATGCCCTGGATCTCGATGAACTGGTCCACCAGCGACTGCAGCGTGGCCAGATCCCGGTTGAGCAGGATGTCCACGCTGGAGTCAGCCACAGTTTTGGCGATGTTGCGGGTGTTGATCTCGTATTCCGCCGACAGTTCTGTGCTGACTGTGATCACGCACAGGGCGGATGTTGAGAACACGATCGCGCCGAACACGGCGAATATGCCGAAGCGCGTTCGCTGAAACAGTTTTTCAATCTTCATGTCATGCGAACTTGGCTTGCCAGTCCTCCAGGGGCACGAATTGCCCTTCTTCCACCACGGTGTAATAGACGGTCTGCAGGCCCTGCCGGCGGTCCGGCCCGAAGGAGACCCTTTCGCCCACGCCGAGGTCGAAATCCCTTACCGAAAAAACCGCCTCTTCCAGCCGGGCGCACGCAGGGTCCTCGCCCAGGCGGCGCAGGATCTCCGCCAAAAGCCTGGCGTTCAAAAATCCTTCCAGACTGCCGAAACTCTGCGGAAAAGCCGCATACTCCTCCTTGACCAGCTCTTCGGGAACCTGCGGGTCATAGCGCTCCATCAGCTCCCGGTACTCTTTCACCGCCGGAATCGAGAGATCCTCGTAGCTGGGCACAACCTGCGAGTTCACAAGCAGCCGCGTGTAGCGCTCGCTGTCCTCGCGCCCTTCGCTGAGGAGCTTGAGCAGGTTCTCGCTGCCGACGAAGGACAGATTGGCGATCGGCGCCTCCAGGCCCAGGTCCACCGCATCGCGCGCAAAGGCGGCGCAGGCGGCGTAGGAACCGATGCAGATAACCGCATCCGGCGAGGCGCGCTGAAGAATCTCGACCTGCCGGCGCATGCTGCCGGTAAACTTGGCGCCGCGGTCGTAGGT
>RKRP01000191.1 GCA_007571315.1 Gammaproteobacteria bacterium
GCTATCTTCGCAAGCACGCTGCGAAGAACCTTGCCCGAGCGCGTCTTCGGCAATCGGTCCACAACCACGGCCTGGCGGAATGCGGCGACCGGGCCCACATGCTCGCGCACCAGGGCCACGCATTCCCGCGCGATGGCGTCCTCGCCGCGCTCAACCCCGGATTTCAGGCACAGGAACCCCAGCGGCGCCTGCCCTTTCAGGGGGTCGGCAATGCCGGTTACCGCGCATTCAGCCACATCGGGATGCATCGCCAGCACCTCTTCCAGCGCGCCGGTGGAAAGCCGATGACCGGCCACGTTGATCACGTCGTCGGTTCGGGTCATTACATGGATGTAGCCCTCGCCATCCATGTAGCCGGCATCCCCCGTCGTGTAGAAGCCCTCGTGCGGGCTCAGATAGCTGTCCCGGAAGCGCTCGGCCGCCTGCCACAGCGTAGGCAGCGCGCCGGGCGGCAGCGGCAGGCGGCACACGATGGCCCCCGTATCCCCGGCGGACACTTCGCTGCCGGTTTCGTCCACCACGCGCACGTCCCAGCCCGGAAGCGCCTTGCCGGCCGAGCCGGCCTTCACCGCGAACAAGCCCTCGCCCAGCAGGTTGCCGGACACCGCCCAACCGGTCTCGGTTTGCCACCAGTGGTCGATGACCGGCACGCCGAGGACTCTGCCGGACCACTCCAGCGTGTCCGGATCGCAACGCTCGCCCGCCAAAAACAGCGCCCGCATCGACGCGAGGCCGTATCGCGCCGCCTGCTCGAGCTGCGGGTCCTCGCGCTTGATGGCGCGTATCGCAGTGGGCGCGGTAAACAGCGCGTTGACCCCGTGCTGACTGACGACGCGCCAGAAAGCTCCGGCATCGGGCGTTCCTGCCGGCTTGCCTTCGTAGAGAATGGACGTGGCGCCGGCCAGCAACGGACCGTAAACGATGTAGGAATGCCCTACTACCCAGCCGATGTCCGATGCCGCCCAGAACACGTCGCCTGCCGAAATCCCGTACAGCGCCTTCATCGACCAGTGAAGGGCGACGGCGTGCCCGCCATTGTCGCGCACCACCCCCTTGGGCTGCCCGGTGGTGCCGGAGGTGTAAAGGATATAAAGGGGGTCGGTGGCCTCAACCGGCACGCATTCCGCGAGTGGCGCATCGCGCGTGAACTCATGCCAATCCAGTTCATTTTCTGACTTAAGTTGCGCGCGCAACTCGTTTCTTTGAAAGAGAACAACAAGTTCAGGAGAATGGCTGGCCTGGGCCAGCGCAGCATCCAGCAGCGGCTTGTAGGCCACCACGCGCCCAGGCTCCAGCCCGCAACTGGCGGTCAGTATCAGTTTGGGCCGGGCCTGGGAAATCCGGGCCGCCAGCTCGCGGGCGGCAAAACCCCCGAACACCACTGAGTGGATCGCGCCAAGGCGCGCGCAGGCCAGCATGGCCATAACCGCTTCCGGGATCATGGGCATGTAGATCAGCGCCCGGTCGCCGCGCTCAAGTCCTGCTGCCTGCATGGCGCCGGCCAGTTGCGCCACAAGCTTGCGAAGCTCCGCATAGCTGAAGCGGCGAAGCTCGCCAGTCATCGCGCTGTCGTAGATCAGCGCGGCCCGGTCCGCCGCCCCGGAATCAGCATGGCGGTCCAAAGCGTTGTAGCAGGTATTCAGGATGCCGCCCCTGAACCAGCGGCCCGGCGGAGCGCTGGTGTCCAAAACCTGCTCGAAAGGCTTTATCCAGTCGATTCCCGCCGCCGCCTCGGCCCAGAAAGCCTCAGGATCCCTCAACCATCGCTTGCGAACGCTGTCATACGACATGCTGGATTTTCTGGCCGCCTCCGCTTTCGACTCATGGTGGGCCTGGAGGGCGCGCGGAACTCATCCCCGCGCTCCTTGAAGGCCAGGATTGCGGTCCGGAACGCTGCCGCCAACGCCAAACCGCAAGATCGGAATGTTATGCGATTTCAGGAAAGATCAACTGCTGCGCCCGGCGGGGCTTCGGTGGACATCGGCAACAATATCTACGGCGCTTTCCCCAACGGCATCCACGACGGCGACCGGTTTCTGATGTACTACACGACGCTGTCGCCCCGCATCGTCTATTGGGAAACCAAGGTCGCGGAGTCCACTGATCTGGTGAACTGGCGGGCGCTCGGCAACATCAAGTGGAGCGCCGACCCGGCGCGATGGGAGCTGGGCGGCTCGAACACGCGCCATATCCTGCCGAACCCTGATCCCGCCGGGCGGCGCTGGCTGATGCTCTATACGGCGCTTGATGCGCGCCTGCCGCGCTATCCGCGCGTGATTGGCGCCGCGGAATCGGATGACGGCCTGCTCTGGCACCGCAAGCACGACGACCCCATCCTTCACATGGGCCCGCTCAACAACTTCGACAGCGGCGGCGGCGCCTACCCGCAGCTTGTGCCGCATGACGACGACCGATTGTTCCTCTACTACTACGGCTTCGCGCACGTCCTGAACACCATCGAGCCGACCCGCGGGATTGGCCTTGCGATCAGCGAAACCGGCAAGCTGACCGACTTCCGGCGCGCCCGGACTCCGCGCTCATGAATCGCTGTTCGGCCAGCGCAGTCAGCCGGCGAACCCTGCTCGCGGCAATGGGCGGGCTGATAAGCGGCGCCGCTTTCGCGCCCAAAAGCAAAATCAAGCCCAAACTCAACGGCGTAGGCGGCTCCCTCTTTAACCCGCGTTACACCGCCCCGAACCACTCCCGTTTCCTCACCCATCTGCGTCGGATCGACGCTAAGCGTGGCGGTAAAACGCCGATCGCTCAGCGGAATGATGAGTTCGGAGATGTCATATCCTGGCGGCACATGGCGCGAAAACAGCGTTACGCCCGACTCCTCCACGACGATCTGAACCTCCACGTTGTGGCTGTTATACACGGCCACTTTTGTGCTCGGGTCACTCGCTTTACCATCCAGCCGATAACAAACTGCCGGCGCGGCGGCACTGAGCGTGGCTGACTCATCCGACCCCTCAATCCACATATCCTTCGTCATGTCGGTGGATCGGTTTTCCGGCTTGATGCATGGCGATGACGTATCGTCTTCCTCCGATTCGTCTGCGGCGGCGACACCGCTAAAATGGCCGTCTGAAACAAAAGCCCCAATAGCGAGCGGCACCAGCAACGCC
>RKRP01000198.1 GCA_007571315.1 Gammaproteobacteria bacterium
GCGATCAACTCCTCCTCGTCCAGATTCCCGGTCCTGCGCAAAGCGCAGGGATGACGCGCCTCGGGCAGCAACGCGCGGCTCCGCCGGGGTATATTGGCGGGCTGGCATGAGTGAAATTCGCATCCGTTCGGCGCGCACCCACAATCTCAAGGGGATTAATCTGTCCTTGCCGCGCGACCGCCTTATAGTGATTACCGGGCTGTCCGGTTCCGGCAAGTCCTCGCTGGCCTTCGACACCATCTACGCGGAGGGCCAGAGGCGCTACGTGGAGTCGCTTTCGGCCTACGCCCGCCAGTTCCTGAGCGTGATGAGCAAGCCGGATGTGGACCACATCGAGGGGCTTTCGCCGGCCATCGCCATAGAACAGCGTTCCGCCTCGCACAATCCGCGCTCCACGGTGGCCACGGTTACCGAAATCTACGACTACATGCGCCTATTGTTCGCCCGCGCCGGCGTGCCCCGCTGCCCGCGCCACCAGCGCGAGCTGACGGCGCAAACCATCAGCGAAATGGTGGATGAGGTGCTGAAGCTGCCGGAAGGCACGGCAATAAACCTGATGGCGCCTATGGTGCGCAACCGCAAGGGAGAGCACCGCAAGCTGTTTGCCGACCTGCTGGCCCGGGGCTTCGTGCGCGCCCGGGTCGATGGCGAGTTGCGCGACATGGACGACCCGCCGGAGTTGGACCTGCGGCGCAATCACAGTATCGAAGTGGTGGTGGACCGCCTGCGGGTTCGCAGCGAATTGCGCCAGCGGCTGGCTGAATCCTTCGAAACAGCGCTAACGCTCACTGGCGGAGTGGCGCTGGTGGGATTCATTGACGAACCGGACAAAGCGGAAGCGCTGTTCTCCAGCCGCTTCGCCTGCCCCATGTGCGATTTCGCCATTCCCGAACTGGAGCCCAGGCTTTTTTCCTTCAACAATCCCGCCGGCGCCTGCGAATCCTGCGCCGGTTTGGGCTCCAAGCGGTTCTTCGACCCGGAGCGGGTGGTGCGCCCGCACCTGAGTCTGGCCGGGGGCGCGGTGCGCGGCTGGGACCGGCGCAACGCCTGGTACTACAGCACCCTGCAGAGCCTAGCGCGCCACTACGAATTCGACCCGGAAGTTCCGTTCGAGGCGCTTCCGGCCAGGATTCGCCAGATCGTCCTGTACGGAAGCGGGCGGACGCGAATCAGGTTCACCTACCGCTTCGCCACCGGCCGCAAGTTCTCCCGCACGCGCGCCTTCGAGGGAGTGCTGCCCAATATGGAGCGGCGCTACCGGGAAACGGAATCGCACCGCGTGCGCGAAGAGCTGTCGCGCTACCTGGGTTCCACGCCCTGTCCCGAATGCGGCGGCGCGAGGCTCAACGAAGCCGCCCGCAACATTCTGGTTGAGGGCCGCTCGGTCGCGGAGCTCAGCACCATGAGCGTGGATGCCGCGCTGGAATTCTTCACCACCCTGAAGCTGAAAGGATGGCGCCAGGAGATCGCCCAGCGCATCGTGCGCGAGCTGGGCGAGCGGCTGCGCTTCATGGCGGACGTGGGCCTGGGGTACCTCAATCTCGACCGCCGCGCCGAAACGCTGTCGGGGGGCGAGGCGCAACGAATCCGCCTGGCCAGCCAGATTGGATCGGGATTGGTGGGCGTCATGTACGTTCTGGACGAGCCCACCATTGGCCTGCATCAGCGCGACAACCAGCGGCTGCTGGCCACATTGAAGCGTTTGCGGGACCTGGGCAATACGGTGCTGATGGTGGAGCACGACGAGGAAGCCATCTGCAGCGCCGACCATATAGTGGACTTAGGTCCCGGAGCAGGCGCGCATGGCGGGCAGGTGGTGGCGCAAGGCGCGGCGGATGCGATCAGGAGCGAAACCGCTTCCCTTACCGGGCAGTACTTGAGCGGGGCGCGCAGCATACCGGTGCCGGGGGCGCGCCATGCGCCGCGCCCGGAACGCGCGCTCACCATTGAGGGCGCCCGCATGAACAACCTCAAGGACCTCAACGTTACGCTGCCGCTTGGATTGATGACCTGCATCACCGGCGTTTCCGGTTCCGGCAAGTCGTCGCTGGTGAACGAAACGCTGCTGCCCGCGGTGGCGGCGGCGCTCGAACGCAAGCCGCAAGCAGGCGGCAAGTTCCGGTCGCTGCGGGGAGCCGAGCGGATCGACCGCGTCATCGAAATCAGCCAGGATCCAATCGGGCGCACGCCGCGCTCCAACCCGGCCACCTACACCGGCTTGTTCACGCCCATACGCGAACTGTTCGCGCTTACTCCGGAGGCGCGGGCGCGGGGATACAAGCCGGGGCGTTTCAGCTTCAATGTGCGCGGCGGGCGGTGCGAAGCCTGCCAGGGCGGCGGGCTGATCAAGGTGGAGATGCACTTTCTGCCGGATGTGTACGTGCCCTGCGACGTATGCGAGGGGCGCCGCTACGGGCGCGAGGCGCTGGAAATCCGCTACCGCGGCCTGAACATCCACGAAGTGCTGGAGTTGAGCGTGGAGCAGGCCGCCGAGGTCTTCACCAACGTGCCCAAGGTGGCGCAAAAGCTGGCCACTCTGCTTGACGTGGGGCTGGGCTACATCCGCCTTGGCCAGAGCGCCACTACGCTATCCGGCGGCGAGGCGCAGCGCGTGAAGCTGTCGCGCGAACTGGCCAAGCGCTCCACCGGCCGGACCCTCTACGCGCTGGACGAACCCACCACCGGACTGCACTTCCACGATGTGGCGCAACTGCTCTCGGTGCTGCACCGGCTGCGCGACGGCGGAAACACGGTGGTGGTAATCGAGCACAACCTCGACGTTATCAAGACCGCCGACTGGATCATCGACCTGGGGCCGGAAGGCGGCGAATCCGGCGGCGAACTGCTGGCAGCCGGAACGCCGGAAGACATCGCCCGCGTTCAACGCTCCCACACCGGCCGCTACCTGGCCCCCATTCTCCGCAGCGCAGCGCTCCGCCCGCGCCGAAAAAGCGCCGCCTGAACAATTTGAACCAGCGAGCAAGAGCGTGCGGACAAGCGCCGCAGGCTATGATTGTGCGCTCCCGCTTCTGATTGGATGGGTTGGCGAGCGTGAATAAGGAACAGCGCGAAAAACTGCTTGACTACGCCGCGAGAGGGGACCGCAAGCCTGAGCCTG
>RKRP01000142.1 GCA_007571315.1 Gammaproteobacteria bacterium
GCCCCTCTTCGGGACCTACTGCCGGCTTAAAGCCGAAATCCCGCCGCATGGCGGACATGTCCGGCAATGTTGCGCGCATCTCGCCAGGCGGCTCCGGGACAAACTCGATGTCGCATTCGCAGTTCATCTCCCCGGCGAGAATCCGGATGAATTCGAGCAGTTCCACATCCTGGTCGGAACCGAGGTTGTACAGCGCTGCCGGAGGCTCCCCGGCAGGCGCTCCGCCGCGCAGCGCAGCCAGCGTCCCTGCAACGATATCGTCAATATAGGTAAACGCCCGCCTTTGCCGCCCGTCGCCGAATACCTTAAGAGGCTGCCCCGCGCGCAACGCCCTGGCGAACGTCATCGCCGCCATATCCGGCCGCCCCCAGGGGCCGTAAACGGTGAAGTAGCGAAGCCCGGTGCTGGGCAGCCCATGAATGCGCGCATAGGAATAGGCCAGCAGTTCGCCCGCCCGCTTGGTGGCCGCGTACACATTCCTGGGGCGGCCGGCAGCATCCTGCTCGGAAAAAGGCGTGTTTTCCGTATCGCCATACACCGACGAGGACGAGGCGTACAGCAGATGCCTGGCGCCGTTGCGAACACAGCACTCCAGCAGCACGGTCAGCCCGGCGATGTTGCTCGATATATAGCGCTGCGGCGCTTCAATCGAATAGCGAACGCCGGCCTGCGCGGCCAGATGCGCAACCTGCCGAAATGCATGCGCCTCGAACAAATCCCGCATCCCGCTCTCGTCCGCCAAGTCCAGCTTATGAAAGGAAAACCCGTCATACTCGCGCAACCGGGCCAGGCGGGCTTTCTTCAGCGCCGGGTCGTAGTACGTATTCAGGTTGTCCAGCCCAACCACTTCCAGGCCATCGCGCAGCAGCGCTTCGGACACCGCATGGCCAATAAAACCGGCGGCCCCGGTAATCAGAATCGGCGCGCTGGGGGGCACTGGAAAAACAATTCGGAAATTGCGGACTGCTGGCGCTATTTCATGTCGAGGCGCGAACTTCCTTAGCGGACATGCCCGGAGCGCGGACCAGCACGCGCAAGGCGGCCAGCGCCACCACGAGGTTCACTGCGCCCATCATGAAAAACGGCGCCGTGCGGCTGATCGCATCGAAAACGATTCCGCCGAAATAGCTGGTGCACAGGATGGAGAATGCCCCGATAAGGCCGAACACGCCCACAACCGCGCCGCGCCGCGCTTTTGGCGCCTCCTGGCCCAGCAGCGCGTTGGCGGTGATGATTACGGAAATCTCGCCAATGCCCACGAATACGCACGCAACCAGCGCAATGTTCACATACGGGTCCTCCACCATCGCCATGGCCAGGTACGCCGCGCTGGCGACCGCAAACGCAATGCACACCGCCAGAACGCGATTCATGCGGTCCACCAGCCGGCCGATAAAGACGGATGTCAAAAGCCCAATTCCCTGAATCGCCGCCATCATCACGCCGGCGCGCTTCAAGCCTTCGGCGGCGCTTAAACCGGCATCCCTGCCATCCTGCACCACCCACAGCGAAAGGAAAGTAATAATCACCACCAGGTCGCCCCGGGAAGCGAATGATGTCAGGTAGGCGAGCGCAATTCGCGGATTCCGGGCGGCTTCGGAGAATCCCTGCCCCAGATTCCGCCAGACCGGCTTGCGCGGTTCGCTTGCGGCCACCCGGCCGGCGCGCCAAGTGAGCCGCGCCATCATCGCCGCCACTGCGGCGAAAGCCACCATGCACCAGCAGGTATAAATACCGGCATCCTGAGGAGTAAGGCCCTGCCCCGCCAAGTATTCCGGCAGCCGCCCAACCGTAAGCGACATCACCAGAACGCCTGAGCCTGTGGCAATGCTGCCGATGCCTATGAACAGCCCGCGGGAGCGGTTGGCCGGCGTGTCCTGAATGGAAGTCCCGTACATGAGGGGCGCCGTTGCCGCTCCCAGCGCAAATGCCGCCCGGTATCCGTAAATTTGCAGTTCATTCTCGGCCAGCGGATACAGCAACAGGCTAAAGCCGATCAGGCAAAGCCCCAGGACCATGATCACGCGGCGGCCGAAATTGTCCGAGGCCGCCCCCACCACGCTCACCAGCAGAATAACGATCACTTCCTGCAGGACCGCCAACCGCCCCGTCAGCCGCCCATGGATACCGGGGTCGACCGCAAAGACCTCCTCAAGAAGGAACGGCATGATCAGGCCCATGAACGCGAGCAAGGGAATGGTCGCGAACCCGCCCAGCAGCACCCCCAGGGCATTCAGCCGCGTGTAGCCCTCCGCAAGGACAATCGGACCGAACTTGCCCGCCGCGCTCACGGGCTACCCGGCAACAAAGAGGCAAACAGGCCTGACACAGGAATTCCCCCAACACCCAAGCGACTTCAGAGCGCCCCGGCCAGGATTCGAACCTGGGACCTTCCGCTTAGGAGGCGGACGCTCTATCCATCTGAGCTACCAGGGCGCGGCGGCATTGAGCATAAGCCAGCGGGCCGCGGCGCGTAAAGTTGCGCAGCGGCCCGCTGGAGAAGTTGACTTGGAAAGCGCGCCTAGAAGGTATAGCTGGCGCGCACCCCGAATTCACGCGGGTCGGGGTAGTACAGGTTGGTGGAATTGGGAAACAACTGCGTCACAAACACGCGCCCCGGAGGGGGAACCCGCGGAGGGGGCACAAAGCCTGCGACCACGCTGATCCCGGCAAAATCGGGCGCGCTGAGCGCGCTGCGCATCGTGTCATCGTCGAGCAGGTTGCTGACGTAGGCCATCACCATCCACGGGCCGCGCGAAACACCCACCCGCAGGTCCGCCAGCATATAGCTCTCGACTTCCAGCAGATTCCATTCGGCCTCATAGCGCGAACCCTGGTACTGCACGTCCAGATCCACCATGAACTCGCCGCCATTGGCCATTGGCGAACGCCAGGAAAAGCCGGCGAACAGCTGATGCTGCGGCACATCCTCAATCTCGTTGCCGGTCAGGTCGATCAGGCAGGTGGTATTGACGCCCAGGACAACCAGTTCGCAACTGCCGCCCCGCACGGCATCGCTGATCGACGCGCTCAACTTGTTGTACTCGTCGTATTCGGAATCCAGCCAGGTGTAGCCCCAGCGCATGGTGAGATTGTCGGTCAGCACCGTGGTGGTGTCGATTTCAAACCCGGTAATTTTGGCGGCCGAAGCGTTTTCCGGCCGACTGCCCAGAACCGCCCCTTCCCCGGGCGGCAGGTACTGCGTGGTGAGCTGCTTCTCGCTGAAATCCTGGTAGAAGAAGGCCCCGTTCACGCGCAGCCGGTTGTCCATCCAGCTGGTCTTCCAGCCCAGTTCGTACACGGTTATTTCCTCCGCCTCGAACCGGTACACGTCGGGATTATCGAATCCCTGCGGCCCCACCAGCGAGCTGATTCCGCCAGGCTTAACGCCGCGAGAAATGGAGCCGTACCAGGTTTGCTCGTCCGACGGGCGGTAGCGCAGCACGAGTTTGGGAGCCAGATAGCTGTCGTCCTCCTCGGCGAAGTTCTGCGGGCCATCCCGCGGCACGTCAATGAAAAACGGCCCGAAAGCGTTGGTGATCAATGTGCCGGTGGACGGGCCGGCCATATCCAGGTCCTCGCTCACGTAACGCGCCTCGAAACCCACGTCCCAGGCTTCAGTGAATTGCCAATCGACCAGGCCATACGCGGAGTAGTGCGAAATTTCCCGGTCCCAGGGATGGTTGACCCAGGGCAATTCGGTGCCTATGCGCTTCATCCAGTAGCCGCAGCTGATGGGCAATGCCGGGTTTATAGCGAACGGAGGCCGGAAACCATGCATGATGCAGGTAATCGAGTACTCGTCCTGGTGGGTGTCTTCGGCCCAATACAGCCCTCCAAGCACCCACGTGACCGGGCCTTCGCCCGCGGAGCTCAGCCGCACCTCCTGGCTGAAGAGGTCGGTGTCTGTTTCAAAGTTGGTTTCGGCGGCCACGCTGATGCCGAAGGGGCGAACCGGAGCGGAATAATCGCCGATGCGCTGCGAATCAAAAAACTGCGTGGATTCAACGGAGCCGAAGTGACTGATGGAAGTAAGCGTGGCGCCGCCCAATTCAAACTCGGCGCGCAATTGGCCGCGCACCACTTCGCGGGTGGTGCCCGGGTAATCCTTCCCGGTGCGCGGGTCGGGCGACAGCGTCAACGTCAGTTCATCAATCCGGGCAACCGGGCCGAACGGCTGATCGACGCCGGTAGCGTCCGGGTGCCAGAGAACTCCAAGTCCAACTTCCGGCGCCGGCAGGAAGGTGCGCTTTTGGGATGCTGTGGAAGCGGCCGGGCCGAATTCGTCGTCGGTGTATTCAACCCGGGCAGTGAGCCTCGCCGAGTCCGAAATGTCCAGCGCCGCGGTCAATGTGGCGCCAACGCCCTGCTGACCGCCCACCTCGGCGCCGGTGATCAGGTTTTCGTAGAAGCCGTCCTCGTTCCAGGCGGCCGCGTTGAAGCCCACGAAGAAATTATCGCTCAAGGGCCCGCTGGCCAGGGCGGTGATTTCACGCTTGCCTTCCGCCGACAGGTCGATAGCAACCTTGGCGCGGCGCTCCGCGCTGGGGCGCCGGGTGACGTAATGGATGGCGCCGCCGAATGCGCTGCGGCCATACAGCGCCGACTGCGGGCCGCGCACCACCTCAATGCGTTCGACGTCGATCAGCCTGGGATTGACGGTGAGCGAGCTGCCGGCGGTGCGGATGGCTTCGCCGGATATGTCCACATCGTCCAGAAGCACCGCCACGTTCGGGCGCCCCCGGGTGGGCGACAGGCCGCGCATAACCACGCGCACATCCTGCGGACCAAAGCCCCTGTCGAAAATGATTCCCGCAGTTTGCCGGGCGATGTCATCAAGGCTCTCTATGCCCTGCACCTCCAAATCTTCCGCGCTGAAGGTTGTGATGCTGATTGGCACTTCCTGCAGGGACTCTTCGCGCTTGCGGGCCACAACCACGATTTCCTCCAGTTCCTGAGCGTAAACCGGCATGGCCAGCGCGGCCGCGCAGGCCCCCAAAATTGCGGCGCTGAAATGCGCCTTGCGGATGTTCATCATGGTTATCGGCCCCTAGCGACCATCAGGATTGCGCCGGAATTGTGCCACAAGTGGGCCGCCGGGCGCTTTCGTATAATTGCCGGCGCTTTGAAAGGTTCGCGCATTCCCGGTTTCTACCGCCTGACGCCGCGCGAGCGGGTGCGAACGGCGCTCGAGCATGGCTTGCTTAACGAAGCGGACTCCAGAGGGCTGGCGAGCGGCCATTCCACGCTGGACGCTGAACGCGCCGACCGGATGATCGAGAACGTGATCGGCGTGCTGGGGCTGCCGGTGGGGCTGGGACTTAATTTCCTGATCAACGGGCGCGAGTACGTTGCGCCCATGGCCGTTGAGGAGCCCTCGGTGGTGGCGGCGCTCAGTTCTGCCGCCAAGCTGGTGCGCGAAGCGGGAGGCTTCAGGGCCGAAGCCGACGATCCGGTGCTGATCGGACAGATCCAGGTGCTGAACGTGCCCGACCCCGCCCATGCCGCCGCCAGCCTGCACTCGCGCCGGGAGGAAATCATCCGCCTGGCCAACAGCATTCACCCGCGCATGGTGGCGCGCGGGGGCGGCGTGGTGGATGTGGAAGTGCATCGCCGCCCCATGCCCGGCGGAAATGGGGAGTTGCTGGTGCTGCATCTTCTGGTCGATACGCGCGATGCGATGGGCGCCAACCTGGTCAACAGCATGTGCGAAGGCGTGTCGGCGCTGGTGGAAAGCATGAGCGGAGGGCAGGTTTTCATGCGCATCCTCTCGAACCTGAGCGACCGCGCCCTGGCTCGCGCGCAAGTGGAAATTCCCGCGGAGCTGCTGGCTGGCAAGGGGCAAAGCGGCGAGGATGTTCGCGACGGCATCGCCATGGCGGCCAACCTGGCCGCGGCCGATCCGTACCGGGCGGCCACGCACAACAAGGGAATCATGAACGGCGTGGACGCCGTGGCTCTGGCCACCGGCAATGACTGGCGGGCCCTGGAGGCGGGCGCGCACGCCTGGGCCGCGCGCCACGGCCATTACACAGCGCTGTCGAAATGGTGGAGCAACGAGCAGGGCGCCCTGTGCGGGCGGCTGGAAATGCCGATCAAGGTGGGCATCGTGGGAGGCTCGCAGGAGGCCAACCCGGCAACGCAGTTGTTTTTGCGCATGATGCGCGTGGGTTCGGCCCAGGAACTGGCGCGTGTCATGGCCGCTGTGGGCCTGGCGCAGAATTTCTCGGCGCTCAGGGCGCTGGTTACCGAAGGCATTCAGGCGGGGCACATGACCTTGCACGCGCGAACTGTGGTGAAGGCCGCGGGAACGCCGCCGGAATTGTTCGACCAGGTGCTTGAACGCCTGATCGGCGATGGCGAAGTGAAGGTTTGGCGGGCCCGGGAGGTTCTTGGCGAACTCGAGCGGCAACGCGGGCTTCCGGCGCTGGATGAAGCGTCGATGGCTCGCCTGGGCGTGGCCGGGGGCAAGCTGATCCTGCTGGGCGAGCATGCCGCAGTGTTTGGCCAGCCGGCGCTGGCCTGCCCGGTGCCGGTCAACGTGCGCGCCCAAATCAGCGACAACGAGGACGGCATTCAACTGGCGGTCCCGGCGTGGGGCCTGGAGTACCGGCTGGCGCCAGGCCGCAGGCGGCGCCCCTGGGAGCGCTCAGCCCTGCAGATCCTCGAAGAGCTGGGCCTTGAGAATGAGCCGATGCGAATTGCGGTTTTCTCGGACCTTCCGCGAGGCGCGGGGCTGGGGTCGTCCGCGGCCATGGCGGTAGCGATCATCCGCGCCATGAGCAAACGTTTCGATCTGAACCTGAGCGTGGAGCGGGTCAACGAGATTGCCTGGCAATGCGAGCAATTCACTCACGGCTCGGCAAGCGGCGTGGACAACGCGGTGGCAGCCTACGAAACCACCCTGCTCTACCGCAAGGGCGAACCGCCGGAGATTCAGCCGGTCATCGCCGGCGCCGACACCTGGTTCGTAATCGGAATCAGCAGCGAGGAAAGCCTCACGGCCGTAACCGTGGAAAACGTCCGTTCGGCGCGGGACCGCAACCCCGGCCTTTATGACCGGCTCTTCAAGGAAATCGGCGAATTGGCGCGCGAGGCGCGAGGCTGCCTGGAGCAGGGCCGGCTTGAGGAGCTGGGCGACCTCATGAACATCAACCACGGGCTGCTCAATGGCCTGCAGCTGGCCACGCCCGAACTGGAGCAACTCGTGGATGCGGCGCGCATGGGCGGCGCGCTGGGCGCCAAGCTGACCGGCGCGGGGGCGGGCGGCGCCATGGTGGCCCTGTGCGCCCAGTCCTGCGGACCGGTCCGCGATGCCCTCGAAAAGGCCGGGGCCAAAACCATATCGCTGAAACTTGCCGCCGGCGGAGGGCGGGTGGAACGGGTGCCGTGAAGATGCCGGAAAACTCGCTCGGCGCGCCGCTGGCGCTGGTGGATGCCAACGACCGGCAGGTGGGCGTGGCGGAAAAGATGGAGTGCCATGAGGGCGAAGGCATTCTGCATCGCGCCTTTTCGGTGTTCATCTACGGGCCGGATGGCCGCGTGCTGCTGCAGCAGCGCAGCGCCGCCAAATGGCTGTGGCCCATGTACTGGTCGAATGCCTGCTGCGGCCATCCCCTGCCCGGCGAAGATGTCAGGCAGGCCGCAAGGCGCCGCTCGCAAGAGGAACTTGGCATCAATTGCCAGCCTCGATTTCTCTACAAGTTCCGCTATCAGGCGCGTTACTCCCGGCAGCATTCCGAAAATGAGCTCTGCCATGTTTTTGAGGGCGATTGCAGCAGCGTCCCCAAGCCCAATCCAGCGGAAGTCGCGGCTTGGCGCTGGGTAGCGCCCGGCGAATTAACCCGTGAAATCGACCGCTTCCCGGAACGCTTCTCACCATGGATGAAGCTCGAATGGGATGAAATCCGCCGCCGCTTCACCCGTTAAGTTCCGTCGCTCTCACTCTCCCTGTTGCGCAGGGACGTGCTTCCCTCGCCCTTTGGCTGGCCCCCCTCCCTGCGGGAGACGCATGAATACGTCCCTGCAGCTCATTCGGGCATCCTGCCCTCAACGCTCCCGCAGGGACGTGCTTCCCTCGCCCTTTGGCTGGCCCCCTCCCTGCGGGAGACGCATGAATACATCCCTGCAGCTCATTCGGGCATCCTGCCCTCAACGCTCCCGCAGGGAGGGGGGCCAGCCAAAGGGCTTTACCAGCGATTAGGAAGAGGCAGCAAAGGGCTTTTGCTTAATTGCCTGGGTGAGCCTCTTTCCTGATGCCGAGGGAGTTATGCCCCCTCTCGGCGGGGACGCATGAATACATCCCTGTAGCTCATTCCGGCATCCATGCCTCCAACGCCCCGCCGAGAGGGGGCATAACTCCCTCGGCATCAGGAAAGAGGCGAGGAAGCTCGACTATTTGGAAGAGTTGTCGTTACGGGTGAGGGCGGCGGGATTCAGGAGTTTGGCCAGTTCTTTCTTTGACAGGCTGGTTTGTTCCGCCGCCACTTCGATAATCGGACGGCCTTCGGCATAAGCCTGCTTGGCGATTGCCGCCGCCTTGTCGTAGCCGATGATCGGATTAAGAGCCGTAACCAGGATCGGATTGCGTTCCAGCACCGCCTGAAGCCGCTGCGGGTTGACCGTGAATCCGGCGATCGCCTTGTCCGCCAGCGCCGCGCAGGCATTCGACAGGATCAGAATGCTTTCCAGCGCATTGCGGGCAATCATCGGCAACATCACGTTCAGTTGAAAATTGCCCGCCTGCGCCCCCACCGTAATCGCCGTATCGTTGCCAATCACCTGGGCAGCCGCCTGCATGACGGATTCGCATGCCACCGGGTTGACCTTGCCGGGCATGATGCTGGAGCCCGGCTGCAGCGCCGGAAGTTCAATTTCCCCCAAACCGCCCAGCGGCCCGGAATTCATCCAGCGCAAATCGTTGGCGATCTTCATCACAGTGACCGCCAGCACCTTCAATTGGCCGGAAAGTTCAACCATTGTTTCCTGTCCGGCGAGGGCGGCAAAGCGGTTGTTCGCAGGCTCGACGGCCCACCCGGTCTTCTCGCTGATCCACCGGCAGGCGCGGCCCGCCATGTCCGGGTGGGTGTTGACTCCCGTGCCCACCGCCGTGCCGCCCAGCGCAAGTTTGTTAAGCCGCGCATTCAGCGTTTGCGAAAGCCGGCCGGAGCAATCCTGCGCCTGCGCCGTCCAGGCATCCATTTCCTGGCCGAGCGACAGGGGCATGGCATCCATCAGATGCGTGCGGCCGGTCTTGATCACCTCTTTCAATTCCCTGGCCCGGCCCGAAATGGTCCGGGCCAGGCGGTCCAGGCTCGGCAAAAGCCTTTCCCTCGCCTCCAGGCCCGCGGACAGGTGAAGCGCCGAAGGAATCACATCGTTGCTGCTTTGGCCCATGTTGGCGTGATCGTTCGGATGCACCTTCAGCGCGCCGCTGCTGGCCACGTTGGCGATGACCTCGTTGGCGTTCATGTTGCTGCTGGTGCCGGAACCCGTCTGAAACACATCCACCGGGAAGTGTTGATCGAAAACGCCCTGCTGAACCTGCTCGGCGGCGTTGATGATGGCGGCGGCGCGGGCTTCATCAAGCAGGCCCAGAGCCCCGTTCGCAGCCGCGCAGGCGCCCTTGATGAGGCCCAGGGAGCGGATGAAGGGCCTCGGCATAACCTGCCCGCTGATCTGAAAGTTCTCAATGGCGCGCTGAGTGCTGGCGCCCCAGAGCGCCTCGGAAGGAACCTTCAACGCTCCCATGCTGTCGCGTTCCGTTCTGAACTGGGCCATTGGCGTTTCCCGCTAAAATATGATGCGCGCGTGGTGCAGTATAGCCGCGCACGCCAAAGCGATACCGCATAGCGCCAACAGGCTCCAATTATGTCCCCGCGCCCAAGCCCCGATCATTCTCTTAACGCATTGGGGCCTCTGGACGGTCGCTACGCCGCCGCCGTTCGGCCGCTGGCCAGGTTGTTTTCCGAAGCGGGGCTGATCCAGCAGCGGCTGAGAGTGGAACTGGCCTGGCTCAGAGCCCTGTGCGCCGAGCCTTCGTTCGCTCCCTCCCCGCCTCTGGACAATGAGGAAACCGCCTTTCTGGATGCCCTGGAGAGCGGCCTGGGGCTTGCCGCGGCGCGGCGCGTGAAGGCGCTGGAACAGCGGACGCGCCACGACGTGAAGGCGGCGGAACTCTATCTGGCCGAAAGGTTCGGAGAGCATGACAGCCTTAAAAAGCGCATCCCGTTTCTGCATTTCGCCTGCACCAGCTGGGACATCAACAGCAGCGCCTATGGAGTGATGCTCAAACGGGCGCGGGAGGAAATCCTGAGGCCGGCCCTGGCTGGCGTGACCCGGCGGCTTGAAGCCATGGCGCGCGAGCATGCCGGCCTGCCGATGCTGGCGCGCACCCATGGGCAGCCGGCCAGCCCCACTACGCTGGGCAAGGAATTGGCCGTATTCGTTCATCGCCTCAAGCGCCAGCTTGCGGTGCTGAATGCCGTCCCGGCGCTAGCGAAATGCAGCGGCGCCACCGGCAATTACAACGCGCACTACGCCGCTTGCCCCCAGGTCGATTGGCCGCGCTTCAGCCGCCGCTTCTTGGAAAGCCTTGGCCTTGAGCAGAACCCGGTCACCACGCAAATCGAACCCTACGATTGGCTTTCGGAATATTGCGACGCGCTGGCGCGAATCAACCGCGCGCTCATCGACTTCAGCCGCGATACCTGGACCTACGTGTCATTGGGCTACTTTCGCCAAAAGGCGGCAAGCCACGAAGCCGGGTCATCGACGATGCCGCACAAGGTCAATCCGATCAACCTGGAAAACGCCGAAGGCAACCTGGGTTTGTCCAATGCGCTGCTGGGTCATTTTTCCTCCAAGCTGCCCGTATCCCGATTGCAGCGGGACTTGAGCGATTCCACCGTATTGAGGAACCTGGGCGTGGCCTTAGGGCATGCCCTGCTGGCCTGGAAGGAAGTGGGCAAGGCGCTGGAGAAGATTTCACCCGACCCGCAGCGGATGGCGGCGGATCTTGATTCCGCCTGGGAAACGCTCACCGAGGCAGTGCAAACGGTGATGCGTGCTCACGGCATGGAAGATGCCTACGACAGGCTAAAGAATTTCTCACGCAATCAAAATATTACAGCTGAATCCTTGCGTAACTTCATAAAACAGGCCGGGCTTCCGGACGCAGCACGCCGAGAACTTCTGGCGCTCGCCCCGGCCCGCTACACGGGCATTGCCAAAGAACTGGCGGAGTGAGCTGCCATCATGGCCGGCAAGGTAATGGTGGCGCTTTCAGGCGGAGTGGATTCCGCGGTGGCGGCGTTGCGCCTGATCGACTCAGGCCACCGGGTGGAAGCCTTGCACATGACCAACTGGGAGGAACCCGACGGCCACTGCCCGGCCGGGGATGATCTGCGCGCGGCTCAGGAAGTGGCGAAGGAACTCGGCATCGTTCTTCACCACCTGAACTTCGCCGAGGAGTACCGGCGGGATGTGTTCGAGGCGATGCTGAGCGAGTGCCGGGCGGGACGCACACCCAACCCCGATGTGGGCTGCAACCGCCGCATCAAGTTCGGAGCCTGCCTGGGCATGGCCAGGCGGCTGGGGGCGGACCGTTTCGTCACAGGCCACCACGCCAGGCTGGACCATGCCGGCGGGAACATCCGGCTGCTGCGGGGCAAGGACCGGAGCAAGGACCAGACCTATTTCCTGCATGCGGTTCGAGGCGAGGCGTTGCGGCGGTGCCTGTTTCCGGTGGGCGAGCTGGACAAGGCGGAAGTGCGCGCGGTGGCGCGCCGGCGCGGGCTGCCGAATTACCAGCGCCCGGACAGCACGGGAATCTGTTTCGTGGGCGAGCATGCCTTCCCGCAATTCATTGGCCGGCACATTCCGGCGCGGCCCGGGCCCATCATTACGCTTGCCGGCGAGCGTGTGGGAGAGCACGCCGGCCTGGCCGCCTATACGATCGGCCAAAGGCGGGGTTTGGGGCTGGGCGGCATAAAGGGCTGCGGGCCCCAACCCTGGCATGTGGCGCGAAAAGACCTGCGCGCCAACGCGCTGGTGGTGGCGCAGGGACGCGATCATCCCCTTCTCTACAGCCGCCGGGTCACGGTGCGCGGTCTACGCTGGATCAACGGCGCGCCAGACGCCCTTGCACAGGGCAGGCGCCTGAGCGCCAAAACACGCTACCGCCATAACGATGCCAATTGTCTGGCCCGCCTGCTGGCGCCCGGCCGTTGCCTGGCGCGGTTCGACGAGCCGCAGTGGGCGGTCACGCCGGGCCAGTACCTGGTGTTTTACAACGGCGAGGAATGCCTGGGCGGCGGTGTTATCGAGCGCGCCGAAGCGTAAACCCCGCAGCGCAAACCCAATACCGGGCAATCAAGGCCGGCGCCGGGAGCGCGGCCCGCTGTCAGCCTTGCTTGATGCGGACGAGTTCGCGGCGGAAGCAGCGCAGCGTAACAGGCGCCAGCGCCAGCACCACCGAGCCGTAGATCAGCGGCACCGCGGCAAAAGCGAGCGCCAGGCCCCTGGCGCCCGTCGCTCCGGGGAGGACGGACTCTAAAAACGCATCAAAACCTGCGATTCCGGTGCCGCCGTTGAACCAGTCGGACAGCCAGCCTACGGTGGAAGGTCCCAGCGTCAGTCCGGTAATGCTGATGGCCATGTAATAGACGGCGGAAATCTGGCCGCGGAATTGCGGCGGCGTAATCATCAGCAGCGCCGTCAATCCGGTGGACGTGGTGGTGGCGATGCCGACCAGGCTCAATCCCATGACCGCGAAGGCGGAGGTCGTGCCCGGCATCAGTCCGATCAGAACGCCTGTGGGCACGAAGATGAACGCGCCCACCACAGCAATCAGCAAGGGCGCATTGTCCTTGCCGCGGCGCACCAGGTAATCAGAAAGGGCGCCCGCGGCAAATACCGTGGCGGGCGCGCAGCAAAGAGTGACGACGGCCTTGATCTGGGCGAACTCGGGCGTGTCCATTCCCCAGGTGCGGGAAAACACCGCAGGCATCCAGAAATGCGTGTAGGCCACCGTGGTCATCAGGCAGAACGGCAACACAAATGTCAGGTAGGTCTTCCAGTTCGAGAACAGGTGGCGGAACATGTGCCACGGCGCGCTGGAGGTTCCCTGCTTCAGGTCTCGGCGCACCGGCTCCCTCACGGTAAGCATGGCCAGGGACAGAAGCAGGCCGGGCAGCCCCACGATAATGAACACCGCCTGCCAGGGCCGGATGGCGCCCACCAGCGGCCAGTTCAGAACCTCCACGCCGCGCAATGCGGCCAGCAGGGCGCCGATCGCGTAATACGCGAAGGCAGTGCCCAGCGACAGCGCCATGGAATACACCGCGATCGCCTTGCCGCGTTTCGCCTTGGGGAAGCTGTCGGCGATCATCGACATGGTGCAGGGGCTCAGGGCCGCCTCGCCCACGCCAACGCTCATGCGCAGCATGAACAGCTGCAAATAGTTGCTCGCCAGCCCGCAGAACGCGGTTGCCGCCGACCACAGCGCGATCGCGCAACTGACGATGGTCACCCGGCGCGCGCGGTCCGCCAGCCAGCCCAGCGGCAGCCCCATGGTGGCGTAGAAGATCCCGAAGGCCAGGCCCAGCAGCAGGCCCATCTGGCCATCGGTCAGGTCCAGGTCCGCCTTCATCGGCTCCACCAGCAAACCGATCACGGTGCGGTCGATGTAGGAAATGAAGTAGGCCAGGGTCAGCAGCGCCACCATGTACCAGCGGAGCGCAGGGCGCGGATAGGGGGGCTTGTTGGCGTTGTTCATGAGTCTTGCGTCTCCGGTTCTCCGCGCACGCTGCAGCACTGCGCGCCTACGTTGCGCCCATCGTACAGCCTCGCCAGGGCATCAGGCATGTTCTCGAAGCCTTCAACCACATCCTGGACAGGATTGAGCGTACCCGCCTTTATCCAGGCTGCCAAACCGTCGAAGGCATCCTGGAAGCGGTCCTGATAGTTATAGACGAAGAACCCGCTCATGCTGCCGTTCACGCGGCGCAGGTTCAGGTAGTTGGACAGCGCGAAGCGTTCCGCCCTCAGGTATTCGGAAATGGACCCGCACAGCACGATGCGGGCGCCAAAAGCCAGGTTGTCCAGGCAGGCCGCCAGCAATTCGCCGCCCACATTGTCGAAGTAGAGATCCATCCCATCCGGGCAGAGCTCCGCGACCCGCGCGCAGGCATCCTCGTTTTTGTAGTCGATGGCCTGCTCGCAGCCCAGCTCCTGGATGAAGCGGCATTTCTCCGGCCCGCCGGCAATGCCGATGACGCGGCAGCCCAAGATTTTGAGCATCTGCACTACGATTGAACCTACCCCGCCCGCGGCACCTGAAACAACGGCGAAGTCGCCGGCCTTGGGCCGTCCGCAATCCAAAAGCCCCCAATAGGCGCTTACCCCCGTCATGCCGAGAACACCCGCGCCAAGCGAGAACGGCAGGCCGTAATCCCTGCACTTGAAGAACCGCTCCCTGGGCGGCGCGGCCGTTTTCTTCCACGTCTGCCAGCCCAACTGCCCCTGCACGATGTCGCCGGGCTGATAGCCCGGATGGTTCGATTCCACCACTTCGGCCACTCCGCGCCCGTGAATCACGTCGCCTATGCTCAATGGCGTCTCGCCCGAGGGGTTCAGGCCCTGCATGTACATGCGCATTACCGGGGCCAGTCCCAGGTAGCGCGTCTTCAAAAGCATTTCGCCGGGCCCAGGCCGGGGAATCGGCCGCTCCGCCAACTCAAAGTCTCCCGGGCGCACATTGCCCTGCGGCCGCGCCGCAATCCGCCATTGCAGGTTCACATCCTCCCTCAAAGCGCCGCGCCCTCCTTCCCAGCAGCCACTATACTGGATCAGCCGCCGCGGCGGGATGCGCCGCGCGATAAATGCGTCATCGCAAGCGGCGGAAGTCCGTGAACCTGAGTTTACGGAAGAAGATTGGGCCTGGGGCGATGAAGCCCGGAGCAGATAGGTAGAATAAGCGCGCAGGGTTATGGCAAAGGCACTTGGCAATTCTCGCCGCAAGGGCATCTCGCAGGCCGGGATCATGGATATGTTTCCCGATGGCGCAGCCGCCAGGCTAGGCAAGGATGGTTCCCTCGGGCAAATTGATGCCGCCGAAGCGCCTGCCGACAGCTTGAGGAAGGACGAGCGCACCCGCAAGAAATTCCGCGCTGGGCGCAGCGCCTCAGGCGCGGCGGCAATCTACAACGGCGATTGCGCGCAGGTGATCGCAAGCGAGATTCCTGATCAGTCCGTCAATCTCATTGTTACTTCGCCACCGTATGCCGACCAGCGCCACGGCAATTACGGCGGCATTCACCCGGACCGCTATGCAGAGTGGTTCCTGCCCAAAGCGCAGGCTTTCAAGGATTGCCTTGCGCCGGATGGGTCTTTCGTCCTTAACATCAAGGAGAAGGCGGTAGGCGGTGAGAAGCACCCCTACGTTTATGAGCTGGTGCTCGCGCTGCGGCGGGAACAGGGCTGGCGCCTGGTGGACGAATACTGCTGGCACAAAAAGAACTGTTATCCTGGCAAGTGGCCAAACCGCTTCAGGGATTCGTGGGAGCGCCTGTATCACTTCGCCCTTAATCCTGCCTTCAAGATGAGGCAGGAGGATGTCATGGTGCCGATGGGCGATTGGAAAGACAAGCGTTTGGCCAACTTGTCCGAAACCGACTTGCTGCGGGATGAATCCAGGCACCGCAACGGCTTCGCGAAGCGTGTTGAAAACTGGGTGGGCCGGGATATGGCCTATCCTACCAACGTGCTGCACATGGCCACGGAGTGCAGCCACAAGGGACACCCCGCCACCTTCCCCAAGGCGTTGCCGGAGTGGTTTATCCGGCTTTTCACGGACGCGGGCGATACCGTGCTGGACCCGTTCGCCGGAAGCGGCACAACACTGGTTGCCGCTGTTGAGTTGGGGCGCAATGCAATAGGCATTGACACGCAAGAGGAGTATTGCGAAGCGATGCGGAGCGCCGTTGGTGCTGTCGCATCCTGATTGGTGGGCGCGGGCCGAGCCCGGCATTCACGCATCGATCAGCAACTTTGCTGAATGGATGCAGAACAAGGTCGCCACGATCAAACCTCATCAGTTGATCGTCAAGAATCCCTACCTGTTTCGCGCACGCGCCCCCAGAAACGCGGATCAACTGGCCGCAAGGCTGATTGACGCTTTCTTGTCGTCAAGCGAGGAAACCCGCTTCGGCGACATCCTGGAATCAACGGCTGTAGCAATCTGCCGCGAGTCAAAGGGGGGCTGGAAGTCCAGCGCGGACGGCATTGATCTTGAGTATGACGAAGACGAAGTCCGAACCATCATGCAGATCAAGTCAGGCACTAACTGGGGCAATTCCAGTCAACGCAAGAAACTGGTATCCGACTTCCAATCCGCCGTGCGAACCTTGCGGCAAGGGCGAAGCATGCAGGTGCGTTGCGTGGAAGGTATCTGCTACGGCCCAAGCGGATTAAAGGATTACGGTTCCCATATTCGGATTGTCGGCAACGCCTTCTGGCAGGACATCAGCGGATGGGCGGATGCAGGCCGCGCCGTCATGAGAGTCGTTGAGCAACATGCGGCCAATGGCCTGAAGGATGTCGTTGCCGGCACTCGCGCAACTGTTGTTGATTACCTGCAACGCTCAGGCGTGACAACTCACGGCGATGTGGACTGGGACCGGCTGTACGACCTGATTATGATGCCCGCCCGCGAGAGACCGCGTTAAGCCATTCCACCAGCTCGAAATCCATTGTAATTCGCATGACTTTCATCTCGGACATTCAGGATTTTCGCTAATCTGATTCTTCTATAGAGGCCAATTCCATATTTCAGTGAGCGACACCGCGCTTGTCACGCCCGGCTCCGGTTATGGATCAGATGGCGGTTCCGCCCCAATGGCGGTTCGATGCCATAGCTAGGCTTTATTTCAACCCCTAGCTTCCTGAGCTCGAGCTCCAGCTTCCCAAATTTCTCGACAACCGCAACATCAATTCTTGGGATTGCGGCCAAGAATGTCTTTCGCCGTTTAGGCATGTGGCTCTTTGGATGCGCTCATTTAGAAGTACCTCTCCGTATGAATGAAAGAGTAAAGATTTTCTCTCGTCATGTAATCCTTACAGAAGGTGGAAATACTTCTTTACGCATTCTTTTAATTGTGGATGGTCGTCTAAATCTTCTACTCGAAGCTTCATTTCTTCCTGAAGCATGTTCTTGTCAATGCAGTCCACAGCGTCTAATCAGAGTGGTTCGAGCGCAGTCGGGGTTCATCCTTTACTGTGCAACTATCGAATTTCTGCATTGCAGGCGTAAGGTTGGACTCCAAGTAGTAGTAATTGTCTATAGCGCTGCGAAGCATATCCTAGGCTTCTTGCCTGGCATCAAAGCGCAAGGTTTTCTGCGAGCCTCTCTCCCAATCATAATGCTTCAGAAAGTTGCGCACCATGTTCCGATACTTGCCCGTTTCGCTGCAGTTCTTTGAGTCAAGCGCTTCGCCTTTGATATATTCGCCAGAAAGAATCTTCTTGAGGGCTACGGTGTTCTTGGTATAAGAATCGTAGGAGGATTGGCCGTCCCGGGCTCTCAACAACTGCCCAAATATCTCTTCTGCCGCTCCCGCCAAAGTGATTGCCGAGTAGTAATCTTCACGCTCAAAATAGAGAAATAGAGCGGCTTCAAGCTGCTGCAAGGCGCAGCAGCGCACATCATGCACGGATTGCATATTCCCCCGACTTGCGTCTCTCTTTTCTGGACGCTTGAGAAGTAAGCAGCGAAATCTTATCGCCCTCACCTGCTTCATTAAGCACAAATTGCCTTGCCAAGCGAAAACCGGTCGAAAGCGCTACGCAACCACTCGCGGATAATTTGCTAATAAGCCGCTCACTTCTCGCGCGTGTCATTCGCTGCGCCTGCTTATAGCGCGCTGGTTCTATTTGCAGGCCACCTCGTTTACGCGGTTTAGGCGCAGGTACAAAGCATTTCTCGCCATCTTGTCTCCATGGCGACTGGCGACCGAGCGCAAGATGGCGGCGGCAGGAGCCGTCCCGCTGACGCGGTTGCGCTGCTCGCTGGCTACATAGGGACTCAGGCGGCGGAGCTGAACCAGGTTTGGAATTCGGGGGCTTTGGGGGCCGGGAGGCCGGTTTCGGCCTGGCAGCGGGCCTTGAGCTCTTCGGGGGTGCCGCCAAAGTCGAACAGCGAGGTGTCGCCGCGCTCCGCAGCCATGTCGCTGCGCAGCTTCCCGGTGGCGGCTTCATCGACCTCGCCGTCCTCGTTGCACACCACGCCGTAGCGCCGGGCGCCGTCCACGGATACCAGCCCGGCGGCCACATCAAAGCCCACCTGTTCGACCGCGCGCTTGAGCGGATCGCCCCAGCCGCCGCCGCCCCAGGTGTCGAAGTAGAGCAAATCGCCCGGCTCCACCTTGATTCGGTCGCACTTCGATTGCAGCAGTTCCTCGCTGCCGTCAACCCGATGCAAAATTTTGCGGCTGCGCTGCCCGGGCAGCCCGCCGTTCACGCCCCAGGGATAGGTGAGCCAGCGGTCGTCGTGAATCGAAATTTCACCCGGCTCCAAAAAGCGGTAGCCCACGCGCAGCGCGTTGCCGCCGCGATGCAAGCCGGGGCCGCCGCTGTCTGGCAGCGTCTCGTACACATCGATCCGCAACGGAAAATAGCTTTCCAGAAACTCATTGGGCACGTTGGTGAAGCTCGGCCACAGCGAATGGCCATCCGGCCCGTCGCCAAAAGGCTTGCCGGGAATGCCGCCGAAACCGATCTGGTAGAGCTGATACCACTCGCCGTCGGCGCGCCGGTAGCCGGAGTACATGAAGTGCGGGCTGTCGGAGAAACCGGCCGCGCACAGGAAATCCGGATTGCCCTGCCCCAGCAGCCCGCCCAGCACGTCGAAGATGCGTCCCAGGGCATGGGTGCGGCAGGAGAGCGCCGCCGGGAACCGCGGCTTGAGAAGCGTGCCCTCAGGTATGCGCACATCCATCAGGTCATAGAAGCCGTCGTTGAACATGATCTGCGGATCGAACACCATAATCATGTACACCCCGGCGAACATCTTGAACATTTCCTCGTTGAGGTAGAAGTTCACCGAGCTGATGGACTGCGGGTCCGTGCCCTCGAAATCGAAGATCACCTTGTCGCCCTCGCGCCACATTGCGCACTTGATCTTGTACGGCCCCATGCCCAGGCCGTCGTCGCAGATGAAGTCCTCGAAATACTGCTTCGTTTCCGGCACGGTCTTGTGAATGAGCGTGCCCATGGCGCGCTTGTTGCGGTCGAGCAGCTCCTCCAGCGCGGAGTAATAGACATCGTCGCCAAAGCGTTCCGCCATCTCGATAACGCGCTTCTCGGCGGTGCGGATAGCGGCCACGATGGCATTGAAGTCGCTCCGGTTCCAGTGCGGCAGGCGGCAATTGTGCAGAATCAGCCGCAGCACATCCTCCTGGAGTTGGTCGTTCTGGTAAATCTTCACCGGCGGCACGCGAATGCCTTCCTCGAAGATCTGGCGGGCATCGGTTGGCAAGCTCCCGGGCACCTTGCCGCCAATGTCGGTCATGTGGCCGAACATGGAGGCGTAGGCGATCAGCCGCCCGTCCTTGAAAATGGGCCGCAGCAGCAGCCAGTCGTTGGCGTGGCTCACGGCCCCGTTGCAGGCGTAGGGGTCGGTGGTGAGGAACATGTCGCCTTCCTCGATCGTGCCGTCGTACGCCTCCTTGAATCCGTGGATAAAACTGCCGAACTGTCCCACCACCATCTTGCCTTCCAGGTTGGCGATCATGGGAAATTCGTCGTGCTGCTCGCGGATTCCGGGCGACATGGCGGTGCGGAACAGCACCGCGTCCATCTCCCAGCGCGCGTTGAGCATCGCGTTCTCGATAATGTCCAGCGTAATGGGGTCCAACTCCACGCGCTCAAAGGGGCGCGGGCGGCTTTCTATGATTTGTGCAGGCATTGCGTAACTCCCGTTCAGGAATCCGAGGGCGTAATCAGGATGTTGCCGTATTCGTCAACCCGCCCCTCGTGAGCAGGAAGAACCAGCGTGGTGGAGTCCATCTCCAGCACGATCGCGGGACCGGCTATCACGTTGCCGGCCTTGAGCCTGGAGCGGTCGTAAAGCATCGCTTTTTGCATCCCGCCATCCACATAGATCTCGTGCGCGCTCATCTCCGCAGCCGCGGGACTGGCGCCGCCTTGCTCCACCCGCAAGGCGCGCACCACGGTGGGCTTGCCTTCCGCCACGGCGCGCAGGTTGACCAGCTCCTTGTCTTCCGGCAAGGCGAAGGTGAACAACTGCTCGTGCATCTGGTCGAATTTTCCTCCGATCGCCTCCAGGCCCTGCGCCCGCAAATCGTCCAGCTCAAAATCCACCGTCAGCAGCAGGCCCTGGCCGTGGTAGCGGATGTCCGCCTGGTAGCTCAGGGTCTGATCGCTGCGGGCAATGCCTTCTTCGTCCAGCGCCGCCGAAGCCTGCTCCGCCAAATCGGCGAAGATTGCCGCGGCCTCGTCCGCGCTGGTGCGCCCGAAGCGCTTGATGAAGGTGCGCGAGGCCTCGTTGCGCACCCGCGTGGTGGCGTCGCCGTAAGCGCACAGCACGCCCGGCCCCGGAGGAATGATGACCGGCCAGGAGCTCATCAGCTTGCCCAGCGCATTGGCGTGCAAGGGCCCCGCTCCGCCAAAGGCGATCAAGGCGAATTCGCGCGGGTCGTGGCCCTGCTCCACCGACACCAGGCGCAAGGCGCCGTACATGTTTTCGTTCACCAGGCTCACGATGCCCGAAGCGGCCTCCATCAGCGAAAGCCCCAGAGCGTCGGCGACCTGCCGCACCGCGGCTTCGGCGGCAGCCCGGTCCATCTTCATGTCGCCGCCCAGCCGCACTTCCGCCGGCAGGTAGCCGAGCACCACGTTGGCATCGGTGACCGTGGGCTTCCCGCCGCCCCTGGCGTAAGCTGCGGGGCCCGGGTCGGCGCCAGCGCTCTCCGGCCCCACGCGCAACGCCCCGGTCAGCTCCGGCACATGGGCGACGGACCCGCCCCCGGCGCCTACGGTGCGCACATCAACCGACGAAGCGCGCACGGTCACGTCGCCAACGGTGGTCTCGCGCCGCAGTTGCGCCTGACCATCCTGCACCAGCGCCACATCCGTGGAGGTGCCGCCCATGTCGAAGGTCAGCAGATTTTTGCGCCCGGCCTGCGAGGCAATCCAGATGGCTCCGGAAACGCCGCCTGCCGGGCCGCTCATCAGCAGGTTGACGGGGTAAGCCTCGGCGGCGTCCGCGGAGGCCAGCCCGCCATCGGAGCGCAGCACATGCAGTTGCACGCCGCTCATGGTGTCGTTGAGCTGCTGCTGAAGATTGCGAACGTAGGTGGCCACCTTCGGACGCACATAGGAATTGGCCACCGTGGTGATGGTGCGCTCGTACTCCTGCATCTCCGGCACCACCTCCGACGACAGCGACACCGGCACGCCGGGAAGAACGCGCTCGGCCACCGCCCTAAGCTGCTGCTCATGCGCCGGGTTGGCGAAGGAATTAATCAGCGACACGGTCAGCGCTTCAACGCCGCGGCCCGCCAGCTTCTTCAATTCGCTTTCCAGCGCGTCCTCATTCAGTTCGCGCACCACCGAACCGTCGGCGCCAATGCGCTCGTCCGCTTCGATGGTGAGCGCCAGCGGCGCCAGCGGCAGGCTCTTGTTGTAGATCACCCATCCGCCCAGGCCGCCCGGCACGAAGGAACGGGCAATCTGCAGCACCTGCCGGTAGCCCCGGGTGGTCACCAGCCCAACCCGGGCCCCCGTGCCGGTAAGGATGGTGTTGGTGGCCACCGTGGTGCCATGCATCACATGGCTAATGTCGCCAGGATTCACGCCCGCATCGCCACAAACCCTGCTGATGCCGTTGGAAACGCCGATCGACGAGTCCTCCGGCGTGCTGGGGACCTTTGCGGTGTGCATCTCCCCCGACTGCTCGTTAACCAGGAGCAGGTCGGTAAAGGTGCCGCCCACATCCACGCCCAAGCGATAGCTCATGCTATTTCTCCCGTGTGTATTTCCGCTTCAAGCCCGCGCGCCCATCGCCACGTCCGGAAAAATTCCGGCGCGCGGCAGCATCGCAGGCAAATCGCCGTGGCCCAGCTGCTCGCGCAGCCAGCCACTGGTTTCGATAACTTTCTTCAACGACACTCCAGTCTCCACGCCGGAACGCGACAGCAGGTACAGAAGGTCGTCGGTGGGAATATTGCCGGTGGCCCGCGGCGCGAATGGGCAGCCGCCAATGCCGCCAATGCTGGCGTCGATGGAGGCAGCGCCAGCGTCCAGAGCGGCCTGGGCATTGGCCAATCCGGTATTGCGGGTGTTGTGCAGGTGCACCCGGATCGGCAGGCCAGGCAGGCGCTCCGAAATCCGTCCGAGAACATCGGTGATTTGCGCCGGCACCGCCACGCCTATGGAATCGGCAATTCCCAGTTCCACCGGATCGCCCTCGGCAACGCGCTCGGCGTATTCCACCACCCGCTCTGGCGGCACCTCGCCTTCGAAGGGGCAGCCAAACGCCGACGACACCATGCAGTTGGCGCGCATCCCCTCCCGTTTGGCCTGCCTGGCAATCTTCAGCCAGGCCTCGATGGATTCAAGACTGGACACTCCCTGGTTGCGCCGGTTGTAGGTATCGCTGGACACCACCACCATGCCCACTTCGTCGATGCCGCAATCCCGGGCGCGTTCGTACCCCCGCTGGTTCAGCGCCAGCCCGATAAAGATCAGGCCGTCCTCCTTCGGCAGGCCGCGAACAACCGCTTCGGCATCGGCCATCTGGGGCACGCGCCTGGGATGAACGAAGCTCACCGCCTCCACCTTGCGGATTCCCGCGTCAACGGCGCGGCGAATAAATTCCAGCTTCACCCCGGTGGGCAGCACCTTTTCGGCCTGCAGGCCGTCCCGCGGCCCCACTTCCACAATGGAAACACGGCGTGCGCTGGTAGTCATCAAACTGCTGCCCCCTCTTGCCAAAGGAGCGTATTCTATACAATGTACGCTGATACTTCATACTGGCGCGGTTCCTTGAGGCAAGCCGGGCCGGGCACTTCGCGTCGCAAAGAGGGGAAACAGAACATGACGGAAAGGACCGGCCCGCTGGCCGATCTGAGACTGATTGAACTCGGCGCGCTCCTGGCGGGGCCGTTTTGCGGACAACTGATGGCGGATTTTGGCGCCGAGGTCATCAAGGTGGAAGCGCCCGACCGGCCGGACCCGATGCGGGACTGGGGGCAGGAAAAGGCCCACGGCATGTCGCTGTGGTGGCCGGTAATTGCCCGCAACAAGAAGGCGGTCACGCTGAATTTGCGGGAAAGGGAAGGCCAGGACATCCTCAAGCAACTGGTCGCCAGGGCGGACTTCCTGCTGGAGAATTTCCGCCCGGGAACGCTTGAGCGCTGGAACCTTTCCTGGGAGGAGCTGCGCGACATCAACCCGGCCCTGATCCTGGTCCGGGTTTCGGGTTACGGGCAAACCGGCCCCTACTCAAGCCGGGCAGGCTACGGCGCCATCGGCGAGGCAATGGGCGGCCTGCGCTACGTGGCTGGCGATCCTTCCACTCCGCCAAGCCGCGTGGGCATCAGCATAGGCGACCAGCTCGCGGCGACCTTCGCCTGCATCGGGGCATTAACCGCCTTGCATCACCGGGAGCGCACCGGCGAAGGGCAAGTGGTGGATTCCGCGATCTACGAGTCGGTGCTCAGCATGATGGAGTCGCTTATTACCGAATACCAGCAGGCCGGGTATATCCGCGAGCGCACCGGCTCCATTTTGCCGCGGGTGGCCCCCTCAAACGTCTATCCCACCCGGGACGGCACCTATATTCTGATCGCAGCCAATCAGGACAGCGTGTTTCGGCGGTTGAGCGCGGCCATGGGGCGGCCGGAACTGGCCGACGATCCGCGCTATCGAAGCCACGCCGCGCGCGGCGAAACCCAGCAGGAACTCGACCAGCTGATCGGCGAATGGACCGCCACCAAGGATGCCGAGGAGCTGGAGGCGCTGATGGACAAAAGCGGCGTGCCGTCGGGCAAGATTTACCGGGCGCCGGAAATGCTCGAAGACGCGCACTTCAAAGCCCGCGAAGCGATCGTGTCGGTCATGCATCCCAGGTTCGGCGAACTGAAAATGCAAAATGTGGCGCCCAAGCTGTCGCTTACGCCCGGCGCAATCCGCGCCCCGGGGCCGGAAATCGGACAGCACAACAACGAAATCTACCGCGGGCTGCTGAATTTGAGTGGCGAAAGGCTTGCGGAGCTCAAACAGAGAGGAATAATCTAGGCAATATGGCGCAACTGGACCAGGACTACAGCAAGGCGGGGTTTGGCGGCTCGATCGAGCCGGGAGCGCGTCCCGCGCTGCTGATCATCGACTTTGTGCGCGCCTACCTGGACCCCGAGTGCTCGCTGTACGCGGGCGTGGAAAAGGAGCATAAGGAAGCGGTAAAACTGCTGGGAGAGTGCCGCAAGGTCGGAATTCCCATCTTTCATACCTGTGTGGAATACGACCCCGCGGGCGTGGAGGGGGGCGTGTTCTACCGCAAGGTGCCCGCGCTGGCCAACTTTATCCGCGGCTCCAGGCACTGCGCTTTTGGCGAAGGGCTGGAGCCCGCCGCGGGCGAGGTGGTGATTACGAAAAAATATCCCAGCGCCTTCTTCGGCACTCATCTGGCCGCCACGCTGGCGCCGCTGGGCGTGGACACGCTGCTGATCTGCGGCCTGAGCACCAGCGGCTGCGTGCGGGCATCGGCGGTGGATGCGATGCAGCACGGCTACATTCCTATCGTGGTGCGGGAGGCCACCGGCGACCGCGACGAAGGCCCGCACCAGGCCAACCTCTTCGACATCAGCAAGAAATTCGGCGAGGTTATCAGCATGGAGCAGGCGCGCGCGTACCTGGCGAACCTGTGATCGGCCCCATCACCTGCGTCACCATAGCGGCGCCTGATCTGGGCGCCATGGAAGACGCCTATGCCCATTTGGGCTACCGGGCCGCGGCCGGCGGGCGCGTTTCGGGCCCGCTGGCGGCGTTCTGGGGCGCCGAGGCGGTAGAGAACGCGCAATTTCTGCTGATGGCGCCGGAAACCTCGCAAGGTTTTCATTTCCGGTTCGTGGAGCAGCCCGCCACACCCGGCTACGAAGCCTATCTGCACTGGGGCTGGAACGCCGCGGAACTGATGGTGCAAGACACCGACGCGCTGGAAAAACAGTTGATGGGCACGCCCTTTCATATCCTGGGGCCCCCGGCCGATCTGTCCATCAGCGATGCGATCCGGGCGATGCAGGTGCGGGGGCCGGCCAAGGAGTTCCTGTACCTCACCATGTTCAAGCGCAAAACGGCATTCGATGTGCCCGAAGCGGCGGATTTCGTGGACAGCGCCTTTATCGTGATTCTGGGCGGCCCCAGCGTTGAAATGCTGGGCGAGGGCTGGGGGCGGCGCTTCGGCATTCCCGCCAGCGAGGCGCGGCCGGTGAAGATTACGGTGATGGGCCAGGCGTACGGCCTGCCGTCGGGCCACCGGTTCATGCTTTCCACCATGCCCCTGGCCGGCAGCAATCTGATTGAGCTCGACGAGATGCCGGAAACAGCCACGCCCAGGCCGGTGCTGGAAGGATATTTGCCGCCGTCCATCAGCATGGTGAGCTTTGCGTCCGACGCGCTTGGCCAAGACCTGCTGACGGGGCAAACGGGCGCCCCGTACCACAGCCGCAACGCCGCCATGTGGCGCGGTCCCGTCGGCGAATGGGTCGAATTGATCGCCCCAGGCTAGCGCGGTGCGCTAAAACTCACGCGCTGTTCCGCAAATCCATTGTCCGACCATTTTTCAGGAGGCAAGCCCAATGTTTCGCAACGTTCATGCACTAACACCCGACGCCAACCACGACGAAGCTTCCCGCATGGACTTTGTTCGCGCTTTCCGGGCTCACCTGTCCAGCGCAATCATGCCGGGCAACTTCTCCTTGTACGAGGAGAAGATCAAACCCGCCATCGAGGAAGAAACCGGGCGTCCGCCGCAACACCGCGACGAAATCCGCAAGAAGATGGTGGCGGAGCCGTATTACCAGTTCTGGAGCGCGATGACCCGCCGCAGCCAGGAAATGATGTGGGACGCCACGGTCGATACGGTCGAGCGGCAGCTGCCGGACATGATCCAGCGCTTCCGGGCCGCAAACGGGGGCGCCGGCGGAAGCCTGCGGCTCAACCCGGACCTGGAAATTCCGCGCTACCACACCGTGCACGACATTCATATCCAGCCGGGCGGCTACCACACCGACCAGGCGCCCGACGACATCACCGCCGGCGCGCTGTACGAAACCGGCCTGCAAATGTACATGGCCGAAGCCTGGGGGCCGGAGGCCGATTTCCTGGGCCGCATGCTCTGCGACGGCATGCGCAACCTGTGGCCGGATTTCGAGCCGAAAGCCATTCTGGACATGGGCTGCGGGGCAGGAAACAGCACCCTGCCCTGGGGCCGCGCCTTCCCGCAAGCCGAGCTTCACGCCATCGATGTGGGCGCGCCCATGCTGCGCTACGGCCACGCAAGAGCGGAATCACTGGGAGTAGCCGTGCATTTCAGCCAGCAGAACGCTGAAGCCACGGACTACGCGGACGGCAGTTTCGACCTCATCGTTTCGCACATCATGCTGCATGAAACCTCAAAGAAGGCTCTGCCCAGGATATTCGCCGAAACGCGGCGCCTGCTGAGAGAGGGCGGCCGCATGCTGCACTTCGACATTCCGCGCGGCGACACCCTGTTCGACCAGTTCATGCACGACTGGGAGAGCTACAACAACAACGAATCCTTCGCCCGCTGCATGACGGACCTCGACTTGGCCGCGGAAGCCCTGAAAGGAGGCTGGACGGCCGGGGAAACAGGCCTGGAGCGGATGAAATCCAACTTGGACGCTTCGCAGCGGAATTACTCGAAGGACGAGATGAGTTTCAAGGCGCTGGCTGGAATCCGGGCATGAGCGCAAACGGCGAAGCGCCCATTCTGCGCCGCACCGCCAAGGGAAAGCGCCCCCGTTACTTTTCGGACCCGGCCACGGACCGGCTTTTGGGCATGCTGATGACCCTGATTGGGGAGGTGTCGGTGCTGCGGGACCGTCTCGACAGTGTGGAGCGGCTGATCGACAAGGGAGGCTTGTTCAAGCGCGAGGATATCGACAACTTCCTGCCCGGCAAGCAGGAGGAAGCGGAAAGGGAAAGCGCGCGCCGGCGCTACATTGAACGGGTAATGCGCGTGGTCCAGAACGAGCAGGAAGAAAAGGCTCCGGCGGCGGCCATGCCTCCGGTGGAGGAAGTGCACCGGGAGTTCGAGGAAGGCAAGCTATAGCCGTTCCCAGTCGGCAACTCCGCCGGGCGCCACGCGAAACAGCGGATGGGCCTGCGGGGCCAGCGGCAATTGCCTTGCGTGCCAATCGGGGGCGCGCTTGTTCAGCTTGATCATCAGATGCCGCCATTCAAAATCCAGTTGCCCTTGCGGCACCTCGATCCGCCGGGCCGCTTCGGCAGGCGCAATCCTGCCCGCGTCGAAGCAGAAGCCGCGCGCCACCGATTCGGCATGCACCGCCTTGAGGTACGTGGCGATGGACGAAAGGGGCTCGGCCTGCGCCCGGAAGCGGAGCAACTGGGGATGGCGCTGGTATCCCGCGGTTTTGCCTCTCAGCACCGCCTGGGCCAGCAGGCCCTCTCTCCACAGCGCAACCAGCCCGCGGGAATCCAGATGCAAGGGATGAAGGCTCCACAAACGCACACGGTTATCCTACGCGCCCGGAACCACGCTTCCGGGCGCGTCCTCAAAGCGTGGCAAATTATCCTCCAAAGCGCACGCGTTCAACTCAGACCCAATTCCGCCAGCGCCTCGCGCCAGTGAACGCAAAGAACGCTGCCTATCCGCAGGCGTTGCAGGTCACGGCTCACGCACAAGGCAAGCGGCTGGACAAAATCGCCGGCAAAGCGCATCAAATTGCGCGCGTCTCTTTCATCGGCACGGCGCGAGGACTTGATTTCGAGCAGCGCGGTGCTCATGCCGGGACGTTCGATCACCAGGTCAATTTCCGCCCCGGCGCCGGTGCGCAGGTACGAGAGCTTCCAATCCGGATAGCGGTAGCGGCACAAGTGGGCAATCTGCGTAATCACAAAGTGCTCGAAAGCTCTCCCGTATTCGTAAGTCCCTGCGGTGAGCGGCACCTCCAAAGTCCGGTCCAATGACCGTTTGATGCCCGTGTCGAAGTAGTAGAACTTTGGGTTGGAGCGCTGCTGCTTGCGGATGGAGCGGTGAAACGCCGGCAGCAGAAAACCCACAAGCGTGTCTTCCAGAATGCCGAAGTAGGTCATGACGGTCTTGGGATCAACGCGCGCATCCCTGGCGATATTGGCGTAGTTGACGATCTTGCCGTTCGCCTGCGCGGCAATCTCCAGAAACTGCCGGAAAGGGTTGAGACGCCTGACGATTTGCTCGGCAACGATTTCCTCTTTCAGATAGGTCAATGCGTAGGCGCGAAGATAGGCGCGGCGGTCCTCGTCCGTTTCCAACGCGTAAAGCCTGGGCAGCGTGCCCCAGCGCAGAACGTCGTCCAGCTTGCAGGCATCCGCAAGCTCCGGCACGGTCAGAGGGTAAAGGTTGTGCACGAATGCCCTGCCTGCGAGAAGATTCGATGCGCCCCGCCGCAGTTTCCGGCCGCTCGACCCGGTTAGCGCAAACCGTTTCCCGGTGCTCTCAATAAGATTGTGAACCACATCCAGAAGCCGCGGCGCGCGCTGCACCTCGTCGATCAGAATCCACTCCACGCTGTCAGGCAACGCCCTGGCCTGCTGCGCCAGCCGGCCGGGTCGTCTGGCATACAAATCCTCGGTTTCCGGATTGAGCAAGTCCAGGTACAGCGACTCGCCAGGCTTGAACGCATCCTGGATGTAGGTGGTCTTACCCGTGCCGCGCGCGCCGAACAGAAAGAACGAACTGCGCTTGCTGATCTGCAGGATTCTTCGGAACATCCCGAAAGAATATCAGAAATACGGACCGTATTCCCGATTTCGGTTTGAATTAAGGATTACATTCCAAAAAAGGGCCTGCCGGACAACCAAGAGCGAGACACCACTGGATGACGACCTACAGCCTGCTGGGTAAGCCGCGCCCCCGGGGCCTTGCCAACGCCGTCTGGCAGTTCCGGCTCGCCGTGGCCGCCTGCAACATCAGTCGGTTGACGGAATTGGCAGCGTGCATGCTCGTAATTCGGAACAAGCCCGCTCACGAACGCAGGCAGACAAATAACACGGCCCAGGGGTTTGCTCGCCCCCAGAGACGACCAGATGAGATTAGCCTCGATCCGGTTGTTTTGTTCCGGGGTTCGAGCGATTCTCTGCGGGCGGCAATGACTTTAATTTGGGGTTATCTTCAATTACCTTCCTTTCTCCCCCGTGTAACGTGATATTCAACAGAGACAATCTGTCCCCATCGCCATATTTCAACTCAAAGTAAATCTCAATAATCGCCCACTTCGCCCGCAAAAACTGCTTTATGCTTTCCGAACCTGTCCCCGACGGGGGTTCATACTGATACTTCATATCAGTAGTAATTTCGGCCACCGCATCGCTCAAATCATCCGATGCGTTTATGTGTTTCCTTGCTTGGTCAAGATCGAATGAAAACTGTTGCATGTTTTGCGGTCTTCGATAGTCGACTTCCAGGATCAACTTGAGAAACTCATCATCAATTTCTGCGCGCGTACGCTGATCGTCCCTTGCGTTGTTCTTTTCAAGCACTTGTTCATGAATGCGATAAAACACATAATGAACAGTCTCCGTCATGTCGCCATCCTCCATGTCATCTGGATATTCCTCTGGAAGACCCTCCCACTCCCCAACTTTGTGCATATACACCGCTTGCATTGCCCGCACTATTCCTTCTTCCATCGCACTTGCCCCTGTGCCAGTTTTCGTTACACCATGAAAGACTTCATGAGCGATTACTTTTTTAGCGACCGCTCCAGCACTACTCAAGACAATTGCCTCTGGGCCGTTCGCATACCCCCCAGCGCATCTGGATTTCCAAGCAATTCCTGATTCCCTGACAAAATGTCTATCACGCACCCATTTCCTTTGGCTTTGCTTTTTATATGGGCCGTATATTTACCGTTGATCCCCTGCACATGCGCAAGCGCTTCATAGGATTCTTCGCTAGGACGCTTATAGATCGCCTCTCCACAGTCTTGATCACTTCCCACGCATTCGCCCTCGTCATAAACAATAGAATTCGTGCCCTCCTCGTCTGGCGCGCACGAAATTTCTTCTTTGCGTGGGGCGGTATTGCCATTGCACACGCGGAAGTCAACCTTTGCACAAGGTAGAGTGGGCTGTACCGGGCTAGATGGCACGGGGGCAGCCATATAATCCATCGCATTTTCCACCTTAATAACCTCCCCTGTCTCCGCATCTAAGAAGCCTTGCAAGACTGAAATCGGACTTTTTACCATAATCCACACTTGCCATTCAGCCCGAAGCGAATTCCCGGCCTCGGGATTGAGAGCATAGTACAGACCCTCCGCCTTCGCATCCAAGAGCATGCGCTCCCTGCCTCCCCGCGCTACATAGCGCGCCCGGTGCTGGTCCATAAAGCGAAACGCCGCCTCACGTGCCAGCGCTTCGGCCTCGGCTGAAAGCACAATGATCCGATCTGCCCGCGCTTCTTTCGGGTCAACCAAGCTCCCATCCAATGAAGAAACAGCACCGCTTGAATCAAAGCGGATATGCACTTGGCTGTCATAGCCCCTAACGGGTATTCCTGCTATGGATTGCCCAAAAGAAGCACTGTATCCCTCGGCCCCTTCGCGGCCTGCCCACTCGGTTTCCAGTTCAAGCAATTCGTTCGCCCCGGTGATAGCGCCATGTTTCTGCAACAAATGAACCACGCTGGAAGGATCGCCAGTGCGTACTAGCGCCTCAACATCCACATAGCCGATTTCCCCTGAAAAGAAATCAAAGTGTGTTTGCGCACCATCCCGAGCACTGTCCGCCAGCAACGCGCTTTCCTCTGGCAACGCGGGCGCTGGATCATTAGCGGGGGCGACGGGCAGCGCAAGCGGTGCTTGTCTTGATGCTTCCTGAACCGAAGGCGGTGGCTGGTCCTGGCCAAGCTCTGAATCGGCCAAATGGATTTCACGCCCAAGTTTGGCGCCAATCACCACCGCCAGCACCGCTAAAACAATGCCAGTACCAGACAGAAAGAATTTTGCCCTCTTCATATCGCCCCCAAAAACCTCATGCAAAGCATGCCACTACCAACAGCGCAAGAGGCTCATGCAGACAGGGCATTCACTTTTGTGAGGACGGATGAGGGCCGGTGGGAGGTTTCCAAACAATTGCCGGATTAACTTTGGGGGCCTCTCAAACATCGCAAAAACCCACATCCGAACAACTCGGGGCATCTGCACGGTTAGGCGAGAACATTTTGACTGATCTTGTGGACCGTTATGCTTCGTTGTCGGCGGCTTGCAGCTTGAGGCCGGCCAGCGCATCCGTCATCTGGATTTGACAGGCCAGGCGGCTGTTGGGTTTGCGCTCCAGGGCGGAGTCCAGCATGGCATCTTCCATATCGTCGATGGGCGGCAAGCGGTCCACCCATTCCTCGTCAATATAGCTGTGGCACGTGGCGCAGGCGCAACATCCGCCGCACTCGGCCACAATCCCGGCCACATCATTCTCCAGGGCAATTTCCATCAGCGTGCAGCCGCTGGGAACCTCCAGTTCACGGGGATTCCCGCGGCAATCCACGAAATAAACCTTTGGCATGCGGCTACCCTGCTTGTTGCATCAGAAGCGGCTAACTTCCGTAGCGCGCCAGCCGCGCTTCCAAATCCTGAAGCCGCGCCACCTCCCGCTCAAGATACGTCTGCCAGCGGGTAGCGGCTCTGCGCGTGTCACTGTCGCGCACCGCGCGGGCAAAGGCATCGCCCGCCTCGTCGTACTTTTCCTGCTCGAAAAGGCACTGCCCCAGCAGCATGTAGATTCTGCCCTCGCTTTTCGGCTTGCCTTCGCGAATGGACTGGCGGGCGGCGGAAGCGCACTCTCCGTATTCACTCAGGGCGTTGTAGCTTTCGGCCAGCCGCAGATAGAGGTCGCTTCTGGCCTCATCGTCCTCCTCGCCCTCCGCGGCCTTGCGCAGGGGCTCCAGGGCCTTGCGGTCCTCCTGAGCCAACTGCCACGCCTGCGCCAAAAGGCGGTAATTCATGGCCGTCTCCTCAATCAAACCGTTGTCGAACCCGTCCTGAAGAACCACCGCGGCCTTGTACGGAACCTCCGCCAGCATGAACAACTGGGCCATGCCCACCAACTCGGAGCTCCTGTCCAGAAGGTCCTGATCGTGCATGCACCAGTAGGCCGACAACTGCCTGCCCTCGTCCTCCTCTATGGAGTAGAGCCCCTGAAGCTGCATCCAGTACTGCTTCCTGGGCCATTGGGTCACCAGAATCCTGGTAATCTCCAGGGCTTCGGGAAACTCCTCCAGTTCCCAGTGCGCGGCGACCATGTAGCGCCACCAGTTTTCCTCAACTTCCACGCCGGTCGCCTGAGCTTTCTCTATCGCCGCGGACACGTACTGCAGCGCGTCGCGCCATTGCTCCAGCTGGAAATGCGCCATGGCCAGCAGCATGTAGTCGCGCGGCGGAGGATTTCCCTGGGAATCCAGCCACTGACGGGCATACACGATGGCCTCCTGGAAATTCTCCACCTGCATGTACAACTGCGCCAGCGTGAGAATGGTCCGGTTATACAAGCCGGGGCCTATCACATCCGGTCCGCCAACCTGAAGCACCCGCCGGAAAGCCTGGATCGCCCCCGGGAAATCCTCCTGCTCAACGTGAATGAAGCCGGAAAAATTGTTGGTCTGCGCCTGTTCGTAAGGCGTGAGATTGCGCAGTTCCGTAATTTCGCGCAGCAAGGATTCCGCCGTTGCGTAGTCGTCGGCCTCTAAGGCGTCCTGCGCCTTTGAAAGCCGCCGGTGAACTCTCTCGCTCAACGCCTCCGTGCGCCGCGTTTTCTGCTCCTCCTGGCCCTCCTCCTGCGTCCAGCCGGTTTGCGCCGGCGCTGCGAGAACCAAGCAGAACAGCGCCGCAACAACGATGCCAGGGCGTGCGCTCACAACCTTAGTCTTCAATCTGGAAGGTAATCCTGTGTTTCAGCCCGGGCACCGCGATGGGCGTGCCGTTCACCACGCGGGGCTTGTATTTGAATTTGAGCAGGGCCTGCACCGAAGCCCGCTCAAACAGCGAACTGCTGCAGAAGATCACGCTCACGTCGGTGGTGGTGCCCAGCGGCGTAACGGTAAACTGAAGATCGCAATAGCCCTCCAGGCCGCGCGACTGCGCCCGGCGCGGATACATGG
>RKRP01000081.1 GCA_007571315.1 Gammaproteobacteria bacterium
ATGCCTCCGAAAGGCGCAGGCAAATGGCGCGCATTCTGGGAATTCACCCAGATCATCCCCGCCTCCAGCGCCTCTGACAGCCGCTGCGCGCGTTCGGAATCGCCGGTCCACAGGTACGCCGCCAGCCCGTAGCGGGTGTCATTGGCCTGAGCCAGCGCATCGGCCTCATCGCTGAACGGGATGGCGGTGAGCACCGGCCCGAATATCTCCTCCTGCGCAATCCGCATGTGGTTGCGCGCGCCGGTAAACAGCGTGGGCTTCACGTAATGCCCCGGCCACGGCAACTCCGCCCGCGAGCCTCCGGCGGCGATAACGGCGCCTTCCTCGCGGGCGATGCCGAAATAGGCGCTCACCTTCTCCAGGTGGGCGGGGTGTATCAGCGGCCCCACCTCGGTTTCCAGATCAAGCGGGTGGCCAACGCGGATATTTTGGGCCCGCTCAGCCACGCGCGCAACAAACCGGTCGTGGATGGATTCCTGCACCAGCAGCCGGCTGGACGAGGTGCAGCGTTCGCCGTTGAGGCTGTAAATCATGAAAACCACCGCGTCCAGCGCCCGCTCCAAATCCGCGTCGTCGAACACAATTACGGGATTCTTGCCGCCCAGCTCGAAATGCGCGCGCTTGAGCGTGGGCGCGCCCTGGGCCATGATCCGGGCGCCGGTGGCCGACTCGCCAACGAAGGCGATGGCGCGGATTGCTTCGTGTTCGGTGAGCGCCCGCCCCGCCTGTTCGCCAATACCCTGCACGGTGTTCAGCACGCCGGGGGGCAACCCGGCTTGCGCGCAGATTTCAACCAGCAATTGCGCAGTTAGCGGGCTCCATTCCGCCGGCTTGTGCACCACCGTGCAGCCGGCCGCCAGCGCCGGGGCGATCTTCCAGGTGGATAGCATGAAGGGCGTGTTCCACGGCGTAATCACGCCCACCGGGCCGATGGGCTGGCGCGAGACGTAGTTGACGTGCTCGGCGGCGGGAAGCAAGGGCCCGTTGCGCGCTTCGGGGGCAAGGTCGGCAAAAAAGCGGAAGTTGCGCGCGCCGCGCAAGGCCGCCTTGGAGGTAAAGCGCAGCGCCTGACCGGTGTCCATCGACTCCACCATAGCGATTTCCTCGGAACGCGCTTCAATAGCGTCGGCGATGCCGCGCAGCAGGGCGGCGCGGCGCTCGCCGGACAGCGCGGCCCACTTGGGAAAGGCATCGCGGGCCGCGATGCAGGCGGCATTGATGTCCGCCTCGTTGCCTGCCGCCACATGATTGAGAAACGAGCCGTCCGCGGGGCTGTGGTTGGCGAAGGTCTCGCCCGAAAGGCCCTCGCGGGGCTCGCCGCCGATAAAGTGCCCTTGGACGCACCCGTCGAACCGCTGCATATGCGAGCGCGCCCGCTTAAGGTTTTTTTCCAGCGTTGAAGTCATGCCTGCCTGCTTGCCTGAATTGCGGAGATATTAACTGCCGGGCTAACCGCCGCGAAAGGGATCGCGCGACAGCCCCGTTACGTTGTTCTGCCATCCGCGGGGCAGCAAGCGCCCGCGCAGCGCGCGCTTGCCCGCATAGCTTTCCAGAGCCTGGCCGCGCAAGGTCATTTGGCGCGCGCCGCAATGCACCACGAGCCGGTCGCGGGCGCCAAGCGCGGCGGCCGCGCGCAGGCGCTCGCCTGCCTTCAATCCCATCAGCAGCACGCCCCGCCCCGAGGCTGCCGCGGGCAGTTCTTCAAGCGGGAACAGCAGCAAGCGCCCAACGCTGGAGACGGCCGCTACCCGCCTGTCCGAGCCACGCACGGAGACCGGCGGCAGCGGTTCGGATCCTTCGGCAAGTTTCAGGAACGCCTTGCCGGCGCGCGAACGGGAATACAGCCCGCCCGCAGCGGCCACAAAACCATGCCCCCCGGTGGCGCATACCAGCCAGAGTCCTCCCGGGGGGCCACCCATCAAACCGCTCCAGGAGGCCCCGTCGGCCACGTTGAAGCGGCTGGAAAGCGGTTCCCCCAGCGTCCTCGCCGACGGCAGGCTATGCGCCGGAAGCGTATAGACGCGCCCTTCGTTGCTGAGAAACACCACCTGCTGGTTCGACTTGCAGGGCAAATCGCACAGCAACTCGTCGCCGGGGCGGAAACTCAAGGACGCGCTGTCGAACTCGCGCCCCTTGCCGGCGCGCGCGAAACCATGACGGGACAGCACCACGGTGAGCGCCTGGGCCGGCATCACATCCTCCTCCTGAAGCGCCTGCGCCGCCGGGGCGCCTTCAACGATCCGCGTGCGGCGGTCGTCGCCATGCGTTTTGGCAAGTTCGCGGAACTCGGAAATCATCAGCTGGTCGAACTTCGCGGAATCGGCCAGCGTGGCCCGCAATTCCTCGCGCTCGGCCTCAAGCGCGTCCTGCTCGGCCAGCAGCTTCTCCTCCTCGATTCGGGCCAGATTGCGCAGGCGGATATTGAGAATGCCGTCGGCCTGCTCGGCGCTCAAGTTGAATTGCTCCATCAGCCGCGCCCTGGGATCGTCCTCGTAGCGCACGATCCGGATGACCTCGTCCAGGTTGAGATAGGCGATCATCAAACCTTCGAGCACATGCAACCGCTGCGAGACCTGGTCCTCGCGGTGCGCGAGGCGGCGGCGCAGCGTGGCGCGGCGGAAAGCGAGCCATTCCAGCAGCAGGCCGCGCAGACCGCGGACCCGCGGGCGGCCGTCCTGACCGATCACATTGAGGTTCACGCGCACGGAACGCTCCAGGTCCGTGGTGGCGAACAGGTGCGCCATCACGGCATCCATATCCACGCGCGAGGAACGCGGCGTCAACACCAGGCGAACGGGGCTCTCGTGATCGCTTTCATCGCGCAGGCCCTCCAGCATGGGCAAGCGTCTGGCGTTCATCTGCCGCGCGATCTGCTCCAGCACGCGGCTGCCGGGCACCTGCCAGGGCAACTCATGAATCACGACCGAACCACCCTCGCGCCGGAACGAGGCTCTCAGGCGCATCACGCCGCGCCCACGGCGATAAATTTCCTCAAGCTCCGCCGGCGTAGTAATCAACTCTCCGCCGGTGGGGAAATCGGGTCCCGGAAGGAGGCTGCAAAGCGCGCCTAAGCTGAGCCTGGGTTGTCTGGCCAACCGTTCCACGGCCGCCGCCAGTTCGCGCAGATTGTGCGGCGGTATGTCGGTGGACATGCCCACGGCAATGCCGGAAGAACCGTTGACGAGCAGGTTGGGCAGCGGCGCGGGCAACAGTTCCGGCTCCTTGAGCGTGCCGTCGAAGTTGTCGGCCCACTCGACCGTGCCCTGGCTCAGTTCCGCAAGCAGCGTTTGCGCATAGGCCGTGAGGCGCGCCTCGGTGTAACGCATCGCGGCGAACGACTTGGGGTCGTCCACCGCCCCGAAATTGCCGTGGCCGTCCACCAGCGGATGACGATAGGCGAAAGGCTGCGCCAGATGCACCATGGCTTCGTAGCAGGCCGCGTCGCCGTGCGGGTGGAACTTGCCAATCACGTCGCCAATAGCGCGCGCGCTCTTGCGCGGCTTGGCAGTGGCCGCCAGGCCCAGTTCGCTCATCGCGTACACAATGCGCCGCTGCACGGGCTTGAGCCCGTCGCCGAGATGCGGCAGCGCCCGGTCGAGGATCACATACATGGAGTAATCCAGGTACGCCTGCTCCGCATATTCGGCCAGCGGGCGCGCTTCCGCTCCATCCCGCGGAACGAGCCCATCCCGCGGAACGAGTTGAAGCTGCGGGCCCGCCATCAGTTGGCGGCGAGGTCGCCCTTGTCTTCCAGCCAGGCGCGGCGGTCGGCGGCGCGTTTTTTCGACAGCAGCATGTCCAGCACCGGAAAGGCCTCTTCGGCCTGGTCCATTTCCAGGCGCACCAGGCGGCGGGTATCCGGCGCCATGGCGGTCTCGCGCAACTGCTTCGCGCTCATTTCGCCCAACCCCTTAAAGCGCGTTACGGAAACCTTGCGGCCGCCAGCGCGGCGCAAAATCGCGTCGCGCTCGTCCTCGGTGAGCGCGTAGCGCGTTTCCTTGCCGATGTCCAGGCGGTACAGCGGCGGCATCACCACATGCACATGGCCCTGCCTTACCAGTTCAGGAAAGTGGCGAGCGAACAGCGCGCAAATGAGCGTGGCGATATGCCGCCCGTCGGAGTCGGCATCCGCCAGTATGCACACCTTGTGATAGCGCAAGGCGCTCAAGTCGGCATCGCCCGCCTCCACCCCCAGCGCCGCGGCGATATCGTGAACCTCCTGGGAGGAACCCACATCGGCCGAATCCACTTCCCAAGTGTTGAGAATCTTGCCGCGCAGGGGCAGCACCGCCTGGTGCTCGCGGCGCCGGGCCTGACGCGCCGAGCCGCCCGCCGAGTCGCCCTCCACGAGAAAAATTTCGCTGTCCTCGGGCACGGCGCTGATGCAGTCGGCCAGCTTGCCAGGCAGCGCCGGACCGGCCACCGGCGCGCGCCGGGCCACCTTGCGCGACGCTTTGATGCGCCGTTGCGCGGCGGCGATAACCTGGCGGGCGATGCGCTCGCCCACATCGGAATGCTGGTTCAGCCACAGCGCCATGCCGCTTTTTACTGCGTCGGCGGTAAACGCGGCGCAGTCGCGCGATGCCAGCGACTCTTTCATCTGACCGGTGAACTGCGGCTCGGCCAGCTTAACCGACAACACGAAGTTCACTCCGTCCCAAACGTCGGCCGGAGCAATCTTCACGTCGCGCGGCAGCAGCTTGTGGAACTCGCAGAATTCGCGCAGTCCCTCGGTCAGGCCGCTGCGCAGGCCATTCACATGCGTGCCGTGGCGCGGCGTGGGCACCAGGTTCACATAGCTCTCCTCAATCCGCTTGACGCCGTCGCTGGACCACTGCACCACGCAGTCCAGCGCCCGCAGCTCCCCGTCCAGCCGGGAGAAGCGCAAGGGCTCTTCCGGAAGGCGCTCAGCGGGGCTCATCTGCTCTTCCAGATACGCGCCCAGGCCGTCCTGATACTGCCATTCCTCGTTCAAGCCCTCAGCCTCTACAGCGAGGGAAACCTTCAAACCAGGGCAAAGCAGGGCCTTGGCCCGCAGCACGCGCCTCAATGACGGCGCGTGAAAGCTGGCGTTGGAGAAATACTTCGCATCCGGCCAGAACCGCAGCCACGTTCCGGTGTTGCCCTTTGCAACCTTGCCCGCCGCCTCCAGCGCGCGGCGGGTTTCGCCGCCGGCGAATTCCATGCGCCATTCGCGGCCCTCGCGCCGCACCCGCACCTCAAGGCGGCTGGACAGGGCGTTGACCACGGACACGCCCACGCCGTGCAGGCCGCCGGAATAGCGGTACTGTTTGCGCGAAAACTTCGCCCCGGCGTGCAAGCGGGTAAGAATCAGCTCCAGGCCGCTTAAGCCCGTTTCCTCGTGGGTGTCCACAGGCATGCCGCGGCCGTCGTCCTCAACCGCCAGCGAGCCGTCCTCGTGCAGGGTCACGCCGATGCGGCCGCAGTGCTTGGCCAGCGCCTCGTCCACGCTGTTGTCGATTACCTCGTGGGCCAGATAGTTGGGGCGCGCGGTGTCGGTGAACATTCCCGGGCGGCGGCGCACGGGGTCAAGGCCGCTGAGGACTTCAATGTCGTCAGCGCGATAGGCGGCTTTCACGTCCTTAACCTTGAAAATCCTTGAGTAAGGCCAGTCTTGCGGAATCGGGAAGCGACCCGATGCGATGATTGTAACGCGGATAGCGAGGCGGTCCTCGAACAGCAGCGGAAAGGCATTGCGCAGGTTGAAGCGGCGCCAGTCCCGCGCGCGGCTACAATGCGGCCATGGAGGACTTGCGCGAATGAGCGGAGAGAACGCGGCGGAAGGGGTGAAGGGCCTGGAGCAGTCGCTCAAGGACTTGGAGGAGATCGTCGTCCGCTTGGAGAAGGGCGATTTGCCGCTGGCCGAGGCGATCAAGCAGTTCGAGCGCGGCGTGGAACTCACCCGGCGCTGCCAGGCAGCGCTGAAGAAGGCGGAGCAGCGCGTTCAGGTATTGAGCGAAGGCATGCTCGAAACCGTGGACCCGCGCACCCTCAAAAGCGAAGAAGGCGGAGGCTCGCTACCCCTCTGATCCGGCGGCCGCCGCAGCGCGCGCCCGCCCCTCGCTCGCGGGGCCGCGCATCAATGACCGCCCGCGGAGAAGCGGATGTCCGGGAAGGGCGCTTCAGGCCGGTGCGTTCCGTCTTTGATGTACTGCGCCATGCTGGCGATGGGACATATCCATTCGGTGGCTCCGGTTGGCTTGCCGTCTGATCCGGCCTGCGCTTGGCGCGCCAGCACTCCGCTGCTGACCACAGCGTCGTAAAAGTCCTTCGCGGAAACGCCGAAGCCTTCAAAGGGAGGGCGCTGCTTGAAGGCGCCGGCGACCTTGCCCAGCATTGCAACATCCGGGATAGGCGCTTGAGCCGCCTCATCCAGAAGGGCGAGCAGGGCTTCCCTGCACACCCCCAGGGCCTCGCGGCTTTTGTAACGGGATTCGTAATACCGGACCCGCCGGGCCGTCAGAGACCGCCCGACGGCTTCACCTTCCAGGTCCTCCAGCCGCATCGAATCCGCCGCCAGCAGGCCTTCAGCGACGGCTTTCATGGCGTTGGAGAGGTGATGCGGCCAGCCCCCGCACTCTCCAACGATCCATTCAGCCAGCGCTTGGCGCTGCGCGGGCGTTCCCTCAACGGCCAGCCAGTCCAGCATGCCCAAAACGTAATCGCGCGCCTCATCGTTTTTCAAACCGATCATGCGAGGCTCGTTGCCGTCGGCATAGCGGGACCCTGATATGGTCTCGCTCAGGCGCGCCTGGGTATTGGATTGCCCGACCAGCACCGGCACGATGGGCAGCGGGACACCATGATGCAAGTGGGCCAGCAGGCCGTTGGACCGGGACCCCGGCGACGGGTCGATGCCCTGCGCCTCGTCGGTCACCAGGACGAAGGCGTGGCCTTTCTTCAACAGCGTCTTGGCGCCTTCGGCGAACAGCTCCACCGGGAAGCTGGTAAACGGCGGCGGGGTTTTGGGGTTCCAGGACAAGGACATCCGCCCTCCGGTCCCGGCAGCGGTCAAGCCAATCCCGAAGCTGGTCAGGCGGTCCTTGAACTTTTCATCAAATTTGAAACCCTTGACGGCGTTGGCGACGGTCGCCAGCACGCAGCCTGGATGGTGCAGGTCCGAGCGCGGCATCTCCACCACGTGCGCTTTGCAGCCGTCGAAGTCCTTGCGCCGCTTCAGCGCGTTGACGAAGGCCGACTTGCCCACTCCCGGCGGACCTGTAAGGCAGACGGTCTTGCCAGTGGATTTGCCCGGGCCTTCGGGGTCGAAATCAAAACGGCTCTTGGCGCCGCGAACATTCTCCGTTACGACCTCGAAAATATCATCCCGCCCCACAAACACCGGCTCCGGCTCGCGATCCTTCCGCATCGCGTATCCGCGCAGCTTTTCCCGTTGCTCATAATTCATGGAATTGAAAATTCTACATGTTGAACTTCGCGAATCCGCTGCGTTGCGGCCCGGCGACCTGGCTCGGCGGCGGCGTTTTGCAACACGGGCTATAATTAGCGTTACGCACTCAGGAATAGGTGGTTCTTGCTTAGGCTTGGATTAACAAGCGAGAATTCGCAACATTGGGAGGGCGACCTGCGGGTCGCCCTTTCCGTTTGGGGATGCCGGCAAACAAGCCAGGACCACCTCCTGTAAGCGCAAGGGCCTAAAATTCGCATGCCCCGGGCTCGTTGAATGGCTGGCGTCCGTTCTTATTCCTTTTGCCGCACAGGTTGCCGCGCATGAAAAAGTATCGCTTTGGCTTGGATGTGGGAACCAATTCCCTTGGCTGGAGCGTCCTGGAGTTGGACGAAGGCGGATCTCCGCGCGCGATAGCCGCCGCGGGATCGCGCATATTCGCAGAAGGCCGGGATAGCAAGAGCAAAGCTACCCTTGCAGCGACGCGGCGAGAAAAACGGTCGGCGCGCCGCCGCCGCGACCGGTTCAAGCAGCGTCGAAATTTTTTGCTGCATGAGTTGACCAAGGCTGGGCTGTTTCCAGAATCGAAAGAAGAGCGCGTGGACTTGCAGGGATTGAACCCGCTGGCCTTGCGCGCGCGAGCCTTGATCGAACCGCTGAAGCCGCATGAGGTCGGCCGCGCTTTGTTTCATATCAACCAGCGCCGCGGCTTCAAAAGCAACCGCAAGGATCGCAGCGAAGAAACAATCCGAGGAACAGTATCAAGTTCGGCGCGATTGCTTTTGCAACAGATGGGCTTGATTGAGCAGGAGCTGTCCAGCGAGGAATACAAGAAGCTCTCAAGAGAAGGCAAGAAGCATGCTCGCCAGGCGGAGAAGGATGCGCGGATAGCGGCCCTGCGAAAGCTGGCTGAACAAGACGACCTGACCTATGGCTCGTTTCTCCACCGGCGCCACCGCAAACGCAAACCAACCCGTGCCCGTCCGGGCGCAGCCGGTGCCGGAAAACTCTACGATGTATATCCGACACGCGAACTGTATGAAGACGAGTTCAAAAAGATTTGGCGAGCCCAGTCGCCGCATCACCCAAAATTGATGACCGAAGAAGTCCGGGAGCGTGTTCGCCAGGCTATTTTTAGCCAGCGCCCTCTCAAGCCTCAGCAGCGGGGAAAATGCACGTACCTGCCGAGAGAAGATCGAACTTTTCGGGCAATGCCCAGCTTTCAGCGCTATCGCATCTTTCAGGAAGTCAATAACCTGGAATGGTGGGATGGTTACCAGAAGAAAAGGGTAAGAGACTACCCGGATGCCCGGAACGCGATTGCGCGATTGCTGGAAAGGGAAACCACAAAGAATGGTCAGGTTGCCTTTAGGAAGATCAAGGGAGTCTTGAAGAAGCTGAACTACGCGGAGGGCGACTTCAGGCTCAATCTCGAGACGCGGAAGCGCAAGGGCCTGGACGGCAACCTAACCAGCAATCTGATGCAGCATGAAGACCGTTTGGGCGAACAATGGCACGATTGGCCTCTGGAAAAGCAGGATGAGTTGATCGACATTCTCCTGAATGGAACGCCGGAACAACAGGAGCGCGATCGCAAACGGCTGGATAAAGCCGGCAATTCGCCGCCAGCGGACGGCGCTGCGGACGACAGGGATGTCCGCAACTGCATCCAGGAACGCTTCGGGCTGTCCGGGCGCGTTGCGGACAATTGCCTCAACGCGCCTCTGAAAGACGATACTGCCCACATTTCCTTAAAGGCCGCACGGCTGATATTGGTGAAGATGGACGATGGCCTTGTCGATCAGAAGACCGGGGAACTCACGCTGCCCCTGCAAAATGAAGCAGCCGCCGCTGTAGCCCGGGAAGTTGGTGAATTCATCGATCCGTTCCGCAGCAAAGGCGATGACGGCAAGTATCAACAACTGGACAGGCTCCCCTACTACGGCAAGGCCTTTCGGGACGGGCGCCACATCATTCCCGGCACAGGAAAGAAAGAGGATGACGAGAAGACACGATGGGGCGGGGTCACCAACCCTACGGTGCATATCGCGTTGAACCAGATTCGTCTTGTGGTCAATGAACTGATCGGCCGGTACGGCCACCCGCACTCCATAGCCATTGAATTGGGACGGGAATTGCCGGCGGGCGCGCAAAAGCGCGGAGAGATCGAAAGAGAACAAAAGGAAAATCAGGACAGGAACCAGGGGTTCACAAAGAAACTGATGGAACTTGGCCAGAAGCCCAACGGTGATAATCGTTTGCGCCTGTTCTTGTGGGAAGAGTTGAGCGAAGACCCGAATGGGCGTTGCTGCCCCTTTTCCGGCGACAAGATCGGAATAGCCGACCTGTTCAACGGGAACACCGAAATAGAACACCTCATTCCTTTCAGCGACTCACTGGATGACAGCCGCGCCAACAAGGTCATTTGCACCCGCAGGGCAAACCGCGACAAAGGCAATCGCACTCCTTACGAAGCTTTTGGCGACAGCCCCAATGATTATGACTGGGGCGGGATTGCCGCCCGCGCCGAGCAACTTCCCGCTTCCAAACAGTGGCGGTTTCAGAAGGATGCCCGGGATATCTGGCAGCAAGGCGAGGACGCGGATTTCACCAGCCGCCACCTCAATGACACACGTTATATTGGGCGGCTCGCCCGCGAATACTTGGAAAACATTTGTCCTATCGACAGGATTGATGTGGTAACCGGTCGTCTGACCGGCCTGCTGCGGTGGCACTGGGGACTGAACAGTGTGCTGCAGGATGGCGGGGAGAGCGCCGGAAGAAAAAACCGCGACGACCATCGCCATCACGCCGTGGATGCGATTGTGATCGGCATGACCAGCAGGAGCCTGCTGAAAAAGGTGGCGACCGAGGCTCGGAAACTTGAGGAAGCACAGCAGGACGGCGCTCAACCCGCGGGCAGGCTCTTGCTGAGCGTCAATGGACGGAAAAGCGCGATTGATCCCTGGGACGAATTTCGGGCTGATGTTATGGAGACCGTCCAGAACATTGTCGTTTCGCACAAGGCGCGGCGCAAAAAGCGGGAGCCCGGAAGCACCACAGACGGGCAACTGCATAACGACACCGCCTACGGAATTATCGAGAAAAC
>RKRP01000141.1 GCA_007571315.1 Gammaproteobacteria bacterium
CCGCCCGCCACAAGCGCGGCCATAAGCGCATAACGGATCAGGCGATCCAGAAACGCCAGTCGCTTGCCGGCCGCTCCGTGCCTCAAGCGGTGAATAATCTCGACGAAAGCCAGCCAGAGCGCAGTTGCGAGACCGGCTGCCCATGCCAGCGGCGCGCCACCAGGAAAGTAGCCGAGCAACGCCGATAGAACGGTTCCCAGACCAGCCTGGAGCACCAGAGCGTAGCGAACATGCTGGTCCGCATCCATGACATGCTCCATCAGGCGCTTGCGTTCCGCAAAGGGCATGGACGATGCCCGGCAGACAAAGCGGAATTCGCTGTTGATAACGAACTCGGCCCCCAGCCAGTAGCCCAGCACGGCAATATGGATAATGAGAAGCGCGTCAATGAGCATAGTTCATATGCAGCGCAGCCCGCTTCTCGACTTCCCCTAAAGATCACTCACGCGGGCGCTTCTCACCACGCTCCCACTGGCTCGCATTCTCAAGAAGCCGAAGCGCGCATATGTCCTCGCACGACACCGCTGCAACCGGCATCAGGCACATTTCGTTGAAAGATTTCATAATCCGCTTCGACATCGTGCCCGTTTCCATCATGCCGAGAGCCGTCTCGTACACCGATGCGCAAAAATCGCTCCTGTATTGATTAGTCATAGTAAATCACCTGACTGATTGCCTCGTTCGCCAATTCGACCGATCACGGGCACAACAGCTAGTGTCCTGCCGAATGGGCTGCCCGCAGTATCCAGGACAGGTGCGCCGCTTCGGATTTATGGTTCCTCAGGATAGAGGCTTTGCTGACAGCATTTCATTTTGAATTGACTAACCGGAACAGGTAGCTGTCCGATATTTTGGTAACCTCCGGTGTCACATCCGCGTAGAGATCTGCCAGGCGTTCTGCTTCAACAATGGCCTTGCGTTCTTTCGCGGTCAGCGGTTGGCCATCCACAGATTCGGACAGATTTTCTGAAATACGCTCAAGGCGCCTTTCGACCATTTCCGCAACTTTTTGCATTCGAACCTCCCGTCAATTGGGCACATTTGCGTTGTGCAGATAGAAGTTCAGGCCATTTCTATCAATGTATCCCGTCAGAGGATCATTGTAGCCCCTTATGGCATCACGAAGTTTCTGATTGTCTGAATAATCGTCTATTTCAATCCGAAGCGCCTTCAATTTCTCCACATCTAAATTTCTTCCATGGGATCGCCATTTTTTATGATCGGACAATTCTTTCGCAATCTCTCTCGCCCCGCCGCCAGTTCGCAGGACTACAGAAATTCTCCGCTCCGCCCTTTCACTTTTCTTTCTTGCTTCTTCGATGAAATCGCGAAATGCGCGAAAAAAGACAGGGTGAATCTGGCCATGATAAAAAGCCAAGTCGGAATCTATCAGGTCTTCCAGTTCGCGCGCCCGAGCGTCTATTAGGTCGAATATAGAGCGGTCCAGGAAATCAGGCAGCATCTGGCCGGTCCCTTTTCACAGTTGGTTTCTCCGCCCATACCTGGCTCTTGGCGCAAGGACTTGCGTAGATACGGATTAGGCCTCGCAGCGCCGTAATCGCGATTGCGGGCGGCTTATATCCAGTATCGCGGGGCTTCCTGGCGGCGGTCGGCACAGCACGAACAGAACACAAGGTCACACCGACGAAGCGTTTGCAGTCTCTCGATATTGGCCTCATTCTCTCACTTCCTATGATTGACTGGGCAGCGCAGGACAGTGTCGCAATTATAGCAGCCCGTGGCAAAAGCCGACCGCACGCAGGCGCGCAGATAGAATAGTGGTGGAGGCGGCTGCCATGCCCATTTTGTTCAGGAGTTCAGGTCGAGCAGGCTGCTAAATTCAGCCACGACAGGAACAGTTGCGCATGATTACATTCGACAGCACAAAAATTCAGCTTAAGCAGGTTTTGGGCGAAATCACGGTCGGCAAGATTCAACTTCCCATTTCCAGCGTAGCTAGATATGGGACGACGAGCACGTTAAGTCATTGCTTGCCAGCATTGCGCGCGCCTCTGCGGCCAGCCATTGGCGCGCGGGCGTCCGCTCTGGCAGGACATGGGCTGAAAGCGACTTGAAGGCCGCGCGTCATCCGTCGCTCAAGGAGCGCGCCGTCATCATTACCGGCGGCGGCCGGGGCTTCGGCTGGTTCATGGCGGAGGAGTTGCTGCGCGCGGGCTCTCGGGTAACGCTGACAGGCCGCAACAGCGGCACGCTGGCCAGCGCGCTGGACGAAGCGCGTCGCGTTGCCGGGCCGGGCCGGTGCATTGCGGTGGCCGGGGATGTAACCCGGCCGGAAGACTGCGCCCGCGCCGTGGAACAAACCCTTCGCGCCTTCGGGCGCATCGACGTGCTGATCAACAATGCCGGGCGGTCCTATGGCGAGTTTGGAGACAAACTCTCGGCAATCACGCCTTTTTACGATGTCACGGAAGCGCAATTCCGCGCCATTGTCGAGACCAACCTGCTCGGCGTCTTCCTGATGACCAAAGAGGCCATTCCGCACATGCTGAAGCAGAATTTCGGAAAGGTGATTTCCATCTCCACCAGCCTTCTAAACATGGTGCGTCCCGGCAATTCCGTTTACGGGCCTTCAAAGGCGGCGCTTGAGACTATGCACCGGTGCTGGGCCGGCGAGCTTGAAGGCACCGGCGTTGACGTGAATATCCTGCTGCCCGGCGGGCCGTCGGACACCGAATTGATCACGCCTGCCATGGTGCCCGGCATCGTAGGCGAACGCGCCGGCGGCCGTCTTCTGCCCGGCGACATCATTGTTCCGCCGGCCGTGTGGCTATGCACGGACGCAACCAACGGAATGACGGGCGAGAGGGTCATCGCGCGATTTTGGGACGCGGACCTGCCGCCGGATGAAGCCTTCAGGGGCTGCCTGCAAGAGCATGTTGAAGAGCCGTCGATCATGTAGGCAAAGCGCCCGCATATTGACCTGCAGAATGGAGAATACCGTCCGATGATTCCCGCCAAAGCCTACGCGCCCAGCCGTTTCGGCCAACTGCACTATCGAATCGTGGCTCCTGAAGCGGCTTCGCGGCCGCCGCTGCTATGCCTGCACCAGACTCCAAGCAACAGCAGCCAGTGGAAACCCATTCAGCCGTTCCTGGCAAGGGACCGGGTGGCCGTCGCCCCCGACACACCCGGTTACGGCATGAGCGACCCGCCGCCCGAACCGCTTGAAATCGGCGATTACGCCGAGACGATGTTCGACTTTATGGAGCATCTGGCAAGCCGCGGGATTATTGCGCCGGGGCCTTTCGATGTGATGGGTTATCACACCGGCTCGATCACCGCAACGGAGATGGCGCGCCAGGGCAAGCAGCGGGTTCGGCGCTGCGTGCTGTTTGGACTGGCGGCGTACGCGGAGGATGTTCGCGCCCAAAGGCTCGACCGGCTGGACGAGCGTTTCCCGCCGCCGGATCGAACGCTTCGTCATGTGGAGAAGCTCTGGTCGCTCATTGGCGAACTGGCGGACCCCGGAATACCGGCCGAACAACTGCATATTGGAATGGCCGATGCCCTGCGTCTGGGGAAGCGGCTGCCGTGGGGATATATCGCGGTCTATCGCTATGATTTCCTGGGCGCCATGACCGAGGTCAGCCAGCCGGTGCTGGTTCTCAATCCCGAGGACGACCTGTGGGGCGTGACCCAGCAAACCTCGCATCTGTTCCGCAACGGGAAGCGCATCGACATCCCGGGCGTTTCCCACGGCGTCCTTACTCTGCGGCGCGACTATCTCGTTAGCGAGATTGAAGGCTTTTTGAGGCAATAGAGGCATGCAGCCGCTGCAAGTTGGCCAAGGAGGCTGCGCTGCTGGTTTATTGCCGTCGATCCAAAGTCAGTCTGGATCACCAAATGCCGCAACATTGCGGACTGGCGGCGGTTTAATTCACCAAAACATCAAATTGCCGGAGAATCTCCAACAATTCCCGGGGAACCAACGGCAATCCGCATTGTGCTGTTCAGAAACGGTCCGTGACTCCAAACTGCAGCGGCTCCCAGGCTACGTGGCGGCAACCTGGTAGCGGCGCAGCCTCAAAAGCGGAACCACGATCGCAGTGGCGAGCAACGCCAGCATCCCCAGCAGCGACGGAAGCAGGCGCGTCATTACCGCGCCAAACGGTTCTTCGCGGTGCTCGAAAACCGGGAACTGGTCGTAGTCCGCGGGCCTCAGCGGGCTGCGCTGGAGGAACCTCACGGTGAAGAATTCGCTCCATTCAGCGCGGAAATCGTAGGCTTGGTTCAAAAAGTGCTCGTAGCGGTCCGCGCTGGTTCCGGATATCTCGTTGAGCGCCAACTGCATCATGATGGCGGGCGAAATGAACTGGAACCGCTGCACCAGGCTCTCCTGGCGGTTCAGTTGCGCCTGGAATTCGTCGTGCAGGGGCCGCACGGCCTTATCGACCGCATTGCGGTTCGCCATCGCCACGGTCAGGAAATCCATCGCGCTCCCGTCGCCTTCAGGCACGAGTTCGAGATGGTCGTAGTAGTACTCGCTGAGCCGCTCCATGTAGGCGCTCTCGGCTTCCGTTTGCGCCTGCCGCGCCGCGGTGGTCAACTCCATGCGCGACGGCGCCGGGTAAAGGGTGGTTGCGAGCAGGCTCACCAGCGTGGGCGCCACCACCACCAGCGCCAGCCACGCGCCGGCCAGCGCGATGCCGTTGGCGGCCGAGTTCCTGCCATAAACGTTAACCAGAACGGACAGGGCGAACCAGAAAAGCGCGTACAGCAGCGTGGCCGCCATCCACAAACCAAAGCGGACCCAGGTATCGGTCTGGTCCAGGCTGGCGCCCACCGCAAGCAGAGCCGCAAGGCCCAGCGCCAGAATGCCTGCGAGCAGAACGCCAGCGCGCGCAACAATCTTCGAGGCTAGCAGTTCCCTGAGGGATATGGGATGAGCCAGGATCATCGCCAGCGTGCCTCTCTCCTTTTCGCTGGAAAGCAGGTCGTAGCTGATGGCGAGAATAAATATCGGAAGCAGGAAAATAACGACAAACGCAATGTCGAACGAGCCCGTCATCAAATTGACCGGGTTCTCAAGCTCGTTGTCGCGGGTGATGTTCATGGCGGGGTTCATCGACACCGGAACGTAGCTGAGCTGAATGTCGCTTTGACCAATCGAGAAGGAGGCCAGCCCGGTTGGCGGCAGCGTCAAATACTTGGCGGTTGTGGAGCCCACAACCCCGGGGTTGGTGCCTTGCGGCGGACCTGCGCCCGGGCTGTGGCTGGCCGACGCGAACTGATACTCGCCGCCTTCCGCCAGCACTCGGGCCTGATATTGCTCGGTTCCCTCCCGCATCCTGGCCCGCCGCCCATCCTCAAACGCCGCCGCGGCATTCGCCCCTTCGGCCTGGCGGTCGATGGAGCGCTGGCCCGACCAGGCGGCGAACGCAACCGCCCCCGCCATCAGCAGCAAAAGCGCGCGGAAGGCGCCAGAGCGAAAGAGTTGCCGCGCCTCGTGCGAAATAATGATGCGTTTCATCAGCCTTCCTCCGCCTTCAGGCGCCGCGCGGACCACAGCGCCAGCCCCAGCGCCGCAGCCAGCCACAGCGCCAGTCCAATGAAGTTGCCGGAATGCTCGGCGAGGACAGCTCCAAGCCCCTGCGATTCAAACTTGAACGGGGGCACTATCGCGAATACCGCCTCATCCGCGATCAGAACGTTTCCGCCGCCGTAACCGGTGTTCAGGCTGACGGCGGCCTTGCCGAGGTAGTCGTTAACCTTCCGCGCCATGTCGCGGCGGTGCGCTTCGGCCGCATCGGCAAAATCGACATGCCGGATCAGATCGGTGCCCGCCAGAGCCATGGAAAGCGAGCGCAGCGGCAGCGTGGGCGCCACAATGCCTATCCGGTCCTGCAGCCGCCTCTGGAGGGTATAGGAATCCCTCAACTCGCCGTAATGCTTTTCAAATACGGGAAAGTCGTATTCCTCGAATTTCTGCAGGCGCAACGCCCCCACGTAAACCGGAAGCTCGGCAATGGAATCCGCGCCATACCCGGCGAATATCTCCCTGGACTCCTGCTCGAACCGGGCGAAGGGCGGCACGCCGTCAATTCCGCGCATCTGGTGCGAGCGCATGTCCGCCATCCACTTGCCGAAAGCCGGAGTGGGATGAGCCGCCTTGGAAATTTCCACCGCGGCCTTGGGCGCCAGGAATGCCGCAAACGCCCAGAATCCAATCAGTAGCATAAGCGCCGCGCGCGCGTTCTTCGCCCAGGCCGACACCGCCAGCGTGAGAAACAGGAAAATGACTCCGTACAGCAAGTAGGCAAGCGCCATCAACGCAACCCGAGCGCCCAGCGATTCGTTTTCCATCGGCAGGTCGGCAAACGACAGCGCCACGCCGCCAGCCGCCACGCAAAGGCCCACAATCAGAAGGACCGCGGCGCCAATCCCCAGCGCCTTGCCCCACAGCAACTGCCGGTTGCTCACGCCCATGCTCAGGACCTGGCGCAGCGCGCCGCTCTCCCGCTCGCCCGCAAATGCCGTAAAGCCAAGAAAAATGATCAGAAGCGGCATCAGCAACTGCAAAATCATGGCGCCGCTCAAATCGCCGAAGCGTCCTATGGAACTCTGGTCGCTGGCAGGCCGGCCAATAGCGAAATTCTGCTTGTGCGCCTCCATGAACAAGGCGGTGCCGGCGTAGTTGTTGATGCCGTTGTCGAAAAAGGCCAGCGGCCCTGCCGGCTTGAAGGCGTAGTTTCCGTAATGCGCTCCGGCGTGCGGGTTTTTGTCGCCCTGGTTCAGCCACTGAGCATTGGTCTTATCCTGAGACAGGCGCTGCATGTCCATGTAGGCGCTGTACTTCTGATAACCGGCGGCCATTGCCGTGAGCAGCAGCAGCGCCATGATGCCGGCGGTCCATTTGAACCGGCCGTCGCGCACGATTTCCAAAAATTCCTTGCGCGCTATAGCAACAATCATGACTCTTGCCTCCGGTTCAGGCGGAACTTGCGCCCTGCTGCGCATAGTGTCCGCCAGCGTGCATGTGCTGGAGATAGATCTTCTCCACGTCGGCGTGCGTCACCTCGCCGGTGCTCAGTTCATCAACCAGGCGCCCCTCCCGCATGATTCCGATGCGGGTGCCCGTTTCCCTGGCCCGGAAAAGATCATGCGTGGCCATCAGGATGGCGGCGCCATCGGATTTGAGCTTCAGCAGCAATTCCGAAAATTCGTTGCTGGCCTTGGGGTCCAGCCCGGCAGTCGGCTCGTCGAGAAGCAGCGCCCTGGCCTGCTTGGCAAGCGCGATCGCCACGCCCACCTTCTGGCGCATTCCTTTCGAGTAGGTCTTGACGCGCCGGTCCACAGCTTCGGGCTGCAAACCCACCCGGCTCAGGAATCCGCGATATTCCTCCCGGGAGTAGTCGCGGCCCCCCAGCTGCGCGAAATAACGCAGATTTTCCAACGCGGTCAGATTGCCGTACAGCATCACCTGCTCGGGAATGTAGGCGAGCAGTTTCTTGGTTTCCAGCGGCTCCCGGGTCACGTCCAGGCCGCACACGCTGGCGGTCCCTGCATCGGGCTCGGTAAAGTTGAGGAAAAGACTGATGGTAGTGGTCTTGCCCGCGCCATTGGCGCCGAGCAAGCAGTAGATGTCGCCGCCTTCAACGGTCATATCCAGCCCCTTGAGGGCCTCTATGCCGCCGTAGCGCTTGGTCAGTTTCACAGCTTGCAGCAAAGTTCGGTCTCCCTTGCGCACTGCCAATTATAGGGCTGCGTCCAGGGCCTCGATCAGGTCGGCGGGATCTTCCAGTCCCACCGACAGGCGCACCAGCCCGTCGCGCAGGCCCACGCGGCGGCGCTCTTCAGGCTCCACATCGGCATGGGTCATGGTGACCGGATGCGTAATCAGCGATTCCACAGCGCCAAGGTTTTCCGCCAGGGTCCAAAGCTGAACCTGGTCCATCAGGTTTTTGCCGGCCTCAAGCCCGCCTTTCAATTCGCACCAGAGCATGGCGCCGAAGCCGGTCGCCTGCCGCCGGGCCAGATCATGCTGGGGAAAGGAAGCCAGGCCCGGATAGCAAACCTCCCCCACTGCCGGGTGCCCGCTCAGGAATTGCGCAATGGCCAGGGCGCTGGCCGACTGCCGGTCCATGCGCACGGAAAGCGTCTTGACGCCCTGAAGCGTCAGCCAGGCCACCATCGGCGACATGATGCTGCCGGTGGCGTTTTGGACAAACCGCAGCTGCTCGTCGAGTTTGGCGCTGGCCGCGATCAGGGCGCCGCCCACCGTCGCGTTGTGCCCGTCGAGGTACTTGGTGGTGCTGTGCAGCGAAATGTCCGCGCCCAGCGCCAGCGGCTGCTGGCAGTAGGGAGAAAGAAAAGTGTTATCGACCACATGCACCAGGCCGTTGTTGCGCGCGATGCCGGAAAGCGCGGCAATGTCGCTGAGAGCCAGGGTGGGATTGGCCGGCGTTTCAGTCAGCAGCAGCCGGGTTTGAGGCATGATTGCGGCGCGCACGGCATCCGGGTCCGCAGTATCGACAAAGGTGAAGCGCGCCCCGAAACGGGCGAACACCTGCGTGCATACGCGGTAGGTGCCGCCGTAGGCGACTTGCGACACCAGGGCATGATCGCCGGCGTTCATAAAAGCGTGCAGCACCGCGCTCACGGCGGCCATGCCGGTTGAGTAGCAGCTGCAGTCGGCGCCCTCTTCCAGCCCTGCGAGCCGTTTCTCCAGCGCCCTTACCGTGGGATTGCCGCTGCGCGAGTACGAATAGCCCTTGGACAGGTACTCGTCCACCGAGGGCTGGGCGAAGGTGGTGGACTGGTAGATGGGCGGCAGCACCGAACCGGTTGCCGGGTCGGGTTCAGCGCCTGCGTGAATCTGCCGGGTGGAGAAGCGCATGTCAGAACTGCTCGGGACTCAGCGCCATGGTGCTGGAGGAACCGGCGCGGATCCGGCGGGCCCGCGCCGCCACCTCGGGCATGAAGTTCTCGGCGTAAAAGCGCGCGCATACGCGGCGCGCATCGGATGCGTGGTCATCGCCGCCGGCGGCCGCGAGAGCGGCGCGGGCGTGCAGCCAGCCGCCGCACAAATACCCCAGCATCATCATCAGGTTGAAGGCCGCCGAACCCGCCAGGTGCTGCTGCGCGTCCAATTCCGCGAAGAACCATTCAATCACCGAGGCGGCTTCCCGCAGCCCTTCCCGCAGCGCTGCGGCCACCACCCGGTCTTCATTGGGAAGCGCGTCCAGTTGAGCCGGGGTTTCGCGCATTTCCTTAAGCAACTCCCTTAGCGCCGCGCCCTGGTCCCTAATCATCTTGCGCCCCACCAGATCGCCGGCCTGAATGCCGGAGGTTCCCTCGTATATGGTGGTGATGCGGGCGTCGCGGTAGTGCTGGGCAGCGCCGGTTTCCTCCACATAGCCCATTCCGCCATGAATCTGGATTCCCAGGGAGGTCAGTTCGATGGCCAGCTCGCAGTTCCAGCCCTTGACAATGGGCGTGAGCAAGTCCAGCCGCCGCTGGTGATAGGCCCGCAGGGCAGCATCGGGATGCCGGCGGGCGAAATCAGTGTGCCTGGCCGCCAGGTAGGTCAAAGCCCGCATCGCGAAGATCTGCGACTTCATTTCCATCAGCATCCGGCGCACATCCGGATGCCGCAGGATAGGCACGGTTTCCTTGCTGCCGGGAACCTTGCCCTGCATCCGATTTGCGGCGAAATCCAGGGCCTGTTGATAGGCCCGCTCCGATATCGCCACGCCCTGCAAGCCCACCGATACGCGGGCATCGTTCATCATCGCGAACATGTGCGGCAGGCCCTGATTTTCCTGGCCCACCAAGTAGCCCACGGCATCTTCGTAGCTCATTGCGCAAGTTGGGCTGGCGTGCAGGCCGAGCTTGCGCTCAACCGACACGGGGCGCACGTTGTTGGGCGAGCCGGGCGCGCCGTTGGCATCGGGGATCCGCTTCGGCACCAGGAACAGCGACAGCCCGCGCGTGCCCGAAGGCGCGTCCGGAAGGCGGGCCAGCACCAAGTGCAGGATGTTCCCCGCCATGTCATGGTCGCCGAAGGTGATGAATATTTTTTGCCCGGTAATGCGGTAGTGGCCGTTTTCCGGCCGGGCCTGGCATCGCACCAGCCCCAGGTCGGAACCCGCCTGCGGCTCTGTGAGATTCATGGTTCCGGTCCACTCCCCGCTCACCAGCTGCGGCAGGTACTGCTGGCGCAATTCCTCGCTGGCGTGCAGTTCCAGCGCATGCAGTGCGCCCTGGCTCAACAGCGGGCACAGCGACCAGGCCAGGTTGGCGGACTGCCACATCTCCTGAACCGGCATCGACAAAACCAGCGGCAGGTCCTGCCCTCCGTAATCCTCCGGCGCTGAAATTCCGCCCCAGCCCCCTTCAATAAACGCCTCATAGGCCTGGCGGAAACTCTCGGGAACGTAAACCTGGCCATTGCGCACATCGGCGCCCGTCCGGTCCCCCTTCGCATTGAGGGGCGCGAGCATGTTCGAGGCCAAATCGCCGGCTTCGTCCATCACCGAACGC
>RKRP01000118.1 GCA_007571315.1 Gammaproteobacteria bacterium
GCGTTCCGTCAGCTTGAGCCGGCGCCTTGCGCGCTTGCGGCTGATGCGGTTTGCGCTATCGCGTCGAGTTTATGGTGAATTTCGTTAGCGATTTCGCTTTTCGGAATGAACCGGGCCAGTTCGTGGAAGTTCTTCCTGGCCATGAGATTGGGCAGCCCGAGCTTGCTGAAATACATGCTGAACAGCGGCTTGAGGAAGTCTTCGCTGACTTTGGCATCCTCATCCCAGGGTGAGCCGCGCCCGAGCTTTTCCATCGCGCCGCTGATTTCCCCGATCGCTTCCCGCATGGCGGCGGCGCGCTTCTCGGCTTCGGCCTTGATGAACAGCGGTCCGGGCGCGTCGCTGCGGGAAGATTCCGAAGCATACGCTTCCAGGGTTGCCGGCGCGCACAGGTAGTTCTCGGTCTCGCGCCGCTTCCACATCAACCCCTCGACCTGGCCCATATCCGGTAGCCCGCCCTCCAGCCGGTCAAAAAGAGCAATCCCCTTCAAAGCGGGAAGCGCTTCTCGAAGCCCCTGGTAGTGGCGTTGAACGGCCTGCGGCTGGTTGCCCGCATAATGCACGAAGGGATGATCGAGCGCGGCTAACGCTTCGTCGTGCCCCAGCCGTTTTGCGAACGCCTGCAAAATCGAGAGGTCGGTCGATCCCTCAAGGTAGAGGACCCAGCCCGTCTGTTCAGCCTGATAGTACTGCTCGAACCCGATATCGCGGAGCGCCTTGAGCACCTGGCTTCCTCGATTATCGATCCTGTGAGGCGCGCCTACGAAGGCCACCACCATGTCGCGGCCCGCCGCTTCGTTCAGCAGAATCTCGGAATGACTGGCGGCGATGATCTGACTTCCGTTTTCGTGCCCGACATCCGTCAGGAGTTGGTAGATCTGGCGCTGGCGGAGAATTTCCAGGTGCGCGTCCGGCTCGTCCAGCAACAGCGCCGCTCCAGGGTTGGCGTGCATATAGGCCAGCAGAAGCAGGGTTTGCTGCAGGCCGCGTCCTGTGGATGACAAATCGAGGGTCACGCCGCGCTCGCGATAGGTCATTACCACTTCCCCGCGCTCCGCAATGTAACGGGGCGAATCAAGTTCGGACCCAAAGATAGTCTTGATGCGTTCACGCAGGATGTTCCATTTTTCGGGATGATTTTCCTTGACCGAGTAGCAGAGATTGCGGAGCACCTCGGCCGTTCGGCCTTCGCCGATGCGCACGCTGATGGCGCCGTGGTCCAGCCGCGTTTCTGTCGCCGCGAGGCCGGACATCGGCGGCAGGAATGCAATTTGGGCATCGCCTGCCTCCTCGGGAATGGGCATGCGCTCGGGAGTTCGGCCTTCTTCAAGGCGCAACGGGCGGCAATAGAACGACTCCATGTTGGCGTAGTCGAACTCCAGCCCGCATTTCCAGTTCCGACCCCTGGTTACCCCTTCCACGATGATGTCGATTCTCACGTTGCGGGTGCGCTGCTGGCCGTCCAGGCGCTCAATGTTGCGGACATGCAGCTTGCGCCAGAGAAGATTCGCGTCCGGGACCGGCAGCGCAACCAAATCGCGGCGGTTCATCGTAACTCCAGGACGTTTCTCGGGTGTTTTCTGGCCCGCCCGGCGCTCGTTCCAGCGCTTCAGGCCAATCTGCCAAAGCGCGAGCGCCTGCAATGCGGAAGTTTTCCCCGAGTTGTTTGGGCCGATGAAGACCACCGGGTTGCCGAGTTCGATCTCGACCTCATTGAAGCGCTTGAAGTTGCGGATGGTGAGTTTGGTGAGCATCGGAGGTTGCGGTTCAATATTTCAGCAGCAGGGTGCGGGGCTGGCCGAAGGTGGGGAGGTTGATGAGGTGCAATCGGCCGGGGGCCAGGCTGGCCTGATTCAAGGCGGCGGCGTCCCACTCCGCCAGCAGGGCGGAAGCGAGGGCGGCGCGGGCCACCACGATGACGACTTTGCCGCGATATTGCCTGGCGAGGCCGCGCGCGAAGGCGTGGGGGTCCTCGATGAGAACGTCCGTGATGGGTTGCCGCAGCCTTTCGGACAGCGCGCGCACGGTCTCCCGCTCCGGTTCTCCTCCGGCGCTGAAGATGCCGGCCAGCATTTCCGGAGTGGCCAGTTCGCCGGCAAGGCGGGCCAGGGCCTCGGAGCGGGCCAGGCCGGAAGCGCTGAGCGAGGCGGAGTCGGCGGCCTGGCGCTCGGCGGCCGTCAGCAATAGCACCGTGGTTGTGGCTTCGCTGTCCTGAAGCCGCCAAACGGCAGCCAGCACGCCCGCCAGGAAAACAACGACAATCAGATTCCGGTATCGGGCGCGCATAAATCAGGGGCGTGGCGCAGCCAGGAGCATGGTATCGATGGTACTACTGCGATCGGCGTAAAATAAAGTTTTGGGCGGGCGCGGTCCTGCGAGTGCGAGGCGAGTCGGTTTTGGATTTGTTCAGATTTGTCATGGAAAACTTGGGCGCCCTGTTCGCGGTTGCTTTTGTGCTCTTCAATCTCGTGGCCTGGATGTCAAGGCGTTACCGGAAAAGGCGCGAACAGGAACGATACGGCCACTACCCGGCGGCGGTGCGTTCCGGTCGCCTCAACTACGAAGAGTACCAAAAGCGACGCGAGCGCTGATTGGCGCATCCAACAAACACAGGGCGTGCCTGCCGCAACCGGTGGCTGGCGGTGGTATGCTAATTCTGGCTGTGCAAGCACACACATTGATATGAAAGCATCATTGCGTATTTCAGGTATTGGTTTGGCGCTTTTAGGGGCTATGGCGTTGGTGGCCTGCCAAACCACAGGCGGCGTTTCTTCACCGTCGGGCGGCCCTCCGGTGTCCATGCCTTCCGCCGGCGGCTCGATGGGCTCGTCGGGCGGCTCGATGGGTTCGGCCGGCGGTTCGATGGGCTCGGCCGGCGGTTCGATGGGCTCGGCGGGCGGCTCGATGGGTTCGGCGGGCGGTTCGATAGGCTCGTCGGGCGGGTCGATAGGCCCGCCGGGCGGTTCGATAGGCTCGCCGGGCGGTTCGATAGGCTCGCCGGGCGGCGCGATAGGCTCGCCGGGCGGTTGGATAGGCTCGCCGGGC
>RKRP01000062.1 GCA_007571315.1 Gammaproteobacteria bacterium
TGAAACTCCGCAATAAGCGTTCCCTTATATTCTTCGCAATTTTCTACGATAAGGCCCCATACGTCCTCCGCGGACATCTCACCGGGCGACCGAAGATTCGTCAACTCCTTTCCAGGAAAGCGGGCATCGACCGTAAATCCCGCCTTCCGCAACGTTGAAGACAAGGCGCTGGCCAAAACGGTGCGCCGCTTATCCTGATGGATCGCTGCAATGACATTGGGCTTCGGTTCCGGGTCCGTATTCGGCGGCACATACGTGTCTCCGACGGTGCGTCCGCCATTGCCGTTTGCGCGGTACAACTTTCCTTCTATCACATCTTGGGCAAGTTCGACAGCAGACATCAAAGTCACCCGGGCGAAACTCTCCAAATAATCAGATAAACTTCTCAAATTCCCCCGATGCGCTCGCGCGAGAGACCTGAAATAAGCATCGCGGTCCGCGGCCTTCAAAATGGGCGGCGGCAAGCCTCGCTTCAAGAAGCATCGCGCCATCAACAAACGCCCTGTCCGTTTGTTGCCGTCTTCAAACGGGTGAATCCGCACGAGCCGGTGGTGGAGCCATGCGGCTTCGACATGCGCGGGATACGCTTGGCGTTCGACCGCCTCGTGCATTGCGAGCAGCCGCTCCATTTCCGATTGGACATGCTCAGGGGGACAGTATTCAAGCGTCGCGCTATCGGGCAAGGTCGTGATGTTGGGTTTGCGTTTCCACGCGCCCTTGCGCTCGAACGGCACTTGCACGCGGCGCCCTGCGTGCGTGACACCCGCAATCGCCGCCTGATGGCGCGTCAACAGGCCGTGCCACTCTTTGATGTTGAACAGGCGCAATTCCGCCCCGGAGGCCGTCAGTTCACGCATCATGTGGTACGCGGACTCCTGATCTTCAAGCAAGCCGCGCAATTCCGCATCATCAAGCGGCTCGTAGGCGTCGGTCCCGGTCACTGCGGCGAATCCTTGGGCCACCAATTGCTCGGTGACGCCAGGCTTTAGCGTGTAGAGGCCTTCGATCTGCCCGGTTTCGATGGCGAAGCGCCGCGCGCGTTCTTTGAGCCACGCCTGCAAGAACCGCTCCCGGTCGGGATGCTCGGAGATGCGTCCGCGCAATCGCAGCCATTCCTGACTGAGTTTGCGGGTGTCCATCGACACCCAGGAGCGCGCCTCCTCGGGCATGGGGCCGGGAGAATTCCACGGGACAACTCGCGCATTGGGGATGGACATGGGAGGGACTTATGCGGTAAAACTCGCAGCCGAGGGTGCCATTAAAGCCGGGTTGACCAGTTTGGGTTAATCCGGGGGTTGTTTGGGGTTGCCTTTGAGGATTGCGGTGGCGAGGGTGAACATGGAGGCCATATTGCCCATGTCCGCCGGCACCACGAAAGTGTTGCCGCTCTGCCCCAGCCGTCCGAACTGCTCCACATACTGCTCGGCGACGCGCAAGCGCATGGCGCTTTCACCGCCTTCGGAGTTCACTGCCTCGGCCACCCGCCGCAAACCCTCCGCAGTGGCTGTAGCTACCGCCAGAATGGCTTCGGCCTCGCCCTCGGCCTCATTGATCTGTTGCTGACGGGCGGCTTCCGACTCCTTGATTACCCGCTGCTTGTCGCCCTCGGCGTTGTTGATCTGGGCATCGCGCGCGCCCTCTGAAGTAAGCACCACGGCGCGCTTCTCGCGCTCGGCGCGCATCTGCTTCTCCATGGCGGCGAGCACATCCCCGGGGGGGTTGATGTTCTTGATTTCGTAGCGCAGAACCTTGATGCCCCAGGCGCTGGTGGCCTTGTCAAGCTCCGACACCACCGCAGCGTTGATGGAGCCGCGCTCCTCGAAAGTGCGGTCCAGATCCAGCTTGCCCACTTCGCTGCGCAACGTCGTCTGGGCCAACTGCGATATGGCGAATCCGTAATCGGTAATGCCGTACGATGCCGCTTTCGCGTCAAGCACCTGCAAGTACAGCACCCCATCCACTCCCACCTGCACATTGTCGCGGGTAATGCATATCTGCTCCGGGATGTCCGCTGCCTGCTCCTTCAGGGTGTGGCGGTACGCTACCTTTTGCAGAAAGGGCACGAGCACATGAAAACCCGCCTGCATGGTGTTGCTGTATTTGCCCAGGGTTTCCACCACATAGGCCGATTGCTGGGGCACCACGACCGCGGTCTTCACAATCACCACGATGGCCAGGACAGCCACCACCACGGCCACGATTACTCCAAACGTCATGTTTTCCATGCTTTCAGTTTCCCGGATGTTCGGCGCGGCCCAAGCCTATTGCGGCTTCAGTCCCAGCACCAGTTGATCCACCTCCGCCACTCGAACCCGGGCTCCGGCAGGAATTTCCGCCGTTCCCAGATTGCGGGCAGCCCATTTGGCTCCGCGCAGCATGGCCTCGCCCTCGGCGCCGGGCGCTATCGCCATTAACGCCCTGGCCTGCTCCCCCACCACGATATCCACTTCAGCGCCCTTTTTTCGCAAAAACGCCGCTCGCAGCCGGGCGCGCAGGAAATACAGAAACACCAGCGACAATCCAGCGAAGATAAGCCATTGCGCAACCGGCGGCCATGCGATTCCGAGCAGTTCCCCCAGCCCCACTCCAACACCCACCAGGATGGCGCCAAGGCCAATAAAGAGCAGGAAAAAAGCGGCATCAACCGCGGCCTCCGCGATTAGCAAGGCCAAGCCCAACAGAATCCAGAGCCACCAAGTCATAGAATTTCCCGCTTGCGATCAAGCTGTCCGCCGATTCTACACTCCGCCCCCACGAAAACTCGCTCCTTTCTGATGCCGCCGAGCGCTTCTCTCCGCCGCATCCATCTCCACTGTCCGGGCTAGTCCGCCTGTTTTCTGAGAGCCGTTTCCTCTCCCTCCGGTCGCAGGGGCGTCAATGGCAGGACAGCCGTTGCCGAGCCCCAAGGATGGGTTCATGCGTCCCCTGCGAGCGGAGGGAGAGGAAACGGCTCTCAGAAAACAGGCTACAGGTCGAACGGAATCGCCCGCTCAAATTCCCCCCAGCGCGGCTCAAGCAATTCCGGATACTCCCGCTCCATGCG
>RKRP01000068.1 GCA_007571315.1 Gammaproteobacteria bacterium
GGGACCGGGGGGGGGGGGGGGGGGGGGGCTTGATCCTTCATGCGAATGTTCGCTACGGCACCAAGGACTCCTCGTCGGAGCGGGGGCTTCCCAGCGTGGGGGGAACGCTGCATGCCAACAGCCCCTTCAACCCGTTCGGCACACAAGTCAGTCTGGTGGGTCTGGCACCCGATCAGCCTCCGCAACATTTTGAATCGAAAACGGACGAATTGCATTCAAGCCTGGGGCTGGAAGGTCAGCTCGGCTCTTGGCAATGGCAGGCCGAATTTGGCAGTTCACGCTCAGAACTGGAATCCACGCAGTTCAACACTCGCGACCCGGCGTATGGCCTCGGGATCAATTCCGACGGCGTAAGCGAGGCTGTCATCGGCCGATTCAACGGTATTAATCAGGCTGCCTGCGCCGAAAAATTGGCGGAACTTGGCGGCACGCGCTACCAATACAGTTCATTTTTCGGAGGAAATTGCACGATCTATGGAGCCCCGCCCGACCCGATCAATCCGTTCGGCGACATAAGCCCCTGGATCGTTCCCGGCCTGGATGCCGGCGGCACGAACAAACAGAATCAGTTTGAGGCGCTGGCGCGCGGAAATCTGTTCGGGATGCCTGGCGGCCCGATTGCCATGGTGGTCGGCTATGACTATCGCCAGGAAGCTCTTGATTCTTATTCCGAGTTCAGCACGGGAGCCTATCTGGGCTTCAGCACACCTGCCGGCACGTCGGTTTTCAACACGGATATCAGCCGTGATAACAGCGCCGCATTCCTTGAAGCGCTGGTTCCGCTGGTGGGCGCAAGCAACCGCATGACGGGGGTTCAACTGCTGAACCTTACCCTTTCGGGCCGCTACGACTCCTACTCGAATGTGGAAGCTGACTATAGCCAAAGCGCAACCGGCGTGGGCGGCATCGAAGAGCTTGCGGACCCGGGCAGCGAGTTTACCTGGAGTTCCGGTTTGGTGTATCAGCCTGCTGACGCTGTTCGGCTCAGGGCGCAATTCTCAACCGCGTTCGTCGCGCCGCAATTGAATCAGTTGCTTCAGCGCGCAAACCTTTCGGCAGGCACGCGGCAACTGTTGTTTCAAAACGATGATGGCAGCCTTTCGTTCGGCCAGGCCACCTTGCGCATGGGCGGCAATGACCAGTTGACACCCGAAACCGCAGACGTGGTCAGCTTTTCCGGCGAGTTTTCACCTGCGTTCCTGCCGGGCGTGTACTTCAAGGCCAGCTGGAGCGACACCGACTACGTGGACCGAATTGTCAAGTTGGCAGTGCCCGGCATCATAGAGGATCAGAACAATCTGCCGCCCAATGTCATTTACCTGCAAGAAGAGGATGCTTGGATTGTGGACGACCGCTGGACCAACGTGGCTGCCTTGCGGCGCACCGGCATGGATTACGAGTTCCGGTACGAATGGGAAATGGGCGAGAGCGAATTCACCATACTGGTGCGGCGCGGCTACACGAACCGGTACGACGTGCGGCAGGACCGGACTCTGGCAGCTACCCAATCGCTTGTTGGTGCGCGCGACGACACCGGGGATGCCCGCGTAAGAACGACTCTGCCACCCGTTCCGAGGCACCAGACCAGCGCGCAGTTCATGTGGATGCAGGGCGGCTTGTTTTTCAGCTTTGATGTCCAGGGCGCGGATGAGACACGCATAGTTGGAAGAGCAAACACCCGGATCACAGAACCGGCGACCCATTACGACTTGGTGCTAGGCTACGAGTTTGGCTCCAATACGCTGTTCGACGCGCCCCCGTGGATGGAGCGGCTGGATGCCACGCTGGCCATCAACAACCTGACCAACGCGTTCGCCGAGAATTCACGCCTTGACCCGGAGACCGGCGAACGAACAGTCTCCCTGATAAACCCATACTACGAATGGACTCAGGGCAGGTCGTATCGCCTGAACCTCAGCATGTCGTTCTAGCGGGTGAATTGATCGCTTGAAGCGAATCAGCCTTCAAGCAAAGCTGCGCCCGGCATTGGCGGCGCTGGGCGCAGTGCTATTGACGCCGACGGAGAACAAAGATGAAGACCAATGAACTTGCAAGAAATGGTTTCAGCTTGGCATTGCCGCCTATCTTCCTATTTTCACTCCTGGGAATAGCCGGTTGCGGCAATGTGGATGAATCCGCAGGAGACGCGGAACAGGTTTCGCAATACGCCGTCTCCGGAAATGTGAGCGAGTTGCTTGAGGAAGGCGAAGTGGTCTTGAGCCGCGGCACCGGAGTGGTGGGTGGAACCGAGGAAATCGCCCGCGCGCCTCTGAGCGGCGGCGAATTCAACCTGCAGGGCGAGCTGGAGCACGGCGGCGTAGTGTGGCTGGGAGTGAATGACGCCGAAGGAAAAGGCAAGGGAAAGGCGCAGTTCATTCTTGAGCCGGGCGGAATCCAGGTGGCGTACGCGGGCGCCGTGGCCGGTTTGCGCGCGAGCGGCGGCCCCTATAACCGGAAAGTCATTGCCTCGTGGCAGGACGGCCAAGCCTATCAGGACGCCCTCGCGGCCTATCGCGGCGTAATGGAGCGGCGCGAGGGCATGCAGGAAGGCGACGAGGGCTACGAGGAATTGCGTGACGAATCCTGGGAGCGCTACCGCGCGCTTCAGGACATTCGCTCCGGCGCTCTTCGGGCCATCGCGGAAGCCGATGACGACCCGCTGGCCAGCCTGTACGCGCTGCAAATGGGCGGCATGGGCAGCGACGAGGCGCTTTCCAGGCTGGACCAGCTTCAGGGCGCTCTGGGCGAACATCCGGCGCTGCTCGCCACGCGCAGCCGCATCCGCCACGGAATGAAAATGACCGCCGCCGCCCGCGGAATGACGGAAGGCGCGCAGGTGGAGGACTTCACCAGCGCGGGGCTGAACGGCGCGGACTATCACTTGAGGGACGCGCGCGCCAACAACGACTACACCCTGATCGAGTTCTGGGCTTCCTGGTGCGGCCCCTGCCGGGCGGAAAACCCCAACCTGATCGCGACCTACGAAAACTACAAGCCTGAAGGCTTTGAGATATTCGCCTATTCCCTGGATGAAGATCGCGA
>RKRP01000055.1 GCA_007571315.1 Gammaproteobacteria bacterium
AGCGCGAGCGCCAGCGCGGGAATCATGAGAATGTCCACACGCGACGGATTCTCGCGGCGCCGGCGCAACGCCCTTTCCAGGCGAGCCTGCAAGAGTTGAATTACGGGTGCTGATTTAGACATGAGCCTGCCTCCTTACCGAGCAAGTTCAATTTGGTTGAATAAGTCGAGTGGCCAACGGCCTCCGGGCGCATTTGCGCAATAGTATAACTCCCACGCCTGTCAAGCAAGCGAATGGGCGTTTGTTGGGGCGGTCACACGAACCCGGCCGCAAGAGAGAAAGAAATTCGCCCGGAACGCGTCCCGGAAAAAAACTTTTGCCGGCTTGCCGCATCATGGGACAAACCGACCACCCGGCCGAGTCAGTATGACGCTCCCCCCGATACCTTGAAACACCGATCGTCGGATTTCCGGCACCACTGCTTCTGGTGGGGACGATTCTACACGAAAAGATTCGCACGGCATCTTTTATTCGAGAAATTTTCATGCTTTTGGGAACTCTTGAGGAATTCGCGGCAACTGCCTTTATGGAATAAGGAAAGCCTGTTGCGGGGCGCGGGGCCTGGGTCATGCGGCGCGGAAGCGCAGCACATCGCCGTCGCGCACCGTGTAATCGCGGCCCTGGGCGCGGCGGCGAACGCCCGCCAGGGGGTGACTTCGGCGCGCGCGGCGCACCAAGGCCCCGCACGATTCAGTCCGCTTGCCCATGCTCCACCCTGGGAACATCCGGCGAGGGAACATTTGCTGCATCACGAGCATGATGATCTGGCCGCGCTCTTCTTCCTCGGCGCTTCCCGTAGATAAAGACACCGATCAGTCCCGCAAGAGCGGCCAGGGTAGTGCCCATTCCTTCGAGTGAACGGCCCACTGAAATGAGATATGTACCGGTGCCGAGGGCTGCGAGGGCGACGAGAAACGCAAACCACTGTCCCACTGCCTCCTTGCGCAAGCTTGACCGCACGATTTGAGATTCCATGTCTTGTCGGTGCGCCAATCCTTTTTCGCTCATCGCGACAATGCGGTCCGCAAGCCCCGGAAGTATCTGCTCGAACTGCGCAAGATGGTCCGGATGCGGCAAAGGGCCCTGATATTGCTCCTTCGAGATGGTCAGAATTTCCTTTTGCTGGGCACCCAAGTACTCTGCAACGGCGCGCTGAATGTCCGCAGAATGCGCAACAACAGGCTGGTTGCGGCCTCGCTCTTCAGCCCGCTCGGGGGCAGGATGGCTGGTTTCTTTCTTGCCGCGGCGCTTACGGGGCATGACGGCTGGGCTGCAAATCATGGAAATGATCCATGGCGCCGCGAAGTTCGTCCCCAACGGCGCGCCACGCGTCATGTATCGCTCTTTCGCTGTGCTCAAGAGCAGAGTCAAAATCGTACTCATCCAGTACCCCGCCCATATCCAGCGTTCGCGCTACGCCGGAAAGAAACGACGGCAAGGGGAATTTGACAGGCGCTCGCGGGTAGCGCGCAGCCATGTCGAGAACAACGCTGTTCACAGCCATGTCGGAATACTTATGATGAATGGCGCCAAGGAGCAGGCCTAGGGGTAGAAGCAGCACCCATTCCACACATTCCCGAAAATACTGGCGAACAAAATCGGGTAGTCCGAGCAGTACGGTGGTTCCGACCGCCCGTCCGGCATCGGTCAGGGTCAGGCCGTAGGCGCGATGATCCGACTTTTCAATCCGAACCTGACCGATTCGAGCAAGTGCGTCCAGTTCATCAAATACTGCCTTGTCAAACGGGCCATACAGGCACGGCTGAAAGTCGAAATGCGGACCGCCAATATATTGCGCGACTTCCCTGTCAATGAGGAAAAGAAGTTTTTGAATCCGCACCGGATCAAACTGCACGCCTTCGGCAGCAGCGGCCAGGGCCGCCAGAATCATCTCCGATCGTTGCATCAGTTTCCTCCGCGCTCGGGCGAGCAAAACATTACGCTACCAGAACTTTGTGCGAGCTTCGCAGCATTATGCAACCAATTTGCCTCCCCCGCAGTTCAGGCTTGTCCGTATTGGATTATGTTGGGGGTCATGCGGCGCGGAAGCGCAGCACATCGCCGTCGCGCACCGTGTAATCGCGGGCTTTCAGTTCAGGCGCGGCGCCGGGCGCGGCTGCGAAAGCCCGCCAGGGGGTGACTTCGGCGCGGGCGAAGCGGCGCTGGAAATCGGTGTGCACGCGGCCTGCGGCCTGCCAGGCGCTGGCGCCTTCCGGGATTAGCCAGGCGCGGGCCTCCGAAGGGCCGGCGGTGAAGAAGCAGTTGAACCTGAGCAGCTTTCGCAGCGCCTGCATGAAGCGCTCCAGCGCGCCCTGGGGAAGGCCCAGGCCGGCGCGCAGGGATTGCTGCTCGTTTGCGGGCATTGCGGCGAGTTCGGATTCGAGCGCGGCGGCCACTCGCACGGCGGCGGCGCCGCAGCGGCGGGCGCAGGCCTGGGCGCGGTCCGCGGGGCCGCCGGAATCGAGGTGCCGCTCGGCCACATTAAGAGCGTAGAGGGTCGGCATGGCGGAAAGCAGGCGGGGCATGTCCTGTAGCGGTTCGGGCGGCGGCAAGCGGCGCGCGGCGGCGGTGCGGGATTCGGTGCTTGCGGCGGCGGGTTCGTTCCCGGCAGCCGGAACGGGGGGCTGGCCGGCTTCCAGGCGCTGCCGCATTTCCTCCAGCACAGTCACTTTGCGGCGCAATTCGGGGCGTCCAGAGCGAGCAAGGCGGCGGGCGTTTTCCAGCGCCCGCTCCACGGTGGCGAGATCGGCCAGCATCAGCTCGGTGTTCACCACCGCGGCATCGGCCACCGGATCAACGGCGCCGGACACATGCGCGACGCGCCGGGATTCAAAGCAGCGCAGCACATGCACCGCGGCGTCGGCTTCGCGCACCTGGGCCAGGAAGCGGTTGCCCAGGCCCTCGCCGCGCGATGCGCCTTTCACCAGGCCAGCCACATCCACCAGTTCGAGCGTGGCGCGCACCTTGCGCCGCATGCCGGCGGCCTGGGCCACTGCGTCCAGGCGGGGGTCGGGTATGGGAA
>RKRP01000017.1 GCA_007571315.1 Gammaproteobacteria bacterium
ACATCCCGCTTTGGAACAATTGGAGGGATTCGAGTTTGGACCGGTAGGCGCTGGCGTAGATTCGCAATTCGTCGTTGACGTGCTGCTCGGCGTCGAACCGCAGCACAGTATTGGTACGGTCCGCGCCGTTTTCAGGCTGCACAAAATCAAAAGGCGCAAGGCCCGTAGTGAAATCCTCAGGCGTGGCTCCCACTCCGCTATGGCCGGCGCGCAGTTGGTACCTGGGCGTGACAACCGTGAACGTGGCGAAGTCGAATCTTCTTGCGCAGCCGGGGAAAATGAGGCTGCCGTTGAATTCGCACACAATGCCGGGCTGGTTGTAGCCTGTGGACTGGCGCTTGTCGAACTCGGGGCCGAAGTCGTCGCGAAAGTCGTTGCTGGTCCAGATCTTGTAGTTGTTGATCGGGTCGGCGTCCGAAAGGGAAGCGCTCCCGCTTATGTTCCCCGAGGACCAGGAGAAACCGCCCACGAGATCGAATTTCCGATTGTCCGAATCGGTGGAACTCCACTCGTTGCGGGCTGTGGCAGTGAGGCCGCGGTAGTTCTTCTTCAGAATGAAGTTCACGACGCCGCCGATCGCGTCTGCGCCATACACCGCCGAGGCGCCATCCAACTGGATGTCCACACGCTCAACGGCGGCGATGGGCACGTGCAGGATATTCGCGAAGTTGGACTGATTGCCCGCACTGCCGGCAATCCGCCGGCCATCCAGCAAGACCAGCGTATTGGCGGACCCCAGCGCGCGCAGGTTCACCGTGGAAGTGCCAAGGCCCAGCGCGCCCAGGTTGGTATCCACGTCCGCCGCGCCTGCCCCGAAAATCATGTCGGTCTGGGTCGTTATCGACGCAAACGCGTATGGCAGGGTGCGGAACAGGTCTTCCAGGCTGGAAACTCCCCGGCGCGCCATTTCCTCGGCGGTAATTGAGAACACCTTGGCCGACGGATCGCCGCCGATCAGCCGGGTGCCGGTGACTACCTGCGTGCCCAGCTCCGCCGCCTCTTCCTCAACGGGCTCTTGCCCACCCGAAAAACTCATGCAAAACATGCCACTACGAACAACGCAAGAGGCTCAGTACGGGTTTGAGAGTACGGGTTCACTACATCTGCGGGTGGCGGGGTTTGAGCACCGGCGCGACGCGGAGCGGTTCCTGGAGGCCTTGAAGGCGCGGTTCAGACGCTTTGATCTGGAACTGCATCCCGGAAAGACTCGTCTCATCGAGTTCGGGCGGTTTGCGATGGCGAATCGCCGCCGCCGGGGTCAGGGCAAGCCGGAGACGTTCGATTTCCTGGGTTTCACGCACTATTGCGCGAAGGACAGGAACGGTCGGTTCCAACTGGGACGCAAGCCGGCGGCGAAGCGAGTGACGCGGACCTTGAAGCGCATTGCGGAGGTTCTGCGCCGCCGGCGACACCGCCCCAAGACGGAGACGGCCCGCTGGTTGGGTCGTGTGCTCGACGGGTGGTTGAACTACTACGCGGTGCCGACCAGCTTTCGATGGCTGGCTCGGTTCGTACGCCGTTTGGTGCGTTTGTGGCTTCGGGAGTTGCGCCGTCGCTCGCAGAAGGATCGCCACTCCTGGGATTCGTTGCAAGGGCTGGTGGATACCCACTGGCCCGCTTCCGCCTCCGATCATCCACCCCGGGGGACACCGCGCCAGTGCGCTGGGCGAGAACTACCCGGGCGCCGTCGCGCCGACGCCCTTTTGATCACCGTCGGAGTGTGCGAAACAACCCGATCATGGGTGTTTGAGCTCTCAGCCCAGGCGACCCGCAACCCAACCCACAAGATCAGCAACTAGGGATTTTTACTTCGGCAGTGACAACCGCCCCTCGTTCCGCTCGCGCGCCGAGGCCAAGCGGTCTGTGTTCTCGTTCATCAAGTGCGGATACAACCTGCAATGGCACTTTTCGATCGGTCCACCTCTCACCCGTCAACTACGAACAGAGAGTGAGGTCAGCCGCATGAGTCCCCAATCCTTAACCGTCCACTAAAATGGGGTGTGGTATTGTTCCAATCGAATCAACCATCAATGAGGAAATCGATAATGAAGAACGATGCACTCAAGCGCGCATCCAAAGCGTGCGTGATGACCCTTGCACTGGCAGCTATAACGACGGCCCCAAGTGCTCTTGCTGACGGAGGCCCGCGATACTATGGGTGGACAACTTATACTTGCTGGGGAACCGCTGTCGTGCAAGGCGACGATTTAGCCTACTTTTCCTCCGCGATTAAGTCCTACCTTGACACACAGGACCTTAACGGCGGCTGTCAGGCTATGCCTTGAGTTCGCAATTTGGCAGCATTCGGCACCGACAGGCATTCTTTAGACATGTCGCGGACCATGCAATACTAATTAGAATGAGCCAAAATGACCGTCGTACCAGCGACATGCTTTCGCGCTTGATTATTGTGTTTGTATTGGTAGTTATGCCTTCTACCGTGCTTGTCGCGCAAGTCTCTAATTGCAATCTGCTTCCAGAGAATTGCTTGGATAGATGTGAAACCCTTCAAGGCTGCATCGGAAATGGAGAGCCGTGCGGTGAGGAGATCACTAGGTTCGCGCAGTGCCTACATCCTGAAGTCATGGTGCTGATGGGTCACCGCACCACTAGTCGTCTCGTTTTGGATGTTTCACAGACAGCGGAACAGTTGCAACAAATAGCGTTTGGCATAGTAAGTAGGAGTAATGAAGAGCTAGAAGCGCAAGGCCATGCCGACGACTACTTTGTTCGTGTTGGCAGATGCGTCGGCGCGGGCGGGCCCGAGACGGGAGATGTGCATTCCATGCCATGGGTAATCGCAGTTTTGCGTGACAGGGGTCAGGCGGCACTTCGATACCATGGCTTCCCGAATGCGGCTTGCAGTGGCGAAGCTCCTGTAGTTTCTGCTTTTGATCCTATGCATTTCTCTTCCAGCGTGCGAAGCTATATTGACACCGGTTCTAGCCCTAATACGCAGAATTCCGCACCCAGCAAGATATCCCCCATAGCGAAGTCCGACAGTGTGGATGCGCGCTGACCCGACACGCTCGCTGTCTGCGCTGAAAAAGAACGCACTTGGCCTATCGGTTGGCGACTGACCGTACGTTAGTAGCCTCCTTCAATCCATCTTGAGAACCAAGCCCGCGGCCCACAGCGGTGACGCGCCATCTATTGAAACCCATGTGTAATCGTCAGTATCTAATCGCCCATGCTTAATCGTCAATCCCCGACATCCTTGCTCGAATTTGAGAAAGTGGGGCGGGTCTTCCGAACGGACGCTGGACCCGTGCATGCTCTTAAAGGCATCTCTTTAACCATCAACGTTGGAGAATTCGTTTGCATTGCCGGTCCCTCCGGAGCGGGCAAATCTACGCTGCTGAACATCATGGGCTGCCTCGATAGGCCTTCCGAAGGGAGCTTCCGCTTGGCTGGCCGCGATGTTGGCGGACTTACCGAAAGGGAACTCGCTACGCTGCGAAGCCTAGCCGTCGGTTTCGTGTTCCAGGATTACGGACTGCTCGATTCGATGACAACGTTGCGAAACATAGAATTGCCGGCGGAGTATGCGGGTGTCCCGGTAAAGGAGTGTGCCCGGCAAGCAGAACGTCTTTTGCGTTTCTTCGATCTGGAAAGCCGCAAGGTTCACTTTCCGGCCGAGCTTTCCGGTGGCGAGCAGCAAAGGGTAGCGATTGCCAGAGCCTTGATGAACGGCAGGCGGATCATTCTCGCGGATGAGCCCACTGGCGCTCTCGACAGCCAGGCTAGCGAGCAAGTTCTTTCCCTGTTTCAAGAGTTGGCGTCCCAAGGCAATACGGTGGTCATGGTTTCGCATGACTCCTCGGTGGCCAACGCCGCGGCGCGGCGGATTGAGTTGCTCGACGGCACTGTCGTCAGCGATTCGGGGGCACATCGAGAAGCAGCCGTTCCGGCCCGTTCCTCGCTGACTATGCTGCAAAGGACGCAAACAGCCTGGTCCGCCGTCGCCCAGGCCATGCGCTTGGGAATAGAATCGCTTCGCGCTGCCCGGCTGCGTACGGCACTGCAGGTTGGAGGTCCCGTGCTGGGTGTCGCTTCGGCCATTGCGCTGCTGGGTCTTGCCGACGGCACATACCAGGCCAGCTTGAAGGTCGTGGGCAGCATGGGAGTGGATCGGGTGGGCATAGGCCAACTGCCCCAGCCGGGGCTCGCCACTCTTGACACTGATGATGTGCGCAGCATTGAAGGGCTTGACAACGTGCGCGAGGTGACTTCCGAGCAGATTGGCATGATGCTCGTCCAGCGCGGGGGCAAGGATGCGGTAGAGGCGCAAGTCTCCGGCACCCAACAGAAGCCGGACTTCATGCGGACGCTTTGGCCGCTGGCGGCGGGGCGCTATGTGAACCGTCAGGACGGGGAGGGCATGTCGCAGGTGGCGGTGATTGATCATACTCTGCGAGACCGTTTTTTTGCTCCGGGCGAGGGTCCGCTCGGAGAGTGGATCAATGTTGAGGGCGTGCCGTTCGAGATCATCGGCGTTCTCGCCCCGCATCCAATCATGCAGGAAGAACCGTATCGCTCACGGCCGAGTTTCCCTCCGTTCATCTTTGTTCCGTTCGCCACCGGCAAGGAGATGCTTTTCCGAGACGGCGAAAGCATGGGGATTGGTGCTTACGTTGAGGATATTGATCGGCTGGAGGAAACCGCCTCCGATATCCGCGATTTGCTCATTCGCCGCCTCGGACACGAGAATTTCGTGGTAAGCACGGACAGGCTACTTTTCGGCACCTTCCGTGATTCCATCAGGAGTCGCATCACCTTTCTGGTTGCTATCGCTGTGCCCGCACTGTTGGCGGGCGCGGCCGTGACCATGGCGTTGATGCTGGGCGCGATACGGCAGCGGGCGCAGGAGATCGCCATTCGGAAGGCCATTGGCGCCCGGCGCGGCGACATCATGCGGCAGTTCATCGCCGAAACGTGCCTGATCACTCTGGCCGGCATCTCATTAGGCGTGCCGCTGGGTTTTTTTGCAGGCTATGTGGTGGAACTTGTTCTGGATGCTCCCTCGGCATACGAACCCTGGTATATCTGGGTGGTCGCCAGCATTGCTTTTGCCTCAGCGCTTCTGTCCGGTATCCTGCCCGCCCGCCGCGCATCTGCGCTAGATCCAGTGGCCGTGCTTTCGCGTGAGTAAACGCGGAATTGCCCGTAGGCGCAGCAACTCCCCGATCGACATGCTGGGCGGCCTTCGCACTGCGCCGGCAGCATCCGGCGGTAGAGTTGGCGATCAACGCGCTGGAGCACCGGGGTCTGGGCCGCGTGCGCTGTCATGGCGCCGATGGGTTCGAGCGTACCGTGGCGCTGTCGGTTCTGTCGGCCAACCTGCATATGTGGGGTACTGGCCCGCTTGAAGTTTCTACGACGCAGGGTCCTGGCGCCCATTCTGCACCACCCACGCCGTTTCGTGCGGGCTACAATTGCACACCCTTGCGATCATCACGCTAACGATTCCGTAGATGTCCTCCGCCGCAAACCGGCCCATTTCGCCTCACCTGTCCGTCTATCGCTGGCAGTACACCATGGCGCTTTCTATTCTGCACCGCTTTACCGGCGTTGTGTTGTCCGCAGGTTCGGTGGCCCTGATCGCCTGCCTTCTGGCGCTGGCGATGGGGCCGGCCGAGTTCTACGGCTGGGAGTCCATATTCCGTTCGCCGCTTGTGCGTCTGGCGGCCTTGGGCTGGACCTGGTGTCTGTGCTACCACTTTGCCAACGGCATACGGCACCTGGTTTGGGATACCGGCCGCGGCTTCGGGCTCAAGGAGGCTCGGCTTTCCGGTTGGTTCGTTTTCCTGTTTTCGCTGGCCGCTACCGGAGCCTACTGGTGGTGGGGACCGTTCGAGGGTCGGCTGCTGTGAGTTTGCGCAGCCCGTTGGGCCGAGCGGCCGGCCTGGGGTCGGCAGGCCACGGAGTGGCGCACTGGTGGGCGCAGCGCGTCACCGCCGTGGCGCTGATCCCGCTGACGCCGTGGTTTCTGCTGCATCTGGCGTGGCTGCCCTCGCTGAGCTACGAAGATCTGCTCTACTGTTTTCAGGGCCTGGGCGACGCCACCTTGCTCACGGCGTTCGTGCTGACGCTGCTGTATCACTCCGAACTGGGCGCGCGCGCGGTGCTGGAGGACTACGTGGAAGGCGGCTTGCGCGTGGCCTGCCTGATTCTGTCGAAGCTTGCGCATATCGGGCTGGGCCTGGCCGGGCTGCTGGCCATCGTGCGGATCGTTACCCAAGTCTGATACAGGACGCCAGAGCATGCCCGGCGGCTACACGATTATCGACCACACCTTCGACGCGGTGGTGGTGGGCGCGGGCGGCGCCGGCCTGAGAGCCACTTTCGGGCTTGCCGAGGCGGGCCTGGACACCGCCTGCATCACCAAGGTGTTTCCAACCCGCAGCCACACGGTGTCGGCGCAGGGCGGAATCAGCGCGGCGCTGGGAAACATGAGCGAGGACGACTGGCGCTGGCACATGTACGACACCGTGAAGGGCTCGGACTGGCTGGGCGACCAGGACGCCATTGAATACATGTGCAAGGAAGCGCCGCGGGCGGTGATTGAACTGGAGCACTACGGCATGCCGTTCTCGCGCACCGGGGACGGGCGCATCTACCAGCGCCCCTTCGGCGGCATGACCACCCATTACGGCGAAGGCCAGGCGGTGCGCACCTGCGCGGCCGCCGACCGCACCGGCCACGCCATGCTGCACACGCTCTACCAGCAGTCGCTGCGCCATGAAGCGCAGTTCTTCATTGAGCACTTCGCAATCGATCTCATCATGGCCGAAGGCGCCTGCCGCGGCGTGGTGGCGCTCGATCTGGCCACCGGCCATTTGCACCGCTTCAACGCCCACCGCGTGATTTTGGCCACCGGCGGCTACGGCCGCGCCTACTACACCTGCACCTCGGCGCACACCTGCACCGGCGACGGCAACGGCATGGCGCTGCGGGCCGGCTTGCCGCTGATGGACATGGAGTTCGTTCAGTTCCATCCCACCGGAATCCCGGGCGCGGGCTGCCTGATTTCCGAGGGCGTGCGCGGCGAGGGCGGGTATCTCACCAATTCCGAGGGCGAGCGCTTCATGGAGCGCTATGCGCCGTCGGCCAAAGACCTGGCTTCCCGCGACGTGGTCAGCCGGGCAATCACGCTGGAACTGCGCGAGGGCAGGGGACTGGGCCCGAACAAGGACCACGCGCATCTGAACATCATGCACCTGGACCCCGCGGTGATTGCCGAGCGGCTGCCCGGAATCGCCGAAACCGCCAGGGTTTTCGCCAATGTGGACGTTGCCCGGGAACCGATTCCGGTGGTGCCCACGGTTCACTACAACATGGGCGGCATTCCCACCAACCACCACGGCGAAGTCCTTCAGGACCGGGACAGCATCGCTGCGGGCCTGCTGGCCGTGGGCGAAGCTGCCTGCGTGTCGGTGCATGGCGCCAACCGCCTGGGCTCCAACTCGCTGCTGGACCTGGTGGTGTTTGGCCGCGCCGCCGCCCGCCGCTGCGCGGAAACCTTGCGCGGCGCAGGCCACCCGCCGCCGCTGCCCGCCGCCGCCGGCGACGAAGCCATCGCCCACCTGGACCGGCTGCGCCACGCCAGCGGTTCGCGCTCCACCGCCGAAATCCGCGTTGAGATGCAGCGCATCATGCAGGAGCACGCCTCCGTGTTCCGCACCGGAGAAATCCTCGCCAGCGGCGTGGACAAGCTCAAGGCCACGCTGGGGAGCTTTGCCGACGTGAGGGTGGCCGACCGCTCGCTGATCTGGAACACCGACCTGATCGAAACGCTGGAGCTGGAGAACCTTCTGGGCCAGTCGATGGCCACCCTGGCATCGGCCGCCGCCCGCCAGGAAAGCCGGGGCGCCCACGCGCGCGAGGATTTCCCCAGGCGCGACGACGACAACTGGCTCAAGCACAGCATGGCCTGGGTGGACGAAGCCGGCCGCGCCCGCCTTGATTACCGCCCGGTGCGCCTGGACACCATGACCGGCGAGGTCGAGACCGTCGCCCTCAAACAGCGCGTCTATTAGCCTCGCGCGCGTCCGCTTTCCGCACGCCGCCCGCGCGCTGTTCCCCTGCGGCCCTTCGCAATGAATATCCTGCCCAACTTTGAGGACTTTGCCGCGCGCCACCGGGCGGGCCGCAGCCAGGTTGTGTGGACCACATTGGTGGCCGATCTTGAAACGCCCGTTTCGGTAATGCTGAAGCTGGCCGCAGGCGCGCCCAACAGTTTCTTGCTTGAATCCGTGGAGGGCGGCGAGGTTCGCGGGCGCTACTCGATCATCGGCATGAAGCCCGACCTCATCTGGCGCTGCCGCGGCAACCAGGCCGAGATCAACCGCGACGCGCTCGCAAGCCCCGATGCGTTTGAGCCTTTCGAGGGCGATGCGCTGAGCGGACTGCGGCGGCTGATCGGCCAATCGCGCATCGGCCTTCCAGAGCAACTGCCGCCCATGGCCGCGGGAATGGTGGGCTACATGGCCTACGACATGGCGCGGCTGATGGAGCGCCTGCCGAATCCCAACCCGGACCCGCTGGGCCTGCCGGATGGCGTGTTCCTGCGCCCCACGGTGATGGCGATCTTCGATTCCGTCAGGGATGTGGCGACCTTTGTTACGCCTGCGCGCCCGGCGCCCGGGGCCGCTGCTGAAAGCGCCTACGAGCAAGCCGGGGCCACCTTGTCCCATGCCGTGTCGCGCCTGGAAAGGAGCTCTTTCATCGCCCATGCGCGGGGCGGCCGGGCGCCGCAAACGCCCCGGATGTCATCCAACATGAGCCGCGCGGCCTTTTGCGAAATGGTCGAGAAAGCCAGGGAATACATCGCCGCCGGCGACATTTTTCAGGCGGTGCTATCGCAGCGTTTCAGCCTGCCTTTCGCGCTGCCGCCGTTCGCCCTCTACCGCGCGCTGCGCCGCACCAATCCGTCGCCCTTCATGTATTTCCTGAATCTGGACGGCTTTGCCATCGTGGGGTCCAGCCCGGAAATCCTAGCGCGGCTGCGCGACGGCAAGGTAACCGTGCGGCCCATCGCGGGCACCCGCCGCCGCGGCCGCGACCGCAAGGAGGACCAGGCCCTGGCCGCCGAGCTTCTGGCGGATCCCAAGGAGCGCGCCGAGCACCTGATGCTGCTTGACCTAGGGCGCAACGACGTGGGCAGGGTGGCGAAAATCGGCACGGTGCGGGTAACCGAGCGGATGGCGATCGAGCATTACTCGCACGTCATGCACATCGTGTCCAACGTTGAGGGCGAAATCGACCCGCGCCATGGCGCCATGGATGCGCTGTGCGCGGCCTTCCCGGCCGGAACGGTGAGCGGCGCGCCCAAGCTGCGGGCCATGCAAATCATCGACGAGCTGGAGCCGGAGAAGCGCGGCGTTTACGCGGGCGCCATCGGATACTTTTCGGCCAACGGCAGCATGGACACCTGCATCGCCCTGCGCACCGCCATCGTCAAGGACGGAACCATGCACGTGCAGGCGGGCGCCGGAATCGTGGCCGACAGCGACCCTGCCGCCGAGTGCGAAGAGAGCCGCAACAAGGCCAATGCCCTGGCGCGCGCAGCCGAGGAAGCGGTGCGCTTCGCCGCTCTGGATGCCTGACCCGCGCTCGCGCCTGAGATGCTTGCGCTCATCGACAACTACGACAGCTTCACCTGGAATCTGGTGCACCTGGTGGGCGAACTGGGTTTTGAATCGCAGGTTTTCCGCAATGACGCCATCAATGCCCGCGGCGTGCTGGCGCTGCAGCCCCGGGCCATCATCCTGTCGCCGGGGCCGGGCTACCCCCAAAGCGCGGGAATCTGCCTGGAACTGGTGAAAATTGCCGCTGGCAAGGTTCCTGTGCTCGGCGTGTGCCTGGGCCACCAGGCCATCGGCCAGGCGTACGGAGGCCGCATTGTCCGCGCGCCGCAAATCATGCACGGCAAGCTCAGCCCCATCCGCCATTGCGCAAGCGGCCTGTTCGGAGGCTTGCCTGCCAATTTTCAGGCCACGCGCTATCACTCGCTGGTTGTGGAACGCCAATCCCTGCCGGATTGCCTGGAGGTCACCGCGGAAACCGGCGACGGCCTCATCATGGGCCTGGCCCACCGCCAACACCCCGTGTTCGGCATCCAGTTCCACCCCGAAAGCATCGCCTCCGAACACGGCCCCGCCCTGCTCTCCAACTTCCTCGCGTTATGCTCTCCA
>RKRP01000107.1 GCA_007571315.1 Gammaproteobacteria bacterium
CCCCTGCCGGGCGGAAAACCCCAACCTGATCGCGACCTACGAAAACTACAAGCCTGAAGGCTTTGAGATATTCGCCTATTCCCTGGATGAAGATCGCGAGGACTGGGCCCTGGCCAGCGAGGAAGACGGGATTCCATGGATCAACACCAGCGATCTGCTGGCCTACGCCAGCCCCATCCCCGAGCAGTTCGGAGTGCTGGCGATTCCGATGAACTTCCTGGTGGATTCACAAGGCGTGGTGGTGGCCAAGAATCTGCGCGGCGAAAAGCTCGACCAAAAGCTGGCCGAACTGATCGACGGCGCCCCCTCCCCCGCCCAGCCGGAAACCGCGCAAGCGCCGAGCCCTGCCACTACGAGCTAGGCATTCAGGGAGAAAATTATTTTGAGTGGCATTGCTCCGTCTTAATAATGGGGATTTCGTAAGTGCCTTCCCGAAGAATCCGGCGATAGCCATACGCTACGAAACAAGGCAGTACCGTAAGAAACGGTAGCCCCGCTAAAATTCCCCACATCAGGCTCTTCGTAAGCAGCACAAAGCTCAAGGTGCAGGCGCATCCTGCATACACACTGCCGATTATGTTGAACCAAGCTTGGGTTCTTGTAATGAAATACCTTGGCTGTTTGTTCATGTTTTTTCAACCCCCATGCAGAAGCTAGCCCTGAGCCATGCAATGTATGCCTAATATACTCGGAGTGGTAGCCCATACAAAACCCGTAACGTCGGCATACATGGCGAAATTTGACCATAGAGCTGCGGCCGCTGCTACAAAGCCAGAGTCTCCAGATGCCGCGCCCGCGGAAAGCGCAGCCGCCACAAAGAAGGCAGTGCCCAAAATGCCAAGGCCCGTTATCGCGGCCGCCTCGACCGCTGCAAAGAACCCTCAAGTACCCAAAAGACGACATCTGCGCTTTGCGTTGACACCGGGCATATCGGCCTTGACCGAGCGCCCGTGATTCCGTGCCTTTCCGGCGCCTGATTGGAAGGGGAATATCCATGACCACGGTTACAGCTGCCGAGGCACGCTCGAAGCTCTATCGTCTGATGAATCACGCTGCGCAGTCCCATGAGCCTGTCGTGATTGCCGGCAAGAGAACTTGCGCGGTCCTCGTCTCCGAGGAAGATTGGAGAGCCGTCCAGGAGACGCTGTTCCTGCTTTCCGTTCCAAGGATGCGGGAGTCCATTCGGGAAGGCTTGGATGCGCCGGTCGAAGATTGCAGCGAGGCGCTTGATTGGTGAGATGGCGCCTCGTTTATGCCAGGCAAGCGCACCGCGACGCGAAAAAGTTAAGTGCAAGCGGACTGAAACCCAAGGCGGAGAAACTGCTGTTACTCCTTTCCGAAAACCCTTACCGCAGTCCTCCACCCCATGAGAAATTGGTCGGCGACCTCGCTGGCGCCTACTCGCGCAAGATCAACATCCATCATCGTCTCGTGTACCAAGTGCTCGACGAGGAACCGGGAGTTCGCGCCGGAAAAGGGATCAGTGCGGGCCGCTGGTATTTCCGAAGCGTTTGGCGAGCGCCTCGTCGAGCTTGTGCCCGCGCAGGTCTCTGGCGATGATCTCTCCGGAGGGCGCGTCAACGAGGAAATTGGCAGGCACGCCGGTCACGCCATAGGTTTTGGCGGCGGGATGATCCAGGCCCATGCCGGCATTGATCCACGGCAGGCCTTCTTCTTCGGAAGCTTCCACCCAGTCCTCGCGCTCATCGTCCACGGTAAAGGAGAAAATCTCGAAGCCGCGCGGCCCGTAGTCCTCATAGGCTTGCTTCATGTGCGGAATCTCCACGCGGCAGGGCCCGCACCAGGATGCCCAGAACTCCACCAGCACAATTTCCTTTCCTTCGCGGGCGCCGGAAACGCTGACAATCTCGCCGTCCAGCGTCTCGGCCTCGAAGTCCTTGATGCCCGCGCCTACCGCGAATGCGGCGGACCGGGCCCGGTTGGCGGAATATTGCTCCTCGGACGCCAGATTCTGCTGAACCCACGGGTCATCCGGCATCATCTTCGCCAGCTCAAGGGATGCCTGGGTCATCCAGGGGCCCCGCAACCAGGCGGACTGTATGGTGAGCTTGCGCGCAAGCGGATCCTCATGGTTCAGCGCCACCTCGCCGCGGCCTTCGTTTTCCAGCTGCAGCATGCCGTTGAACAGTTCGCTGGACCGTTCGACCCGGCCGCGCCGCTGTTGCTCGGTTTCGCCCTCCACCGCCCTGACCGACTGGTTGTACGCATCCATCAACTCCAGGTATTCCGGCGAAAGCCGCCAGGAGTTGATCACGATGTCGTTGTAATGGCCGCCGCGAACCACGAATTTGGCGCGGCTGTCCATCGTTAGCGTCAGGCTGCCCGGTTCCAGAATGAAGGATTGCCCCTTGATCGGCGCCATCCGCATGCCATTGCTGCCGGTTGCATTCAGAACGTAGAAAAACACGTTGCGGGGCGCGGGCGCGGCGCCTTCAAGAACAAATTTGCCATCAATTACCGGCGCCTCGGCCACAACGTTAAGGCCGTCCTTGATGCCGGTTCGCGACCCGCCGCCGCCAGCAGCCGAAACCGCGGCCACCATGCCTGTTGCGCCGCCGCTTCCGTTTCGCGGCTCCGAAACCCACACCACGAATTCACCATTGGAATAGGCCGCGGACAAATCGCCCGTAATCGTATAGCGGTCCGATTCGGAAGCAGCGGCGGCGCCGGAGGCCATGCAAAGCCCGGCGGCGATCGCGGTCATTGAGCAAAGGAGACGTTGGCGGTTCATTGCGGCATCCTGGATTGCGAGAGGCAATCTTAACCTCAAGCTCCGGCCGCCTTCGCGGCCGAACGGCAAACTGCGCGCCAGTGACAGAAATCCCCGTGTTAGTTGCACAAACACAATAAAGACTTCCTCAGTCCGCCGCCAAGGCCTGCGCCGGATCGAGCCGGGCGGCACGCCGCGCCGGCGCACTGGCGGCCAGAAGGCTCAGGAGCAAGGCAAACGCGA
>RKRP01000100.1 GCA_007571315.1 Gammaproteobacteria bacterium
AGGCGGTTTTCATTGTTGCAGTGGGCGATTGGCTTAATAGCGGCGCTGCAATTGGTCATGGCAGGCAGGCTGTTCGGTCTTTTTTGATTCAAGCGCGCCTGATCGCGCCGGAACAGCTATGGTCGCCGGGCGCAGCTTTTTTGATGCATAATAGTCAGGAATCTGGCTTGCAATTCCCGTAGGGCAAGGGAATCCGCGCATTGGCGAGGGGCCAGGAGGAACCGAACAGCACAGTGAGGGAACCCGAATGAAATTGAACGCAACTCTGCTTTCCATTGCGGTCGCAGCCGTGGTCGCCGCTCCGCCGCCTGTTTTCGCCCAGCAGGGCATCGGGCTGGAGGAAATTGTGGTTACCGCCCGCAAGCGCGAGGAGTCCGTTCAGGACATCCCGATCGCGGTTACCGCATTCACGGCCAACGACATTCGCGAACTGGGCATTTCTTCGGTAAACGACATCGCCCTGTACACGCCGGGCTTTTCCTTCCAGTCCGGCTTCGGCCGCAACGCGGCGCTGGACCGTCCTGCCATGCGCGGCCAAACCACCATCCTTAACGGCATTGCAGGCACCAAGGCCGTTTCCACCTTTGTGGACGGCGTGTATGTGGGCGGCCTGGTGTCCTCGGTCGATATGGCCAACATGGAGCGCGTGGAAATCATCAAGGGGCCGCAATCGGCGCAGTATGGGCGTGGCACCTACGCCGGGGCGATCAACTACGTAACCCGCCGCCCTTCCGAGGAACTGGAAGGGGAAATTTCCCTCACCGGCGCGGAGCATGCATCGTACGGTTTCCAAGGTTGGCTGAGCGGCCCGTTGTCGGAAGATGTGGCGTATTTCCGGGTGTCGGCCGGTTATGACGAGTATGGAGGCGAGCATGTCAACACCGTTACCGGCGAGGAGGTGGGCAACACCGAAACCACATCCCTGTCCGCCAAGCTGTTCTTTACTCCCAACGAGCAATTCGAGGCCACCCTGGCGGTGCAATGGCAAAAGGTCGATGACGGCCACTTCCCCGTGGCGCTGCAAGGCCGCGGATTCAACAACTGCTGCATGAGGGGGTCGCCTTCCGGCGGTTTCGGCATTTCCGGCGTAACCGGCCCCAGGTCGCGCGAGTACTACGTGGGCGAAGCCCAGCGCGGCCTGCCGGTGGCGCTTTGGACCGAGGCGTTGGACACCGTAGGCGGTGGCGCGGGCGACCGCCTGGACCGCCTGTTCGCCTCGCTCGTCATGCACTACGATTTGGCCAACGACTGGAGGCTTTCCAGCATCACCGGGAACATCGACGACCAAGCGGAGAGTTTTCTGGACGGGACCTACGGCGGCTACGGTTTCTGGGTAGCGTTCGTCAACGGTTATCCTCCCTTCCTGCGTCCGACCTTCGCACGAATCTTTGGCTCCAGCTTCGGCAGCTTCCAGCGCCTGATCGGCTATGACCAGAGCGATTTCTCCCAGGAACTGCGCCTTTCATCTCCCGCGGACCACTCATTGCGCTTCACCGCTGGTTTGTACTACTACCGCGGCAAGGACCATGAGTATCGCGACGACAAGGTGATTTCCCAGCCTGTGGCGGACTTCGCGAATGCTTACGGCCTGGGCCTTGCGGCGAACATGGTTGCCCCCAACTCCACGCTGGATTACGAGGATGTAACCAACACGGCGGTATTCGGCGGCGTGGAATGGGATATCAACGAGCAATGGACTGCTACCTTGGAGGCGCGCTGGTCCAGGGATGAAATCAATCTGCTGGTTTTTGAGGCAGGCGATTTCAATACCATCGATAGTGAAAACGGAGGCGAGTTCGATTCTTTCAAACCGCGTTTCACGCTCGGCTATCGCCCCAGCGAAGATGTCAACCTGTATCTGAACATCGCCAAGGGCAACAAGCCGGGCGCCTTCAACGACGAGGTTCCGCTGGGACCGGACGGTCAGCCTGATGAATCCTTCCGCGCAGTGGATGAGGAGATTGCCTGGAGCTACGAGGTGGGCTACAAGGCGCGGCTGATGGACCGGCGCATGTCGTTGAATGTCGCGGCGTTTCTCACGGATATAACGGACCAGCAGTTCACCACCGTAATTGAAACCGCCACCGGCAGCAGCACCTCGCTGCTGGCCAATCTGGGCGAAACGCAGGTTACCGGGATGGAAGTGGAGCTGGAGGCCCTGTTGACGGAGCAGCTTGTTGTGAGCTTGGGCTACGCCTGGACCGATGCCGAAATCCAGAAGCACACTGATGTTGACCAGGCGGATCTTTACGGCGCCAATGGTTCGCTGGCCGACCTCAACCGCCTGGGCTCGGTGGCCGGCAACCAGGTGCCCCGCATTCCCGAGCATGCCCTTTCGCTGGTGGCGCGCTATCAAGGCGCCGCCATGGCCAGCGGCTTTGCGTGGTTCTTCACCGGCGATGTGGTTTACGAAGGGTCGCGCTTTTCGCAGATTCACAACCTGATCGAGACGGGCGCGCTCACTCGCGTGGGCTTGCGCCTCGGCGTGCGCCGCGACAACCTGGAAGTGGCGTTGTGGGCCCGAAACTTGTTTGACGACGACACCCCGGTGGACATTCTGCGCTACATCGATCGGCGCACGGGCGGCCTGCCAAGTTCCGCAAGGATTCCCGGCCATGTTGCCGGAGAGCTGGGCAATGCGAGCACTACGCCGCGCGGCTTCGCGCTTACCCTGCCGCGGGGTCGGCAAGTGGGCCTAACCCTCAATATGGGTTTCTGATCCAGCCGCCAATAGAGGCGCGGCGCAAGGCGCAAGCGCCCGGTTCACGCGGGGAGAGCCGTTCTGCTCTTCCCGCGTGAACCTTTATTCCGAGCATTCCACGCAATAGCGCAGGCCGCATCAACCGCAAGGGCGCGCCTGGATCAAAAAAGGCCGAACAGCCTGCCTGCCATGACCAATTGCAGCGCCGCTATTAAGCCAATCGCCCACTGCAATAGTGAAAACCGCCTGT
>RKRP01000014.1 GCA_007571315.1 Gammaproteobacteria bacterium
ATGCGGTTCCCTCCCGAGCGGCGCCAGTTCGCCTTCGGGCATGGTGTCGGTGCGCAATGTCGATATGTCCACGCAGGAAGACGCTCGCGAAGTCACCTGGCATGGCGGAGGCGCGCAGGTCAGTTTTCACAGCGACCGGCCGCTGGACCTGACGCCGCTGGCCGCCGCAAAAGCGCAACTCACCTTTGAAGTGCGGGTGGAGGCGCGCCCGGAAAGCCAGGTCATTCTGCGCATGGACAGCGCCTATCCGCACTGGGGCAGCCTGGACATTACGGAAACTCTCAGGGAGTTGCCGCAGGGGAACTGGCAGCGGGTGGCCATCGAGCTGGAGCGGTTTATCGAATCCGGAACCGACCCGCGCTCTGTGGAAACCCCGTTTTTACTCTGGACCGAAGGGGCGATGCGCCTGTCACTGGCGAACATCGCGATTGCCGGATGATCCCGGGCGTTTTCGCATCCTGGCGGCCAGGGCTGGCGGCTCTGGCGTGCGCGCTATGGGGCGGTGTTTGCTGGGGCCAGCAAGCCGCCGCGCCGGTCAAGGTGGAAGTGGTGGGCAGCGGAGGCCAGTACCAACTTTTGCGCGGCGGCAAGCCATACGTCGTAAAGGGCGCGGGCGCGATCGTCTCCAATTATGCGGAGCTGGCCCGGCGCGGCGGAAATTCGGTGCGCACCTGGAATATCGACATGGCCCAGGCGCGTCTCGACCAGGCGCTGGAAGCGGGCCTGACCGTGTCGCTGTGCCTGCCGGTAGTAGCCCCGCGCTATGGTTTCGATTACAGCGACGAGACTTTTCTTGTTGCCCAGCGGACCCGCGTTTGGGCCGCGGTGGAGCGCTACCGGGACCACCCGGCGCTGCTCGCCTGGATACTCGGCAACGAGCTCAACTACGCCAACACGCAGCCGGCGCTGTGGGACGAGGTCAACAATCTCTCGCGCATCGTGCATCACCTCGACCCCAACCATCCCACCACCACCGCGATCGCCGGATTGGAGGAGGATGTCATTCGAGCGGTTCTTCAGCGCGCCCCCGACCTCGACTTTTTAAGCTTTCAGGCGTACGGGGCTTTGGCGCTGCTGCCGGAGTTCGCCAAAGGCATCCTGGCGGACACGCCCTTCATGATTACGGAATGGGGGCCCCTGGGGCACTGGGAAGTGGACGTTGCCGGGTGGGGCGCGCCGATTGAGCAGAACAGCTCGCAAAAGGCCAGGCACTACCTGAATCAATACCGGAAGTTCATTGCGCCTCACCTGAGCAACGGCCTGGGCAGCTATGCCTTCCTGTGGGGGCAGAAGCAGGAACGCACGCCCACCTGGTACAGCATGTTCACCTACAGCGGCGAAACCACCGAAGCGATGGATGCGCTGCAAACCGCCTGGACGGGCGCGGAACCGGAAAATCGCGCCCCGCGCGTGAAGTCGCTGTTGCTGCACGGCAAAAACGCCTGGCAAAACGTTACGCTGGCGCCCGGGGAAAGGTATATCGCGCGGCTCTCCGCAAGCGACCCCGATGGCGACGAGCTGCGCTACCAATGGGCGCTGCGCCCCGAAAGCCAGGCCCGCGCCGAAGGCGGCGACTATGAAGCGCCCATTGCGGAAATCGACGGCATGATCGAGAACCCGGCGCTGCGGCACATCGTGCTGCGCGCCCCCGGCGCGCCCGGCGCCTACCGGCTGTTCGTGGAAATCTACGACGGCAAGGGCCATGCGGGTTATGCAAACCTGCCGTTTCAGGTGCAAGCCGGGGAGGCAGGCGCCCGCCGATGATGAGCCGCTGGAGGAATCGCGCCACCGCCGAAGCGGACCGTGTTCCCTTTCCGCAAATGATCGCCTACGGCCTCGGCGGCTTTGTCAACAATTTGCTGGCGGCGGCCAGCGGCGGCATGATGGTGGTGCTGAACATCGGCTTCGGGATGAACCCTGCGCTGGTGGGATGGCTTTCCGCCATTCCCCGCTTCACGGATGCCGCCACCGATCCCGTTATGGGATACATCTCCGACAACACGCGGTCGCGCTGGGGGCGCAGGCGACCGTACATTTTCGCCGGAGCGATCCTGGCCGGACTGATTTTCGCCGCGCTCTGGCAATTGCCCCGGGATGCGGGCGAGGATGTTCTGTTCGGTATTTTCCTCGGCGGCTCGCTGCTGTTTTTCCTGGCCTACACCATGTTCGCCACGCCCTGGGTGGCGCTGGGCTACGAGTTGACGCCGGACTACCACGAGCGCACCCGCCTGATGGGCGTTCAGAATTTTCTCAGCCAGTCCGCCTACCTGATTGCCCCATGGTTCCTGTGGTTCATGGAGCGGGATTTTTTCACGGATATCCGCGACGGGGCCGCCTCTCTGGCGGTGCTGGTGGGCATTGCCTGCATTGCCGTAGGAGTTCTGCCGGCCATCCTGCTGCGCGAGAGGCTCTCCGCGGCGCCGCAGGGCGCCATCCGCAAGGAGTACTGGGCTGCGCGGTTGCTCGGTGAACTGACGCGCTTTTTTCGGGGATTCGGGCAAACCCTGCGCAACCGTCCGTTTCTGAAACTCTGCGGCGCAACCTTCCTGGTGTTCAACGGCTTCCAGTTGATTGCCGCCTTTCAGTCCTACGTCATCATCTATTACATATTTGCCGGCAACCTGGAAGCGGCGGGCTACTGGATCGGGCTGTTCGGCACCATCGCCACCGCCTCGACCTTCGCGGTGGTGGCGTTCGCGGCCTGGCTGGGCACGGCAATCGGCAAGCGCCGGGCGTTCTTCCTTTGTGTCGGCATCTCGGCGCTGGGATATGCGCTGAAGTGGTTCTGCTACGACCCGGCGAATCCCGCCCTGCTTCTGCTCCCGGCACCGCTGATCGCGTTTGGGCTGGGCAGCCTGTTTACCCTGATGCCGTCGATGGTGGCGGACGTGTGCGACCTTGATGAACTGGAAACGGGCCAGCGCCGCGAAGGCATGTACGGCTCGATCTTCTGGTGGACGGTGAAGCTGGGCATGGCCGCGGCGCTGGCTGGCGGCGGCTACCTTCTGAATTTCACCGGCTTCGATGTGAGCCTTGAAGGCAATCAGGCCCATAGCGCGCTATTGCTGATGCGCCTGTTCGACGTGGTGATTCCGGCAATCACCTCGCTGCTGGCCATCGCGCTGGTCGCCTGGTACGACCTGAGCGAGTCCCGCGTTCGGGAAATCCGCGCCCGGCTGAACCGCTGAAGCCTCTACCGCGCTCCACTGCGGGCAGGGGAGTTGCCTGGGCGGGGGCGTTCATAGCTCAGGCCGAATCCGAACCGGAACGCGGGCTGGTACGGATCATCGCCAACGTTGTTCACGGCCTGATCCGGCCGGGCTGGCCAGGAAAACGGCAGGCGGCCGGTGAAGTCGAAACGAGGCTCGCCTTGGGCATCAGCAAGCAGCACATCGGCAACGCCTGCGCCTTCGCTTCCCGGCAGCCAGGCCACAACAAAGGCATCAGACGCTTCGATTTCGCCAAGCACCGCGAGCGGCCGGCCGGTAAGCAGCACGCTGACAACGGGAACTCCGGCGGCTTGCAGGCGGCGGGCGGCTTTAAGGTGCGACTTGTCGCGCGGGCTGAATTCCAGGGTTTCCACATCGCCCTCGTATTCGGCATAAGGCTTCTCTCCGAATACCAGAAGCGCGACATCCGGGAGCGATTCCGCCGGGTCCCGCAAAACCTCGGAAAAACGCCGGAACTCCACGGTTCCGCCCGCCTCCGAGACCGCGGCGCGCAAGCCATCCAGAATGCTGGCGGCGTTCGGGAAATCCGCGTTTTCGGTGTCGTCGCCCTGCCAGGTCATCGACCAGCCGCCCAGCTGACCGGGAATATTGGCCACCGCCGCGCCAGCCACCAGTATTTTGGCGTTCGGAGCAACGGGCAGCGCGCCGCGCTCATTCTTCAACAGCACCAGCGATTCCCGCACCGCCCGCCGAGCCAGGGCGCGATGCTGAGTGTGGCCGAGCCAATCCGAACGATGAACCGCCGCGGCCTCGCCTGGCGGAGCCAGCGGACGTTCCGAAGGCCGCGGCGCGTCCAGCAGTCCGGCGCGAAGCTTCACGCGCAAAATCCGGCGCACGGCATCGTCAAGCCGTTCGGCCGGGATTTCGCCGCTGCGGACCTGGCGAAGCAGGTTGCGGCGTAGGGCTTTCCAGTCTTTGGGGGCCATGAACATGTCCACGCCGGCGTTGAAGGCCTCCGGGCAACTGCTTGCCGTGCAGCCCGGAACCTGCGAGTGGGCATCCCAGTCACCAATCAGGAATCCGTCAAAACCCATTCGCCCCTTCAGCGCCTCCTGCAGCAGGCGCGGATTGGCGTGCATCTTCAGGCCGTTCCATGAACTGAAGGACACCATCACCGTTTGCGCCCCGCTCCTCAGCGCCGCGCGGTAGCCGGCGCCGTGAATCCGCGACAGTTCCTCCTCGCTCGCCTCGGTATTGCCCTGGTCCACGCCGCCGGCAGTGCCGCCATCGCCAACAAAGTGCTTTGCGGTGGCCAGCACCTTGCCGGGCGCCATGAAATCGCGTCCAACGGCGCCCTGCATGCCTTCGATCAGCGCGGCGCCGAGTTCAGCCACCAGGGCTGGATGCTCGGAATAGCCCTCATAGGTCCGCCCCCAGCGGTCGTTGCGCGGCACCGCCAGCGTGGGCGCGAAATTCCAGTAAATCCCCGTGGCCGCGACCTCGCGGGCGGTGGCGGCCCCTATGAGGCGCAGCAATTCGGGATTAGCGGCGGCTCCAAGGCCAATATTGTGCGGAAAAAGCGTGGCGCCAAAAACGTTGTTGGCGCCATGCACCGCGTCCGTGCCCCAGATGACCGGAATGCGGGGCCGGCCGTCGTCTCGGTCGACGGAAGCGTCGTGATAGGCATCCGCCAGGGCCAGCCACTGCGACACCGCCGCATGCCGCTCCTTGCCGGGAAACGAGCCGCCGCCATTCAGCACCGCGCCAAGCCGGTAGCGCTTTACGTCTGTTGGCGACACATGCTGGATTTCGCCCATGATGACCTGCCCCGCCTTGTCACGCAGCGTCATGGCGGAAATGATGCTGTCCAGCCGGGATTCCTCGACGGGATCAGAAGGGAAGGGGCTGGACTGCCGCGGCCATTGAGATAAATCGGCCGCGGCGCTGATGGCTGCCCCCAAAAGCGCCCAGGCGAACAGCGCAATGCGCGGGGCAGTCATCTCAGCGCCCTTTGGGCAGCGGCGCTCAATGTCCGGTCGACATGCCGGGCGCTTCTGCCCCGCTGCCTCCGCTCAACCGGCAAGGACCCACTCCGAAAAAACCGCCCAAATCAGCATCACAAACAGCACTGCGCCGGCGCTCCATGCGAAATCGCCGCGCCAGCCCGGCTGATTCCTGATTTCCCGGCGACCAACCGTGAGCTCCGACGAGCCCTTCCCTGTGGCAAGGCTCACGCCCACCAGCACGGTCGTGGATATTGCAAACAGCCCTATGGCCACGTGCAGGAAGTTGATTTCCGCAAGCCTCATCCACACGGTGCCGGCAAAGGCATCCGGGTTCATTCCGGTCATCACCTCGATCGACAGCCGCGCCAGTCCCAGCGCGGCGCCCGCGCCCAGCGACCACTTGGCGCCGGCAGCGTTGGCGCCGGGCCACAACACGCCCACCAGGAACACTGCGGCAATGGGCGGGGCGATATAAGCCTGCACGCTTTGCAGGTAGGTGAACAAGCCGCCGGAGACAAAATCCATGAACGGAATCCACAACAGCGCCAGCCCAACCATCACCGCGGTCGCCACGCGCCCCACGTTTACCAGCCGCGCCTCGCTCACGCCGCGCGCAAACCGGCGGTACAGGTCCACGGTAAAGATGGTGGAGGCGGAATTGAACACCGACGACAGCGAGCTCATCAGCGCAGCCAGAAGCCCGGCGGCCACCAGGCCCTTCAAGCCCGTCGGCAACAGCGCCCCAATCATGGCAGGGAGCGCCTGGTCGGGGTCCTTGAGCTCCAGAACGCCGGTGTTGCTCAGCGCCAGCGCCAAAACGCCCGGAAGCACAAACAGGAACAGCGGCAATTGCTTCAGCCAGGCGCCCAGGATGGCGCCGCGGCGCGCATTTTGGATTCCATTGGCCGCCAGCACCCGCTGCACGATGAACTGGTCGGTGCACCAGTACCAGACCGCGAGTATGGGAGCGCCAAACAGGATGCCGGTCCAAGGAAATTCAGGGTGGTTCATGTCCCGCCACAGGCTGAAGGCCTGCGGTTTGACTGCGGTTTGCAATCCTTCCCAGCCGCCCGCCGCGTTCAGTCCGATCACAGTTACGGCAATCGCGCCGCCCAGCAGCACAAACATCTGCGCCATGTCGGTGTAGAGCACCGCGCGCAGGCCTCCCCAGGCCGTGTAGAGGCCGGTGAGCGCCACAATCGCAATGGCGCCCCACCAGAAGGGGATGCCCATGAGCGTTTCAAACACTATGCCGCCCGCGGCCACTGTGACCGCGATCTTGGTAAGCACGTAGCCCACTACGGATATCGCCGCGAGATACGTGCGCGGCCCCCGGGAATAACGCTTCTCCAGGAACTCCGGCATGGTGAAGACCCCGGAGCGCAAATAGAAGGGCGCGAACAGCCAGCCCAGCAAAAGCAGGGCGAACGCCGCCAGAATTTCGAACTGCGCTACCGGAACGCCCTCGCTGGCGGCCGAGCCGGCCAGGCCCACGAGGTGCTCGGAGCCGATATTGGAGGCGAATATGGAAGCGCCGACGACGAACCAGCCAACATTGCGCCCCGCCAAAAAGAACTCGGCGCGGCCTTCCTGCCGTTTACGCCCGGCGACCCACGCCACCCAAAGTATCAGCGCAAAATAGGCGCCAACAACGAGCCAGTCGATTACGGAAATAAGACACGCTCCCCAATTCGCAGGGGCAGACTCTATCAGAAAAGCGGGGCGCGCAAGGGCTGCGGCATGCCCCGGCGCGCGTGCCCGCTTTTCTGCAGGCGGCTAATCCACCGGCGGCGCCACAACCCGAAAACCAAAGTGATTATACGATCCATGCGGCCCCGCATCTTTCCTTTCCGGGAAGCAAGCGCCTGGCGATATCAACACAGTCCTTCCTGGGCACGCGCCGCTCTCCGCATCGGTTTCAGTCAGTCCGGTTTCGGACCGCTGCGGGTTGGCCGGCAGCGACGGCCCGCAGGAAACCGGCAATGTCAACGATCTCCTGAGCGCACAACTGGTGCCCCATTTCGTACTCGCGGAACTGAACCTGGCAGCCGGCGGCGCTTAGTTGGTCGCGCAGTTGAAAGCCCAGCTGAATCGGCAACACCTCATCGTAGCGGCCATGCGCCACGAAGCACGGGAGACCCGCGGCCGCGGAGGACGGATTCAAGGGTTCGGCCAAAGGCAGATAGGTGGAAAGCGCCAGCACAGCGGCCACCGGGCGTTTGGCGAGCAGGGCGGCGCGCGCCGCGATTGAACCGCCTTGGGAGAAGCCGGCCAGCACGATACGGCCGGGAGCGATTCCGCGCTGCTGCTCGCGCTCGATCAGTTCTTCGAGCGCCGCGCAGCTTGCGCTGATCCCTTCGCTGTCCACAGGAAGCATCCGGTCGAGCGCATACAGGTCGAACCAGGCCCGCATGGGGGCGCCGCCGTTCACGGTCACGTTGCGCACCGGCGCATTGGGCAGCACGAAACGCCAGACGGTTTCAGGCGGCAAGTCGAGTTCCGGCACGATGGGCCAAAAATCGCCTGCGTCGGCGCCCAGGCCGTGCAGCCAAATCACCGCATGAGTAGGGTCTGGCCCCGTGACTCGCTCAAGGCAGCTCAGCATGCCGGTTGAGATTCCGCCCGCCGCTCAGCCGGCAGCCGGGGTTGCAGCTGCGGCAATGCGCTTGTCGATGTGGGCCAGCGCCCGGTCCAGGCGCCGCAGCGTGGCAGACCGTCCGGCCAGAAACAGCGTGGCATCAATGGGCGGCGAAACCGGCCCGCCCGTCACCGCCACCCGCAGCGGCTGCCCCAGCTTGCCGAACGAAACCCCGCAGCGCTCCGCAACGGTTTCGACGCAGGCGTGAATATCCGCCGCAGTCCAATCCGCAAGCTCTGCCAGCGCCTCCCGGACGGCCACGAGCGGCTCGCGCGCGGCTGGCCGCAGAACCTTGCGCGCCGCGCGCTCGTCCAGCTCAATCTCGGCAGCATAGGCCCAGCGCGCAGCTTCTGCCATGTCCGCCAGCGTTTCGGCCCGTTCCCGCCAGGCCTCCGCCACCGCGGCCAAAGGCGGCCCGCCTTCCGGATCAAGGCCCAGCCGTTCCAACTGCCGCGCCAGCCCTTCAACTAGGCGGGCCGCGGGTGCCGCTTTCATGTGCTGCTGACTGATCCACTTGAGCTTGTCCGGGTTCAGCCGGGACGCCGATGCGCCCAGGCCCTCCCGTCCGAAGCACTCAATCAGTTCGGACATCGAGAATATTTCCCGGTCCCCGCGCGACCAGCCAAGCCGGGCCAGATAGTTGAGCACGGCTTCGGGCAGGTAACCGGAACGCAGATAGCTCAGCGCGTCGGTGGCTTCATCGCGCTTGGAGAGCTTCTTGCCGTCTGGCGCCAGCAGCAGCGGAAGATGGCAGTACTGGGGCGGCTCCCAGCCCAGCGCCTGAATCAACTGAAGCTGCCTCGGCGTGTTGTTGAGATGATCGTCGCCCCGGATGACCTGCCGCACGCCCATGTCGTGGTCGTCGGCGACGCAACTCAAGTGGTAGGTGGGCGAGCCGTTGGCGCGCAACAGCACCAGGTCGTCGAGCTGCGAGTTCTGGTAGCGCACTTCGCCATGCAGCCAGTCCCGCACAACCACCTCCTTGATATCGGGGCGGCGAAAGCGGATAACCGGGTCCACGCCTTGGCGGGACGCGCGGCGTTCCCGGCAGCGTCCGTCGTAACGCGGGTCCTCGCCCCGCGCGCGCTGCTCCTCGCGCATGGCCGCAAGCTCGTCCGGCGAGCAATAGCAACGGTAGGCGAAACCCCGCTTCAGCAACTCCCGCGCAACCTCTTGATGGCGCTCCACCCGCGACGACTGCAGCACCGGCGCACCGTCCAGGTCCAGGCCAAAGCTGCGCAGCGCCTCGACCAGCCCCTGCGTATGCGCCTCGGAAGAGCGCTGGCGGTCGGTGTCCTCGATCCGCAGAAAGAACTCGCCGCCATGCCGACGCGCATACAGCCAGTTGTACAGGGCCGTGCGCAGCCCGCCCAAGTGCAGCGCACCGGTAGGACTGGGAGCAAAACGAGTGCGGACAGCAGTCATGGCTTCAAATTCGGGAGCGGCAGCGGGGGCCCGGAGCGCTATTCGCGGCGCTGCTCGCAGCACTTGCGGCCCGCGCGCGCGGCGGTCAATAATACCCGCCAACGGGCGATTAGCTCAGCGGGAGAGCACTGCCTTCACACGGCAGGGGTCGCTGGTTCAATCCCAGCATCGCCCACCAGGCCGCTGCTGGCGCAAGGAGCACACAGCACCTGCATCGCGAAGGTCGTTGATTCCCAAGGAATCTCGTTCGGGACGCTGGGTCAGCCGCTGCGGGTTGCGGTAACCGGCGGGCCGGTATCTCCGCCCATCAATACCACACTGTTTCTGGCCGGCCGGCCACGCTGGACCGCTTGGACCAGACGCTGGCGTATATCGACCGGCGAATCGCCTCCGCAAGCCAGGAGCGTGCGCTACGCCTTTTGCGGCGGTCCGCCGTTATGGTGTTGGCGTCAGGATGGACGAGCAGGGATGACACGCCGGCTGGCCCGCTATCTGGTATGACTGGGCATAGCCGCTGGCGCACCAATGCTGCAGCATATTAAAGGAGACATAACCTAACACGCCCACGCAATTCGGTTGAGCGTAAGCGATGTACGGTGGCGGATCGTGTTGGATCCGCCCTTTTCGCCCTTCGCCATCTCGAATTTCGTCCAGACGATCGCTTATAGCGCTAATCTGCTCGGATGAAAAATTCAACGAGAGCAAGTCCGCCTCGGTCGGCGGACTGTCGAGAGTGAATCCCAACGCTCCGAATTGCTCGGAAAAGAAACTCTCATACG
>RKRP01000024.1 GCA_007571315.1 Gammaproteobacteria bacterium
AAAGGCGGAGCAGCAAGCGCAAGGGCCGGGCTAAAATCTCCGGAAGCGTTGGAGGGCGAAAACTTGGGCGGCAAGCCGGACACCGTTCTGCCGCTAAGCATCGCGGTGCTCACCGTATCGGACAGCCGCACGCTGGCCACGGACGATTCGGGCGCGCTGCTGGCAGAGCGCATTGCCGGCGCCGGTCACAAGCTGCGCGAGCGCCTTCTCGAACCGGACCACCGGTATCGCATACGCGCCGCGGTGTCCCGGTGGATCGCCGATGAGGATGTGGATGCAGTCATCACCACCGGCGGCACCGGCCTCACCGGCCGCGACGGCACGCCTGAGGCCGTAAGGCCGCTGCTCGATAAGCAGATCGAAGGCTTCGGCGAGATGTTCAGAGTGTTGTCCTACGAAGACATCGGCACGTCCACGCTGCAATCGCGCTGTCTGGCGGGGCTGGCCAACGGCACCTTCGTGTTCTGCCTGCCCGGCTCGCGCAACGCCGTGGCCACCGGCTGGGACAAGCTCATTGAGGCGCAACTCGACACCCGCACCCGCCCCTGCAACCTGGCCGAACTCAAACCGCGCCTTCGGGAAACCTGAAGCTGGCGAAAATGGCGCTGCTGCAAATCCACCAGTTTCCCTGCCTGTCGGACAACTACGGGTTCCTGATCCACGAGCGCCTCTCTGGAGTGACCGCAACCATCGACACGCCCGATCCGCGCGCCATCAACCGCGAACTTGAGCGCAAGCGCTGGCGCCTGACGCACATCCTCAACACCCACCATCACCCCGACCACACCGGCGGCAACATGCGGCTTAAGGAAAGCACCGGCTGCATCGTCGTGGGACCCCGCGCCGACGCTGCCCGCATCCCCGGCATCGACCTGCAAGTGGGCGAAGGCGAAACGCTGGAATTCGGCAGTGCCAAGGCGCGGATCTATGACACCCCGGGACACACCAGGGGCCACATCGTGTATTACTTCGCCAGCGAGAACGCAGGCTTCGTGGGCGACACCCTGTTCGCCATGGGCTGCGGCCGCCTTTTCGAAGGCTCGCCCAGGCAGATGTGGGACTCGCTGCAGAAACTGCTGAACTGGCCCGGCCGAACGCGCATCTACTGCGCGCATGAATACACGCGCAGCAACGGCCGCTTCGCGCTGACCGTGGACCCGGAAAACCGCGCCCTGATCAAGCGGATGGAGGAAGTTGAGCGGCTGCGCGCCGAAGGGCTCCCAACCGTCCCCACCACAATGCGCCAGGAACGCCGCACCAATCCCTTCCTCAGGCCCGGCAGCCGGGGCATCCGGGCGCAACTGGGAATGCAAGGCGCCGACAATGTGGACGTGTTCGCCGAGGTGAGGCGCCGCAAGGATCGTTTCTAGCCAGTTTCCTGTCTCGCCTCTGGACAGCGGCGCGGCGCGCTACAGGCGACCTTCATCCCTGAGGCGCCGGAGAACCTCGTCGGCAAGCGCCTGCGGCGTATTTTGATCGGAGCGCAGATGGAGCTCCGGGCGCAGCGGTCGTTCGTACGGCGAACCGACTCCCGTGAGATCGCTGATCTGGCCCGCTCCCGCTTTGGCGTACAGCCCTTTAGGGTCCCGCTGCCGGCAAACATCCAGCGGCGCGTCAACGAAAACTTCCAAAAACCGCCCGGCGCCCGCAATTTCCCGAGCGTTCGCGCGTCCCGCTCGAAACGGCGAGATCAACGCCGCCACCACGATGATTCCGGAATCGAGGAGAAGCCGGGCAATCTCCGCCGCCCGGCGTATGTTCTCAGCTCGGTCGCGCTCGCCAAAACCGAGGTCGGCATTCAGCCCGCGGCGCATGATATCGCCGTCCAGCAGGCACACTGAAAGGCCCAAATCACGCAAACGGCAGGTAATTTCGCTGGCCAGGGTGGTCTTGCCGGCCGCTGGCAAACCCGTAAGCCAAAGCGCGAAGGGTTGCGGAGCTTCAGGGGAAAAATGCCGGGGCGGCATCAGAAATAGCCGCCTCGCTCCGCGAGGTCCTGCGCGCGGCCGGCGCGTTCGGAGCCGCGTCCGCATCGAAGCTCCCGCAAAACGGCGGGCATATCCTGCGCTTCAGATTCCACCGCGCCAGTGAGCGGCCAACAGCCCAGCGAGCGGAAGCGCACTCTGCGGATTCGCGCCTTCTCGCCAGCTTTCAGCGCCATTCGCTCATCGGCGCGAACAATGAGCAGCCCGTTTCGCAGCACAACGGGCCGGGGCGCCGCGAAGTACAGCTGCGGCACTTCGATGCGCTCAAGCGCAATGTAGCGCCACACGTCGAGCTCGTTCCAGCCGGCGAGGGGAAAAAAGCGCATAGGTTCTTTGCCTGCGCCCGGGCGCGCCGAGTCCTGCGAGGCGGCGGAAGCCGTCCGGGCGCGATTGCGAAACCTCTTCTCATCGCCCCGCGCCCCGTCAATCAGCGCCCCGAAACCATGCTCGTCCAATGCCTGCTGAAGCGCGCCGCTCTTCATCACCCGGACATGCTCCGCAGCGCTATGGGTGAACGGGCCGACGCCCTGCCGCAGGCCCTCCTGATTGATCTGAACAATCAATTTCATTCCTGCCTTTCGCGCCACCCTGTCGCGAAAGGCATAGGTTTCCGGAAATTTCCAGGTTGTGTCCACGCTCAGCAAGGGAAACGGCGGAAGCGCAGGGGCAAAAGCCTTCAGCGCCAGATGCAGAATCACGCACGAGTCCTTCCCCGCGGAAAACAACATGGCCGGGCGCAGCTTGCCCGCCGCCGCGGTTCGCAGAGCGCGCGCCGCCGAAAACTCCAGGCGGGTTAGCCGCTCAGAGCGCCGCGCGGCATTGAAGGGAGGGGAACACCTCATGCGGCCGCCACATGGATCGTCAATTGCAATTTCAAATTTCTTCCCTGTGGATATGCCCGTGCGCGATCATACCTTCG
>RKRP01000163.1 GCA_007571315.1 Gammaproteobacteria bacterium
GCCTGGCGAATCCAGGCTTGCGGCGGTCCACTCCACGCCCAGCGCGGCGCGGCCCTGCTGCGCCGCCCAGAAATCGCGCGCCAGCACCACAACGCCGGGCGGGCGGCGCTCATCGCCCGGGATCTCGAAAACGTCTTCAACGCCGGGGAGACTCAGCGCCGCCTGGGCATCATACGCGGGGCGCATTGGCACTGCGCCAGGCCAGGGCGAGCGCGCAATCACGGCGGTCCTCTGCCCGGGCAGGCGCACATCGATAGCGTAGCCTTGAGTTCCAAGCACCTTGGGCGGAATATCCGGCCGGGGATACGGCCGGCCTATGAGGCGAAATTGCGACGGGTCCTTAAGCGGCGGGTCCGCGGGCGGTTCCAGCTGCGCCGCGGCGGCGGCCAGCGAGCCGTAATCCAGCCGGGCGCCCGTTTGCGCATGCGTCACCCCGCCTTCAAGGCAGGCGCACTCGCCGGGGTCAACGCCCCACTCATTGGCCGCCGCGGTTCGCAGCATCTCTCTTGCCGAGGCGGCGGCCTGGCGCAACAGTTCAAAGGAGCCGCGAACCGATGTGCTGCCGCCGGTGCCCATGGGCCGCGGCCAGACGGCCGGATTGTCCGGCATGCGCGTCAGTTTCACCCGCTCCCATGGCGCTTCCAGTTCGTCGGCAACAATGCGGGCCAGCGCCGCCGGGCTGCCCTGCCCCATATCGGTGCGGTCGCAGGTAAAAAGCACCTCGCCGGAGCGGACAATCTCGATCCAGACGCTGGGCCGGAACCTTTCCTCATCGCTCGCCCGCCCGGAAGGAAGCCACGCCGCCACCACCAGCGAACCCCCGGCGGCGACAAAAGCGCGCCGGTTGAGCCGGGCATTGCCCAAGGAGTAAATACCGGCGCTTTCGCCTTTATTCGCTTTCATAATGCAATTTCCTATTTTAGGCGCCAATTTACTATCCGGAGGAGCGAGGCGGAAGTCACCGGAAGACTCTCAATCACACCCTTGGCGCCCGCCCTTGCGGTCATGCGTATTTCCAGCCGTCTCCCGGCATGATGCGATTCATGAATTGGTCGAAAAGAGGCGCCGTGAAGGCCGTGTCGCCGTGACTGGGACTCCACACCATTCCTTTGGCAATGAGTTGGCTGCGGGTGGGCGCAAGCGATGACACTTCCCTGTCAAGCAGTTTGGCTATTTCACCGGAGCGGTGCGGTCCGGCTCCGAGTTGCGCCATGGCGCGCAAGTAGCGTTTCTCAAGCGGCGTGAGGCGGTCAAACCGAACTCTGAAAAAGCTCTCGTCCAGCGCGGCTACCGCAATGCTGCTCGCCACATCCACATCGCGAGCGGTTATCGGCGAATCATGGGCGGCATCCCAGGCATGTTTGCCCCATTCCTGCAGAAAGTACGGAAACCCCTGAGTCCTGGAAACAATGCTGTCGAGCGCATCATCGGTAATTTCAACACCTTCTTCTTCAGCAGGTTTCGCAATTGCGATTCGAGCTTCGTGGTCTTTCAAGGGACCGATTTCGGGAAAGTCAAACAGGCGCTCGGCGTAGGATTTCGCGTTGCCCATCCTGCCGCGCAACTGGGGCAATCCGGCGCCGGCCAGAATCAGGGGCAACCGCCGCTGGGCGGCGCGGTGCATCGCCGTAATGAGCGCGGCGAGTTCGGCCTCCGCAACGTATTGCAATTCATCAACGAAAAGCGCCAATGCGGACTCTCCTTGCTGAGCGGCTTGCCCTACTGCTTCAAATAGCGCCTGCAAGTCTTGTTCGAGATCGCCATTGTCTGCAAAGCCAGGCTCAGGCTCAAAATCCAGCCCCACCTCGACGTCCTGAAATTTGACCTTCAGCGCCTTGGCGAATCCGGCGAGGCCGCGCAAGGCCCGTCTGGCCAAGTCGCTTGCCTGTTCGTTGCGAGAGAGCTTCAGGAGCGCGGTGCGCAATCGCGGCGCCAGCAGGGCCGGCAGGGACCTATCCTCCGGCGCTTCGATCCAAAGGACGTGGATTCGGGGCGCTCGCGACGCTTCGGCATCGGTTCGCATGCGATCAAGCAAGACGGTTTTGCCCACGCCGCGAAGACCGACAAGCAAGATGCTCTTCGCCGGCCTTCCAAGCGCCAGCCGCTGCAAGGCGATGCGCGCCCGTTGGCGCAGCTCATCGCGGCCCGCAAGTTCAGGCGGCGGCGACCCGGCACCGGGCGCGTACGGATTTCTCACCGGGTCCATGAGTTGAATTATATGGAAATTAGCGAGGTATATGAGGTTTTTATAACTTCGCTAATCTTCGTATAAATAGTGCTGGGCCAAAGCAACAGGACAGGTTGTTCGCCGACCGCGCCCGCGCAGCCACGCGGCGCGCCGGCCTGCCGCGGCTGCGTTTCTCGTCCTTCGCCTGCCCGCTGCGGCACCCGATGCTCGCTGACGCTCGGCCGGCGAAGAAGAGTGAAGAGGAGTTACTTCATCAAGAAGCAGTCAGGATTTGGAAAGTCCGGGCCGGGTTTGGCGGAGAGGGTGGGATTCGAACCCACGAAGGGCTTCTAACCCTTACTCCCTTAGCAGGGGAGCGCTTTCGTCCGCTCAGCCACCTCTCCGGCCCTGGTCCTAATCTTCTTCATCATCGGCGATATTGCCGCCGTGCTCTTCCACGATGCGCCGGTACACCTCTTCGCGATGCACGGTGACCTCGCGCGGCGCTTCCACGCCAAGCCTCACCTGGTTGCCGCGGATGTCCAGAACTGCTATGCGCACATTGTCGCCAACGATTACGGCCTCTCCTGACCTGCGGGTAAGAATCAGCATGTCCAAAGCCCCCTTAGACGGCAGACCAAGCCTCGCGGCTCCGGTCCGTCCTGTTTGTTAGTAGCGGAAATCATAACGCGGAATCGCCGCCCATGCTACAAAATCGGCGCAAAAAATCTTTCATGGGGCGGTCTTTGCCCAAATACGCAGAGGCGAAGCCCTTATGGGCGCAGCGTGTAAAGTTGCGGGTCGTCCAGGATCGGGCGCAAAACGGCGTGCAGACGGTCGGCCATGCGCTCAACCGCGGCAGGCGCGCCAAGCAGGTCCTGGCGCACTTCCACAGCTGCGCAGGGGAACCGGCGCTCCTCGGCGTGATGGTCCACGGAGTAGTCCTCCTTGTGCCTTCCCGAGTACGGTTCATTGTCCCCCACGAGCAGCTCGCCGCTGGACCGCAGGCCGTCCAGCAACGGAGCGGCAATGCGCGCGTCGAGGTCCCATAACACGCCGCAATCCCAGCGCCGGTCCTCGCCTTGCAGCAACCGCGTGAAGCTGTGCACGGAAATCAGCGCCGGCGCTTCGACAATGCCGAGCAGGCGGTCCTGTTCCCTGCGCACCGCCGCGTGGTACGGGCGATGAATGGCCGCCACCCGCTGCGCCTTCTGTTCCTCGCTCATCCGCATGTTGCCCGGCACCGGAATGCCATCGCTCACTTCGAGAAAGGCGGAGGCATCGGAAATCGCCCGGTTGCAATCAACCACCAGCCGCGAGTAATTGCACAGCACTGTGGTTGCATTGAGGCGCTCGCCCAGGGCGCGCGCCAAATCGCCGGCGCCGAGGTCGAGAGCGATATGGCTGCGGCGATGTTCCGGCGGCAGGCCCAGCTGATTCAGCGCCCGCGGGATGCGCGCGCTGGCATGATCGCAAATGACAAGTTGGGGCGCGAGGGAATCGCCCCGCAGCACCTCGCGCGGAGGGGGCTCATCGCTGCCCAGAAGCGGAAAGGATTGCGGGTTCGCGGCGGGGGGCGAGCCGGGCGTTCCCCGGGCAACAGTCATCACAGTGCGTTCAACTCGAAATTCTTGCGCAATAGCTTGGCGTCCCCAAGGGGATTCGAACCCCTGTTGCCGGCGTGAAAGGCCGATGTCCTAACCACTAGACGATGGGGACGCCGGGATTCTGGTGGAGCCAGGCGGGCTCGAACCGCCGACCTCTTGCATGCCATGCAAGCGCTCTCCCGGCTGAGCTATGGCCCCGTCACAGGGGGCAGCATTGTATCCGCAAGAATCACTGTGCGCCATAGAGCGCGCCAACAGGGAGCGCGCCGCGCAAGAGACAGGCCTTTTCAGGCAGCCTTGCGCTGGCGGAGTTGAATGCGAATGGCGCCTGCGATGGCGCTTGACAACGTTGTCATTCATGGCTAGAGTCAAATTTCCAGATCGAATCAGGGGAGGAAATCATGTTTGATCTTCGCGCCACAGCTTCCTGGCGCTTGCGTCCGTCCGCCGCCTTGCTGCCGCTTTTGATTCTCGGCGGCGCCGGACCGGTTCTGGGGCAGCAGGACGGCGCCAGCGGCGACAACGCAATCACAATCGAGGAAATCGTGGTGACCGCAACCAAGCGGGCCACCGACCTCATGTCCACGCCCATCGCGGTTTCCGCGCTCAGCCAGGAGCAACTGACCAGCCAGGGCGTGACCGACGTTACGGACATTGGCGACCTGGTGCCCAACATGCAGGTAGGAACCTCGCCTTCGGATTCCGGCGTGCAGGTTACCGTGCGCGGCATCACATCCAACAACTTCACCGAACTGGGCGACCCCACCGTGGCCATCCATGTGGACGGCATGTACTCGCCCAGGCCCCAGGCAGGCCTGGCGCTGCTGCATGACGTGGCCAGGGTTGAGATTCTGCGCGGACCGCAGGGCACGCTTTTTGGCCGCAATTCGACATCCGGCAGCATCAATATCATCACGTCGCGGCCCGACACCGAAAAGCTTGAAGGCCACGCCGAGCTGGATGCCGGCAATTTCGCCCGGTTCGGGGCGCGCGCCTGGTTCAACTTTCCGGTCAACGACAGGCTGGCGTTGCGCGTTTCCGGCATGATGCAAACGGCGGACTCCTTCATCGACCAGGAAGCGGACCGGTTCGACCTGGCGTTCGACCCGGATGGCGACGGCAATTTCGAGATTCCCGCCGATGGCATCCCCAACACGGACCAGCGCCGGAACCGTGACGTGTCCAGGGACGAAGCCTATTTCGCCGAGGACCGCTGGGCCACCCGCGTGGCCGCGCGCGCCCTGCTAAGCGATTCAGCGGAGTGGCAGCTCACCTACGACCACTTCCAGGACAACAGCCCGGGCGGCCTGTCGCTGAAGGACTGCGAGAAGGCCGAAGGCACTTTCTTCGAGTGCGAACACGATCAGTGGCACGCGCGCATCAACGTGCCCGGGGAGCTCGATTTCACCATCAACACGCTGCGCTCGGAGTTTACCTGGGACATCACCGGCGGCATTCTCATGGAATATCGCGCCGCCTGGTCGAAGCAGGACCGCTTCCAGCAGTACGACGGCGACGGCGGCGCCTGGGTGGATCCGGATCATCCGGGCTACGGCATCGCCCGCTTCTGCTGCGGCGCTCCGCCATTAGTGCGCGACGCGGCGGCCTTCGAGCGACTGGGGTTTGGCGTGGAAGTGAAGTTCCCCTTCGAGGATCTGCAACTGACCACCCGTTATTCCACCTACAAGTCCATGGTGCATGAGCTGCAGTTCAAATCCACCGGCGACGGCAAGCTCCAGTGGATCGTCGGCGCCTTCTACATGGACGAGGAAAATTCGATTCGATTCGACGTGGAGCTGCCCTTTTGCTGCGCGGGCGGAATTCCGCTGGCGCAGGCATTCATGCAGCCGGACCGCGGCGTATCTACGGAGGCCTTGTTCGCCCAGTTCGACTACGCGGTTACGGAACGGGCCAATGTCACCTTCGGCTACCGCCAAACCTGGGACGAGAAATACGACCGGGGGGGCTCCAACCACCAGACGATCGGCTACTGGGTCAACCCCGGCGCATACGACCCGGCGGGCTCGTTCTGGTACGAATCCTGGGGCCTGATTGGGATTGTGCCCGGCTGGGCGGCTGACCCGGCCTTTTATCAGGCCGACAAGCTGACGCCAGCCATGGGCTCGCTGGCGGAAGACTTCACGACGCGGATCCCGGGCACCGACAACACCTATCAGGCGGACTGGGCGAAGGGCACCTGGCGGGCCGGCTTCGACTATCTCATCAGCAAAGATCTGTTCGCCTATGGCTATGTCGCCAGCGGCTTCAAGGCAGGCGGCTTCGGCGACAAGGTGGACGTGTGCGAATGCGGCGAGATTACGGCCTTTCCGTACGACCCGGAGGAAGTCATCACGTTTGAACTGGGCCTCAAGGGGGAAGCGCTGGATGGCAACCTTCGCCTGCTCGCCAACGTGTTCTTCAGCGACTACACCGACATGCAGCGCACCTCGTGGGTAATCGTGGGCGAGTCGGTCAACAGCGGCAACGACATCGGCACGCTGCTCACCACCAACTTGGCGGAAGCCGGGATATTCGGCGCGGAATTCGAATGGGACTGGGCTGAGCCCTGGGCCGGTGGCCGCTTCTACGGCTGGGTGTCCTGGCTGAACGCCGAAATCGACAAGCTTGAGGACGGCGAGGACGGCCTGTTCTGCTTTGAGCGCGCCTATCTGGGACTGACGCCCTGCCCGGCGCAGGATCCCACCCAATTGCGTGGCGACAACACCCTGCGCAGGCCGGCGGATCTGTCGGGCAACAAGCTCCCGTGGTCGCCGGAATGGTCATTCTCCGCCACCCTGGATCACACCTGGTGGCTGGGCAATGGCTGGGTTGTTGGCCCTTCCCTGACCTGGAACTGGCAGGCCGAGATGTTCTTCAACGACAACAACTACACGGACGGCCCGTTCCATGCCGGCCAGAAGGCGGTCAGCTCTTTCAATGCCAACTTCCGTATCATCAATGAAATCCAGGGCTGGGCGCTGGTGCTGTTTGGCTACAACCTGAGCGATGAGCTGATGCGCTCGTGGGCCGATCCGGGGCCGGGCTACTGGCGCGCCAACTTCTTCCCGCCGAGAACCTACGGAGTGCGGTTCAGCAAGGGCTTTTAGCGCAAGCCCCCGCTTCTCAAGGGGGCCTGCGCCCGGCGAACCCGGCGCCATCGCGCGCGCCGGGTTCGCCGGCGGCCCGCCAGGCATTGGGGGACGCAGGCATCATCCGCGCCATGAGTGACAGCCAGCAAGCCAGGGCCGCGCACGGTGTTGCAAGGGCCACAATCCACGATGTGGCCGCCAGGGCCGAGGTGTCGATCAAAACCGTTTCGCGGGTGCTGAACGGGGAACCCGCGGTCCGCGCCAGCACTCGCGAGCGGGTGCTGCAAGCCATCAGGGATTGCAGTTACGAGCCTCATCCCCAGGCCCGGGGGCTGAAGGGCAGGCGCACCCACTCGCTTGGCCTTGTGTATGAGAACCCTCAGGAGTTCAGCTACGTGCAGAAAGCCTTGGAAGGCGTATTCGATGCCTGCCGGTTGCGCAAGCTGTCCTTGCTGCTGCGTCCCTGCCCGGAGCAGGCCCCGGTTGACGATGTGCGCCGCTTCGTTCTTCAGACGCGGGTTGACGGCGTGGTGCTGCTGGCGCCTCTCAGCGACCGCGCGGATATTGTCGGGATGCTTAAAGAACTCGAAATTCCCATGGCGCAGGTGGCGCCGGGCGCAGCCGTGCCGGACACCATTGCGGTAAACCCCAAGGACCGGGAAGCCAGCGAGCAACTCACCGACCATGTCATTTCGATCGGGCACCGGCGGCTCGGGTTCATCCAGGGCGACCCGCGCCACGGCTCCAGCCACAAGCGGCTGCGCGGCTTTCTGGCGAGCGTTCGCAAGCACGGCCTGGATTCCGGCGAGCAGGCGATCGCCAAAGGCTGGTTTACCTTCGACTCCGGCAAGCAGGCGGCAAGCCAGCTGCTTTGCGGGCAGCCCTCCCCTACCGCTCTCATTGCCAGCAACGACGATATGGCCGCCGGCGCAATCGTGGCGGCCCGCGAACTGGGCCTTGATGTGCCGGGCGATGTGTCTGTGGTGGGGTTTGACGATTCGCCGATCGCCTCGCACACCTGGCCGCCGCTAACCACGCTGCGGCAGCCGATCAGCGAGATGGCTTCAACCGCCGCAGCGCGCCTGATCGACCAGGTTGCCGGAAACACTCATATGGCGGCAAATCAGGAATTCGACTGCGAAATCGTGGTGCGCAAGTCGCTTGCCGCGCCTGGCGGCGCCGCCGAATAGTGAGCGGGCGCTGCGAGGCCCTGCGCTGGCCTGATTGCCGCAGCCCGATTGACCGGGACGCGGAAGCGCAGGCGCGAATCGAAGCGGAAGTGGCCAAGCGGCTGGAGAGGATGACGGCCCGGCAAAAGGTCGCGCAGATGATTCAGGCGGAAATATCGTCGATTGCGCCGGAAGACCTGGCTGAGGTTCCCGTGGGCGCGATACTCAACGGCGGCGGCTGCGCCCCCGGCAACAACAAGCGCGCCGCCTTGAGCGAATGGCTGAAGCTGGCGGATGCGTTCTTCGAGGCTTCCACCGCCGGGGGCGGCGCGCCAATCATGTGGGGGACGGATGCGGTGCATGGCCACTCCAATGTGTTTGGCGCCACCGTTTTTCCGCACAACATCGGGCTGGGCGCCGCGCGCAACCCGCAACTTCTGGAGGACATTGGCGCGGCCACCGCAGCCGAGATGGCGGCCAGCGGAATGGACTGGACCTTCGCGCCCACGCTGGCGGTGGTGCGGGATGACCGCTGGGGGCGAACCTACGAAGGCTATTCGGAAAGCCCGGAAATAGTGCGCGAATATGCGCCCCGGCTGATTCGGGGCCTGCAGGGCGATGCCACCCTGGGCGCGCCAGGCGGGCCGAAGAAGGTGCTGGCAACGGCCAAGCACTTCGTTGGCGAAGGCGGCACCGATAAAGGCATTGACCAGGGCAGCACCCGATGCAGCGAAAGGCAACTGCGCGACCTCCACGCACCGGGGCACATGGCCGCCATCGCGGCCGGCGCGCAGGTCGTAATGGCGGCCTTCAACGACTTCAACGGCCACAAGTTGCACGGCCACAGGCATTTGCTCACCCATGCGCTCAAGGAGCAGATGGGATTTACGGGATTCGTGATCAGCGACTGGAACGGGTTTCAGCAGGCTGGCGAGAGCTTCGGCAATGCCTGCGCCGAGTCGGTAATGGCCGGAATCGACATGCTCATGGCGCCCGAAAACTGGCGGCAGGCGCACGAGTGCCTGCTGGACCGGCTGAAGCGGGGCCATTTGAGCATGGACCGGGTCAACGACGCCGCGCGCCGCATCCTGCGCGTGAAGGCGCGCATGGGACTGTTCGCAAAGTCTCGGCCCTCCAGGCGCGCCGGCGCCGGAAACCTGCGGGCGCTGGCCGCGCCCCGGCATCGCGCGCTGGCCCGCCAGGCGGCGCGCGAGTCCCTGGTGCTGCTGAAGAACGAAGGCGGAATAGTGCCGCTGAAGCCCGGGCTGCGCGTGCTGGTGGCTGGCGATGGCGCCGACAACATCGGCAAGCAATGCGGCGGCTGGACCCTCACCTGGCAGGGCACGTTCAACAACAACGGCGACTTTCCGAACGGAGACTCCATACTGCGCGGCATTGAAGAACGGGTGAGCGCCGGGGGCGGCAGCGTCGAAGCAAGCCCGCAAGGCGAGTTTGGCGAGCGGCCGGATGCCGCCATTGTCGTATTCGGCGAAGAACCCTACGCCGAAGGGCAAGGCGACGTGGCGCATTTGAGCTTCTCCGCCCGTCACCCGGAACCCTTGCGAATTCTGCGAAGGCTGCGTTCGGCGGGAGTGCCGGTTGTTTCCGTGTTTCTGAGCGGGCGCCCGCTGTGGGTTAATCCGGAACTCAACGCATCGGACGCCTTCATCGCCGCCTGGCTGCCCGGCACCGAGGGCAAAGGCGTAGCCGATGTCCTGTTCAGGGACGGGAATGACGCAATCATTCATGACTTCGCCGGGCGCCTGTCATTCTCCTGGCCGCGCAGCCCGGTTCAAACGCCACTGAACCGGGGCGACGAAAACTACGATCCGCTGTTCCCGTACGGTTTCGGCCTCAGTGTGTTCGAGGGCACGAACCGGGAACCCT
>RKRP01000113.1 GCA_007571315.1 Gammaproteobacteria bacterium
CCTTGCCGCCTGACGGCTATGACCGCCGGCGCAATACAAGCGGTCCACTCCGGCGCGGCGCGCCTCCTCGCCCACCCTGCGGTGCCAGGCGGAAGAATCCGCACCCAATTCGCCCATGTCGCCCACCACCAGCCAGCGCTCCCCATTCTGGCCCGCCCGCACGCCTATCCCGGCCGATACCGAGGCAGGATTGGCGTTGTAGGAGTCGTCGATTACCCGCACTCTGGCGCCATGCTCACGCACCTGCAGACGCCCGGCAACCGCTGCGCGCGCTGCCAGCCCGGTCGCCATGGCCGGCAACCCCGCTCCCGCGGCGGCGGCCAGAGCGCATGCTGCAAGCGCGTTGCGCAGGTTGTGGGCGCCAATCAGCCGCGTTTCGATTTGAACCTCGCCAGCGGGGCAGAGCAGTTGGAAACGAAGGCCCTGGTTGATGCGCCTGGCGTTGCGGGCGCGAAACTCCCCGTCCCCCCCAAACCGCAGCGCCTGGCGTGAACCAAGCAAGCCCTGCCAATACCCGGAAAACGGAGTTGCTGCAGGAACCACGCCCACTCCGCCGGGCGGCAAGCTCGACAGCAGCGCGCCCTTCTCGCGCGCAACGCTTTCCACGTCTCCGAGCCCCTCAAGGTGGGCCGGCGATGCGTTAAGCAGCGCGCCAATGGCGGGCCGGGCAATTTCCGCCAGCTTGCCGATGTCGCCCGCGCGGCTGGCGCCGAACTCCAGCACCGCCGCCTTGTGCTGGTCCGCAAGATCAAGAAGCGTTAACGGCAGGCCAACCTCGTTGTTGAAGCTGCGCGGCGAGGAAAGCACGGCCTGGGCGCCCCACTCGGCGCGCAGAATCGATGCCGTCAACTCCTTGACGGTGGTTTTCCCGTTGCTGCCGGTAATGCCAATAATCGGGATGTCGAACCGGTTCCGCCAAATCCTGGCGCAATCGGCCAGCGCGCGGCGCGTATCCGGAACGATAATCTGGGCCACCTGTTCAGGCAAAGGGCGTTCCAGCACCGCCCCGCGGGCGCCTCCGGCAACCGCCGCCGCCAGGAAATCGGCGCCATCGAAGCGCTCTCCGCGCAAGGCGAAAAACAATGCGCCCCGGAGCTGCGCGCGGCTGTCGGTGCTCACGCCAGCGAAGCGCCCGTCCGCGCCGCGCAACTCGCCGCCCATCGCCGCGGCCCATTCCGAAAGATTGCCCGCTATCACTGCGCGGATCTCGGATAGGCCGCCAGGGCCTCGCGCACCGCCGAGGCATCGGAAAACGACAGCGTCCTTGCGCCGCTTATCTGAACCGCTTCGTGGCCCTTGCCCGCCACCAGCACAATATCGCCGGGCTGCGCCGCGTGCAGGACCTCCCGAATTGCCCTGCTCCGGTCCAGTTCAAGCACAGCCTGGCCGGAAACTCCCGCCAGCACCTGCTCGGCGATGGCCCGCGGGTCTTCGCCGCGCGGATTGTCGGACGTGATAAACAACTCGTTGGCCAGCGAACCGGCCACCCGCCCCATTTCGGCCCGCTTGCCGGCGTCGCGCTCGCCGCCGCATCCAATTACGCACCACAAACGCTTCGGCTTGCGAGCCTTGAGTTCTTCCAGCACTGCGCTCAGCGCTTCCGGAGTGTGCGCGTAATCGACGAAGGCATCGGGAAGCGCGCCGCCGCCAAAGTGCTCCATGCGGCCCGGAGGCGCGGGGCATTTCGACAATGCGTCCGCGGCTTCGCTGCGGCCAACCCTCAAGGCTCTGAGCAGCGCATAGGCCAGCGCCAGGTTGGCGCCGTTGAAGCCGCCGCGCAGGCGGCTTGAGAGTTCAAAGCGCTCGCCGTTTTCCTTCAATTCCAGCCGCAGCCCCGCAGGAATAGGGCGCGCGCTTGCCAGCGACAGGGACGCGGGATTCCGTCCTTCGCAGGCAACACTGAGAACGGTCCCGGGGCAGCGCCGCGCAAGTTTGGCGCCAAACGGGTCATCCACGTTGATTACCGAAATTTGCGGCCCATGCTCCAGAAACAGGCGCTGCTTGGCGCGGCCGTAGGCATCCCGGTCTCCGTGATAGTCGAGGTGGTCACGGCCCAGTTGCGTAAAAGCCGCCAGCCGGATTCTCAGGCCGTTGAGCCGCTGCTGATCGAGGCCCTGCGAGGAAGCCTCCAGAAAAACATGCTCAACCCCGCCGTCGGCAAGAACGCGCAGGCGCCTGTGCAATTCATCAGGATCCGGCGTTGTCATCGCGCTGGGCGAGAAACTCCCGGGGCGTCCCCAGCCCAGCGTGCCCATAGCCGCAGCCGGCCGACCCAGAAAATCCATGGCATGGGCAGCAAGCCAGGATACGGTGGTCTTGCCGTTGGTGCCGGTAATGCAGGTTGCCGACAGGTCTTGCGAAGGACGGCCGTAGTAGGCGTCGGCAATAGGCCCCACCTTGCTGCGGAGCTCGGGAACAGCAAAGTGCCGCACGTTGCCGGAACACGCCGGCGCCAACTGGCCACTGTCCGGCTCCCAAGCCACGGCCGCGGCTCCGCGCTTGAGGGCCTGGGGCAGGAACTCAAGGCCATGGCGGGCCCCGGCGCATGCCAGGAACAGCCCTTGCGGCGCCACCCTGCTGCTGTGCATCGCCAGCCCCCGCACCCGAATATCGGGGGCCGCGGCGCCGACGCCGGCAAAAACCGGAGCCAGCGCCACCCAGGACCCGCAATCCGCCGTCATATTCATTGCGCCGCCATCACCGCTTCCGCCGGTTGCTGAACGCCGTCCATGGGCGCGCCAACAAGACGCAGCGCGCCCAGCGCAACGCGGGAGAAAACCGGGGCGGCAACTTCGCCGCCGAAATATCCCCTGGCCACCGGTTCGTCAATCACAACCACCGCCGCCAGACGGGGTTTGGAAGCCGGCGCAAAACCTGCGAACACGGCCGTATGCCGGTCGGACTCGTAGCCGGAAGCGCCCAGTTTCTCTATGGTCCCGGTTTTGCCCGCAACCCTGTAGCCCGGAATTTGCGCCCGGGTGGCGGTGCCGCCGGGGCCTACCGGCTCCTCGAGCAATAACGAGACCGCGGCAGCGGTTTCCGGCGACACCACCCGCACGCCTTTCGGGAAGTCATCGCGCTTGAGAAGGCTTATCGGCCTAAGCTGTCCGCGGTTGGCGAATACCGTGTAGGCCCTGACCAACTGCAAGGGCGTTACCGCAAGCCCATAGCCATAGGCCATAACAGCCTGATCTACAGGCTTCCAGTACTGATGGTTGTACAGCGAGCCCTCCGCTTCGCCCGGGAAGCCGCTCTCCGTGGCGCGGGCCAATCCCATTCCCGCAAAGGCGCTCCACAAGCGCTCGGGCTCCAGGGACATGGCCACGGTGGTCGCGCCAACCTGACTGGAGCGGCGCAGCAAGGTGGCGAAATCGATCACGCCCAGGGCGTTGCGGTCCTTGATGGTTTTGGAGCCCACGCGAATGAAGCCCCGGCCCGTATCAATCCGGTCGCGCAGCGACCAGGCGCCGCTTTCCAGCGCCGCCGCCACCACCAGAGGCTTAATGGTCGATCCGGGCTCCAGCAGATCCAGAACCGCCCTGTTGCGGTAGTTGGCCGGTTCCAGCTGGGCTCGGTCGTTAGGGTTGAAGGATGGCTGGCTCGCCATGGCCAGCACCTCGCCGCTGCGCGCATCAAGCACCACAATCGAACCGGAACGCGCCTGGTGACGCTCCACGGCTTCCTTCAGTTCCCGATAGGCCAGATACTGAATCCTCAAATCCAGCCCCAGGCGCAGGTCGCGGCCGCGCACCAGAGGCTCAAGACCGCCCACATCGCGCACCTGCCTGCCCAACCGGTCGCGAATAACCTGCTTGCGCCCATTGCGGCCCTTGAGCCAGGAGTCGTAGGAGAGTTCCAGGCCCTCCTGGCCATTCTCATCAATGTCGGCAAAACCCACCAGGTGGCCGGCGTATTCGCCGGCCGGATAGTAGCGCCGGTATTCCCGGCGCAACTGCAAACCTGGCGCTCCAAGATCAATCACCGGTTGAGAGCGGCTGGGCGACAGGCCGCGCTTCAGCCACACAAACTCGCGGCCCTGCGCCTTTGCGAGCCGGTCCTCCAGTTGCCGCGCCGAAGATCCAAAGGCCCTGGCGATTTGAGGAAGCCAGGGGCGCAGCGCATCCAGGCTGTCCGGATGAGCCCAAAAACTGTCGATCGGGGCGCTCACCGCCAGCGGCTGGCCATTGCGGTCAAGGATGCGGCCCCTGCGCGCCACCACTACGGCTTCCGTGACCTGCTGGGCATCGGCCCTCGACTCCAGAAAGTCTCTCTGCGCCCATTGCAGCTGAACGGCCCTGCCAGCCAAAATCAGCCCGGCCGCCGCCAGCGCCAGACTGCAGATCTTCACGCGGACCTTGAACCGGCGAGGCATGAATCGTGCGCGGGCGGCCATGGCTTATCGCGCCGGCGGCTGACCCGGCGAAGGCATGCGCATAAAAACGATATCCCCTTTTTCCGGCTGGCGCATTCCCAAACGCTCCCTCGCCTCCCGGTCAATGCGCAGGTAGCCCATGAGGGTGGCGCGCTCCAATTGCAGCGCTCCCCATTCCACCTCCAGCGCATCCCGCTCAGCAATCATCTCCTGCATGGCGCGAAACTGGGCGCGATGCTCATGGCGCACGTGCACCAGCAGCACTCCGCTAACCAGGATTGCGCCCGCCAGGCCGAGAAGCGCAACGGATGCCGCATTGCTCCGCTTCATAAGCCGGCCACCTCTCCCAGTCTTTCGGCAACCCGCAGGCGCGCGCTGCGGGCCCTGGGGTTGCGGGCGCGCTCTTCGGCTGAGGGGCGCCGCAATCTTCCGACCGCCCGCAATAACGGCCGAACCGAGGCAGGCGGGATGCCGGGCAGGCGGGCAAGTTGCGGCGGCAGCCGGGAAGCGTCGCGGATATAACGCTTCACTATGCGGTCCTCCAGCGAGTGAAAGGAAATTACGCACAGGCGGCCGCCGGAGCGCAGGCACCGCGCGGCCTGAGGCAGCGCCTCATCAAGCGCCGCGAGCTCTTCATTAACAACGATCCGCAACGCCATGAAGGTTTTGGTGGCCGGGTGCTGCGCGGGTTTGCGGGTCCGCGTCGCGCCAGCGACCACAGCTGCGAGTTCGGAACACCGCGAGATTGGGCGGCGCCGGCAAATCGCCTCGGCAATTCGCCGCGCCTCGGGTTCCTCGCCGTAGCGGCGCAGGACCCGCGCGATTTCAACTGCCGAGGCGCCGTTCAGCCATTCGGAAGCGCTGAAGCCGGTTTCGGGATTCATGCGCATATCCAGCGGGCCGCCGGAACGCAAACTGAAGCCGCGCCGCGGGTCGGTGAGTTGAGGCAGGGACACGCCAAGGTCGAACAGCGCGCCGCTAACCCGCCCCTTCCAGCCTTTTCTTTCCAGAACCTGCTCAAGATGCCGGAAGTTGGCGTGTTCGATCGAAAACCTGGGGTCGCGCCGCTGAAGGCGCCGGCCCGCCCGCACCGCGGCCGGGTCGCAATCCAGCGCAAGCAACTTGCCGGCGGCGCCCAGCGCTTCAAGGATCGCCCCGCTGTGGCCGCCCCGGCCAAAGGTGGCATCCACATACAGGCCGCCCGGCTCCACCGCCAGGCCATCAAGCGTTTCCTGCGGCAGCGCGGGTTCATGCTCAAGCCTTTCGCGGCCGTTCAAAGCTGCACGCTGCCCAGGGCAGCGTCCAGCGATTCGCTCTGAGCGCTGACTCTGCGCGCCCGCTCGCGCCAGCGGGCCGCATCCCACAACTCAAAGCGGTGCCCCAGCGCCAGCAGCGTGGCGTGGCGCTCCAGCGCGCAGTACTCGCGCAACTCGGCCGGCACGCGCAGCCTTCCCGCGGCATCCAGGGAGGCGCCGGAGGCAAAACCCACGATCAGCCTCTGGACATCGCGCACTCCATTCTGCTTCATCAGCGCATCGCTGATCCGGGCCCAGTCCTGAGGGAGGTAAATCAACACGCAGCGGTCCGGATGAACGGTGCAAACCACCTGTCCCTCCGCAACGCTGGCCAAACTCTGGCGGTAGCGCGCGGGCACGCCGAAACGGCCTTTGGAATCAAGGGTCACATTGGCGGGGCCCTGAAACATGTACTATCTGTAAAACCCACAATCTCCCACGGCATCCCACTATAACCCAAATTACTGCAAGCGCAAGGATGAATGCGGCCCCCGCTTGCGTTGACGGCAGGGCCGCTGAAATGCAATATCCGGCGGAAGATGGGAGAATCGGCAATGAGCCTGTATTACCTTCAGAAGATCATTTACCAACTGAACCGCGACGAGCATGTCCGGCAACGCTACGAGGACGATTTCGAGGGATTGCTGGTGGGCTACCCGCTGGAAGAAGAGGAAAAGGCCGCCTTGCGCAAGCCGGACATCGGGTTGCTGTACGTAATGGGCGTGAACGGCCAGTTGCTGATGCACTATGCGGCCTTGCGCGGCTACGAATGGAACGAGTACTTGCAGTCGATGCGCGACGGGGTTGCGAAATACGGCTCCGTGCGGCGAGGCGCGGGCGCCCTGAGCGAACCATGAGCCTCGTGTTCGCCGGCGTATGCAGCCACGCGCCCGGCATAACAGGCCGCTATGCACGCGCCGACAAGAGCCTGCGCGAGAGCCTGTACGCTCATATGGACATCATGCGCCAAAGGCTTGAGGCATCGCGCCCGGATGCGCTGATCGTGGTGGCGGCCGAGCATTTCGCCAATTTCTTCATGGACAACATGCCGGCCTATTGCCTGGGCATGGCGGACAGCTACGAAGGGCCGGTCGAGGATGAAGAGTGGCTTGCAATCAGCAAGGCGAAGGTTCCCGGCAACGCGGGCCTGGCCGAACGGCTGGTGCGCGCGGCGCTGGAGGATGTGGACCTGAGCTACGCTCAGGAGTGGAAGTTCGACCACGGAGTGATGGTGCCGCTGCATTTCCTCACGCCGCGCTACGACCTGCCGGTAATACCGGCCAACATCAATTGCCAGGGGCCGCCGCTCACGCCGCTGAGCCGCTCCTGGACGTTCGGCAAGGCATTGCGCAAGGCCTGCGATGCGCAGCCGGAGCGGATTGCGCTGGTCGGCACCGGGGGGCTTTCCCACTGGCCATGCACGCCTGAGTCGGGCAGAATCAATGAGGCTTGGGACCGGGAATTCCTGGATCGCTGGGTTCGCGGCGACTATCAGGGAATGACTGGCTACAGCGATGCGGAAACCTATCGCGACGCCGGCCAGGGAGGCTTTGAAATCCGCACCTTCGTTTGCGTCGCCGGGGCCACTGCCGGCTGCCCGCGCGAGGTTCTGTTCTACGCGCCCATCCCGATTTTCGCCGTGGGCTGCACCGTCGGCATCGCGCAGCTGGATGCGGTCTAACCCGGGCAATAAGCTAAAGCCCTTCGCCTGCCCCCTCTCTCCGCGGGAGCGTCCGGGGCAGCAGGCCCCGGACCAGCCTCAGGATGACTTTAAGCGTCTCCCGCGCAGAGGGGGCCGGCGAGGCGAAGGGCGGGGAAGCGCGCGCCCGGGTTAGCTGGCGGGAATGTCGAGGATCTGGCCGACGCGCAGGCGGTCGTCGGGAAGCTTGTTGGCGCGAATCAGCGCCGGCACCGGCACCTTGAAACGCTGGGCAATCCCGCTGAGCGTGTCGCCTCGGCGGGCCACGTATTGCTGCCGCGGAACTTCGCCGGCCTCCACGCGCTTCGCAATCAGCGTGCCGCGCGGCGGATTGGCGTAGAAGTAGGATCGTATTCCGGTTAGCAGCGCGCGCGCCAGCTTGTCCTGATAGGCGGCGGTTTTCAGGAGGCGCTCTTCCTGCGGGTTGGAAATATACGCGGTCTCCACCAGGATGGACGGAATGTCGGGCGCCTTGAGCACCGCAAACGGGGCCTTCTGCACGCTGCTCTTGCGCACTCGGCCAACTCCGTGCAGATGCTGCAGCACCTGGTCGCCCACCTCAAGGCTGGCGCCAATGGAGGCGTTCTGCTGCAAATCAATAATCATGGTGGCGACAGTGGGCGGATACTCATGCAGCTGCACGCCGCCAATCAGGTCCGCAGCGTTCTCGCGCTGCGCGAGCCGCCGCGCCTCATCGGAAGAACCCTTCTCCGAAAGCACGTACACGCTGGACCCCCGAATGCGGCGGTCGCGGATGGCATCGGCGTGAACGGAAACAAACAGGTCCGCGTTGCGCTGTCTGGCCAACTCGTAGCGGCTGCGCAACTTCAGATAGTAATCGCCGTCGCGGGTCAGCATCGCCTGCATGCCCGGTTCTTTCCGGATCAGCCGGGCAAGCCGCAGCGAAATGCCCAGCACCACGGTTTTTTCGTGCGAGCCGTTTCTGCCGATAGCGCCTGGATCCTTGCCGCCGTGGCCGGGATCGATCGCAACCAGCACGTCGCGCCCATCCTGGGCGGAGTGGGCGCGCTCTGCCGCATTCGGTTCCCCGCCGCGGGGGAAAACATCAATCACGATGCGGTGCCTTTCGTTCGCCCCGCCCGCGCCGATGGCGAAACTGCTGGCGGTGGCGGGAACATGCAGGTCGAAAACCATGCGCAGTTCTCCGCCCTGATGCTGCGCGTGGCGCATGCTCCGCACAATTCCCGTGCCTCGCGCCGGAAGACTGGCGCGCAGCGAGCCGGAGGAAATGTCCACGACCACCCGAGGTTGATTTTCCAGCACCAGCAGGCTGTGATTCTGACTCCGGTCCAGCTCAAGCACCACCCTTGTTTTGGAGTCGTACTCGGCCACCCGAATCGCTTCCACGCGCGCCGGCGCAGCGCCCAAGGCGCTGGTCAACAGGATGGCGCACAGTCCAACAACGAACCGGCAAGCAGTCATATCTGCTTCAATCTCAAATTCCCTCGCTGGCGAGTATAGCCATAAGAGGCAAATTGTCAAGAAAGAAAAACTATATTTATTAGTTAGGTATTAGCATTACTTAACGCAAAACTTCGTAGGGCTCCGATGCCAGATCCGGATGACTGATGCTGCGCAGGCTTTCCACAACTTTCCTGCCGGAAGGCGAATTTCCTTGCGCCCGCACAATCCTGCCGCGCTCCGAATGACTGAGAAACACGGCCACATCCGCTGTCCCAAGCTGGCCTCGGGCATTCTCGAACCACTCCACCAGCAGCATTCCGCCGGTTTCGGCAGAAGAACCGGGAAGGTCTTCCGGCAAGCCGAGCTCGTCCAGTTCCCAGGCATGCTGAAGGCGGTACAAGTCGATATGCAGAACTTCGATCATCGCTTGCAGGCCGGACGGGCGCGCGGCATAGGGATGCACCAGCCCGTAAGTGGGGCTGGTGACCGGCGCTTCCACGCGCAAAGCGCGCAGCGCCCCGCCGATCAAGGTGGTCTTGCCGGTCCCGAGTTCTCCGTCGAGCCCCAGCACCAGGGCTTGCCGCGCGCCCTTGAAACTGGCCAGGGCCTCGCCCAGGGCCTCGCCCAGAGCCACCATCCCGGCGGCGCTGCTGACCCGGAAAGAAGCCGCGGGAATTAATGCGGTCCGCCGGGGATTCACAGTTCCTCGCGCAGCCGGCTGGCGGAAAGGGCGCGGCTGCGCGAATCCAGTGTGAAACTGTCGCGCCCGGCATGCACAATATCCATTCGCGACAGCGACAGCTCGTCCCGGACCCGCTGCATGGAGCGCGTGAAACGGGTCGGAGGCGTTCTGCGGATTGCGAATCCATGCAAGGCGGCGCCCCTTTGCGCAATGAGGTCCACCCTTGCGCCGGTGTGCGCGGCCCAGAAGAAATACCGGGTGTTGCCGCTCTCCAGCAACTGCATGATGTTTTCAGCAACAAAACCTTCCCAGGATGCCCGGCGCCCGGGATGCTGTTCGAGTTCCGCGCAGGTGGCAATTCCAAGGCAGTAATGCAGCAAACCGGAATCCCGAAAATACACCTTGGGCGACTTCACCTGCCGCCGGGTCAGCCTGGCCTGCCA
>RKRP01000172.1 GCA_007571315.1 Gammaproteobacteria bacterium
TTCCGAACGCGCGCAGCGGCTGTCAGAGGCGCTGGAGGCGGGGATGATCTGGGTGAATTCCCAGAATGCGCGCCATTTGCCTGCGCCTTTCGGAGGCATTAAGGCCAGCGGCATTGGCCGCGACGGGGGCGACTACAGCTTTGGTTTCTATATGGAAACCAAAAATGTGAGCGTGGCTTTGGGAGCGCACCGGATTCCGCGTCTGGGTGTCGGCTGAGGCCTCCACCCTCAAGCCCGAACGTCAAACTCGAAGGTCAAGCTCGGACCAACCCAAGGGAGCGCGAATGCTGATAATTACCCAGGAACCCTGGCATGTGGAGGCCGCCGCAGAGCGGCTCCTCGCCCTGGCGGAAGCGGCCCGCCAGCAGTTCGGAGAGATTGGGGGCGGTTTGCTGCTGCTGCCTTTGGGCGAGGCCGGTCCGAAGCGCCTGCGCCCGGAAGCCGATGTGCTGGCCGAGGCGGGCAGCGTGGCCAGCGGCCTGGGCATTTACATTGCCGCGGCGGCGCCGATGATCGCGGCGCATTCAAACAAGCCGCAAACCGTGGGCTTTGTGGCGGGGCCGGACGGCGCCGCCTTGCTGCGCTGCCCCAAGATCACGCCGGATTTTCTGGAAGGCTTCGGCGATGCCGCTTGCGAGCTGGGACGCCCGGCCGAGTTGCCTGTTGCCGACACGCCGCTGGGGCGGCTGGGCCTGCTCATTGGCGAGGATGTTTTGTATTCGCATTATGCGCGCGTGCTGACCTACAACGGCGCCGAAGTGCTTCTGAACCCTTGCCGCGAGCGCCGCGACGCGGGCTTCGAGAGCCGCAAGCGGGCGCGGCGCACGCGCGCCTACGAAAGCGCCGCCTATGTGGCCGTGGCCAGCCCGCGCTCGCGTTCCGGCGGTGATTTGGAGGTGCGGCTGCCATGCGCTTCGGCACTCTACCTGCACGACGAGCAGAACTACGAGGAGGCGGGGCAGGGCGAGAGCTTCCTGGCGCCGGATTTCAGCATTCAGCATCTGCGCCGCAAGCGCTCCACGCTGTTCATGAACCAGCCCGTGTACATGCGCAGCATGCTTTATGCGCCCGGCTACCGGCAGGTCGCCGCGTTGGACGCGGCGGATGCCCGGCCCATGCCGGAAACGCGCGCGGGCTGGAGCGCCGAGGCCGAGCGGCGCATTGCCGCCCAGGCAGCCGCCAACCGCATTGACGGCCCCCGCGAAGACCAGTACTCCGCGCTGCTGGTGCAAAACGAATTCCGCGTAATCCACATGGACACGCCGAATCCCGGCCAAATCCTTCGGAAAAACCTGGATGAGGCGATTGGCCTGGCCGCCCGCAGCGCGTTTATTCCAAACGTCCGGCTGGTTTGTTTTCCGGAGTTCTTCATGACCGGCTCCGGCGGCTTCGGCAAACGCACGCCAAAAACTCTGGAGCGCATTGCGATTACCTATCCGGGGCCGGAAACGGACGTTTTGAGCGAGTTTGCGCAGAAGAACCACGTTTATGTGGCTGGTTCCACGTTCGAGAAGGACCCCCGCTTTCCCGAGCGCGTGTTCAACTCCGCTTTCATTCTCAATGATTCAGGCGATCTGATACTGCACTACCGCAAGCTGCACTGCGCCGACATTTGGGGGCAACTGCCCGACACCACCCCTGGCAGCATCTATTCGCGGCTGGTCGAGGAGCTGGGCTACGACGCGCTGTTTCCGGTGGTGGACACGCCGCTGGGCAAGCTGGCCGCCATGGTGTGCTTCGACCACACCGTGCCCGAAACCGCGCACATGCTGGCCAAACGCGGCGCCGAGGTCATCATTCACTGCACTTCCGACCCGCACGGGGCCGGGCGCCGCCCCTGGGAGGAGTGCCGCATGACCCGGGCCCACGATGCCGGCGCCTACATTCTTGCGCCGCGGCCCGGTGGCGAGTATTTCGACCCTCATGCTGCGCATCCCGGCGCATTCCTGCGCGGCTATACGCGCATCATTGGCTACGACGGCCGCCTGCTGGGCGAGGCCGACACCTCCGGCAAGGTGAGTTTTCAGGCCAACCTCGACTTGGCTGAATTGCGCCGCTACCGCGCTAAATCGTCCGCCAATATGCTGATTTGGGACGAGCCGCGCAGCTACGTCGCCTGGTACGAGAAGGGGCACGGGCTGCCCGGCGACCTCTGGGCCGGCGACCCTCAGCAGAACCCGTACGCGAACTTCGCCGCTATCAAGGCTTCTCTGGAGCGGTTCTACGCCGAAGGAATCTACCTGCGCCCCGGTTCATCCCGCAAGGGCGCCGAAACCGATGCCCGCAGCCTAATATAATCCCCGCTGCGCGCCCGTAGCTTAGCCTGGATAGAGCATCTGGCTACGAACCAGAAGGTCGGGAGTTCGAATCTCTCCGGGCGCGCCACCTCCCTCCGCCACGCCCGCCTTGAAGGCTTTCGGCAAGGTTTGGGAAGGGCGCGGCGATGTCGTGCTCGCCGTCCTTGATATAGCGCGCCATGCTGGGGATGGGGCAAATCCATTCGATTTTTCCGGGTTCCGACTCCTTTTGCGCGAGCAGCCCGCTCAGGCGCAGGGCATCATGGAAATCCTTGGCGGTAATCCCTTTGTCGATTTTGCTTACCGGGTCGGCGTCGAACGCCTTGAACGCTCTTAGCATCATCTGATTGCCGGGGATAGCGCCGCCGTCCTCAACATGTTTGATGATTTCAAGCGTGGCTTTTCGGAACAGCGTGAGCGCCTCGCGGCTTCTGTAGCGGGATTCGTAATACCGCAGCCGCCGGGCCGTTAGGGATCGCTCAATGCTCTTGCCGTCGAGATTGCCTAGCCGCAGCGAACCGGCGGCGATCAGACTCTCGGCCACCGCCTTCATGGCGTTGCTCAGATGGTGCGGCCAGCCGCCGCGTTGGC
>RKRP01000010.1 GCA_007571315.1 Gammaproteobacteria bacterium
GCCCAGCAATTGCAGCCCGTGATCGAAAACGCCGGCAAGTCCACCATCTGGGGGCTTGAGTTCGAGGCGAACTTGCGGGCTTCCGAAGAATTGACCCTGTCCGGCGCCTACGCCTACATCAACGGGGAATTCAACAATTTCCGGGTGGTGTCCACCAGCGCTTCGCGGATCGGGGAAAGCGGCTGCGGCGAATTTCTGGACTTCGCGCGGCCGGCCTGCCTTCTTATCAAGGACGGCAACCGCCCGGCCGACCTCCCCGAGCATCAGTTGAACCTCAACGGCAACTACACGGCCAGCCTGGCAGGAAACTGGGACTGGTTTGTTGACCTGAGCGCGCGCTACACCTCCGAGCGCTTCGTCTCGTCGGCCAACGTGGCGACGCAGCCCGAATACTGGCGCCTGGACGGCCAGCTAGGCACCCGCAGCGACCAGCTGCGGGCGGCGCTGCACGTGGAAAATCTGCTCGACGACGACACCGTTACGGATGGCAACCTGTACGTGGACTTCTTCAATGGCTTTGCGCCGTCCGGATTTGGCTACCGGCCGATGCCGCTCACCGTGGGCCTGCGAGTGAGCTACAGCCTTTAGAAACCCTCCGAATGCACCCGAAGGTAACGCAGGAAATCATCCGCGCATACAGGGAATCAGGCGTGGGCCATGTGCCGGGCGCATTCTCCAGGGACTGGGTTGAACGGATGACCCGGGTAATTGATTCGCTTGTTGCCGGGCTGCGCGGCGGCTCGATCCATTTCGGCCCGCATCACACCATGCGCAATGTGGAATTCGAGGACCGCGGCGGCTATGTGCGGCTGGTTAACGCCTACTGGCGCGTCCCGGAGATGCAGGCGCTGGTGGAAGAATGCGACTGCGCCGAGATTGTGGCCGATGTGATCGGTTCGGACGAAATGCGCGCCTGGGTGGACGGCACATTCCTGAAAGAAGGCAACCGTGAGGAAACGGCCACGCCCTGGCACAATGACGAGTGCCTGTTCCCGTTCAGCGGCGAGCACAGCCCTTCGATGTGGGTGGCCCTCACCGATATGGGCCCCGACAACGCTCCCCTGCTCACCCTGGCCGGCTCCAACAAGGATCCTCATCGCTACCTGAGTTCCTGGGCTATTGAAGATGTGGCGGCGCCGGCCCATTTTCATCCCTGGTCGGAGCTGCTGGACCGGGTCCATGCGCAGGATGCCGACATCCGCGTGTGGGAAGCGCGCGCCGGCGACATGCTGATTATCCACCCGAAAACGATTCACGCCTCCAGGCCGCGCGCCGCCGGCCCGCGCGGGCGCCGCCTGGGGTTCTCCCTGCGCTGGGTCGGCAGCGACATCCGCTACCAGTTCAATCCCACGGCTCGGGAAAACCCGTTCGAGGGCAGCGAGCTATTAAGGGAAGGCGAACGGATTCCCGATTCGATAATGCCGGTAACCTGGCGGCGGGACGCCCGCAAGCAAGCCGCCTGACGCAAGGAGCTGGAACGGCCTGTCAGGCGCGGGTTACGCTTCTTCGCCAGGTGCCAGGGCGGTAATGGCCAGGGCGTGAATGGAGCCTTTCATCATCTCGTCCAAAGCCGCGTAAACAAGGCGATGGCGCGCAAGTTGCCCCAGGCCGCGAAACTGCTCCGCAACGATGCGCGCCGAGTAGTGGCCTCCGCCCTGGCGCGCCCCGATGTGCCCCGCGTGCAGATGCGAATCGTCCTGCACTTCGACCTCGCAAGGCGCCAGAGCTTCAAGCAGCCGCGCGCGAATAAGGGCAGGACGGCGGTTCGCGCTCATTGGCTTTCCATGTCCTTGACGCCCTTTAGCGACCGCACCATCCAGAATGCCTGCAAAACGCCAAACGCCAGGGTCAGGCCGGTCAATCCAAACAGCTTGAAATAAACCCAGGCCGCTTCGCTGAAGGTGTAAGCCACCCAGAGGTTGAGGGCGCCCATGAAAGCCAGGAACACCAGCCATGCCCGGTCCAGCGCGGATGCGGCCTGGACCGGCAAGGCGGAAAACCCTTCCGCCTGCGATGCCAGCAGCGCGTGGATGATCCCCTTGCGCTTCCATAAGCGCGCGCCCAGCAACGCGAGGCTCAGCGCCCAGTAGAGAACGGTGGGCTTCCACTGGATGAACAAGGGATCCTTCAGCGCCACGGTAAGGCTGCCGAAAACCAGCGCCAGAGCTGCCGAAGCCAGCGTAACCGGCCTGGGCTTGTAGCGGCCGCCGATCAGCCACTGCGCGGCAAGTTGCATGATTACCGCGCCCATGAGCGCCCAAACGGCCGGAATCAGCCCCCAGAGGAGATAAGCAACCAGAAATGGCGCGAGAAAGAAGAAATCCAGAAAAATCTGCATAGCCGCGCCATCATAGCGCCGCTGTGATGGCGCGGCTATGAATTTGCCGGTCCGGCGCAGGATGCGCGGGCCGTAACGCTGGCTGGCTACATATAATGCGCTGATGCTTAATTTCTTCCAGCACCCGCGCGGCCTCGTTACCCTGTTCTTCACCGAGATGTGGGAGCGCATGAGTTACTACGGCATGCGCGCCTTGCTGGTGCTCTTCATGGTCGATCAGGTGCAAAGGGGCGGCATGGGCCTGACCGACGAAATCGCCACCGCCATTTACGGCGTCTATACAGCCGCCGTGTATCTCGTGGCCCTGCCCGGAGGATGGATGGCCGACCGGCTGCTGGGCGGGCAGCGGGCCGTGTGGATGGGCGGCATCATCATCATGTGCGGGCATTTTGTGCTCGCTATTCCCAGCGTCGCCGCCTTCTACCTCGGTTTGATCCTGGTTGTGCTGGGCACCGGCCTGCTGAAGCCCAACATCAGCGCGCTGGTGGGCCAGCTGTACGCGCCCGGCGACCTGCGCCGCGACGGCGGTTTCACGCTCTATTACCTGGGGATCAACGTCGGCGCCTTCATCGGCCCGTTGGTGTGCGGCTGGCTGGCCGATTACAACTGGCATTATGGATTCGCCGCGGCCGGCGTGGGAATGCTCTTCGGCCTGGCGCAGTACCGCCTGACCCGCGAGTACCTGGGCGATGCCGGCGCCCGTCCCGAAGCCGCCGCTTCCGCGGCCTATCGAAGAAAGGTCTGGCTGGGCGTGGCGGCGGCCCTTGGGGCGCTCGCCGCCGTCTATGCCGGCGCGCTCGGCGGAGCGGTCGAACTCAATGCCCGGGCCATAGCGGAAGCGAGCGCCCTGGTGATCGTGGCTGTGGCGGCAATCTACTTCCTTTTCCTGCTGTTGTTCGGAGGCCTCACGCGCGACGAGCGCCTGCGCGTGCTGGGCATCATGGTGCTGTTTTTCGGCGCCGCCATGTTCTGGGCGGGATTCGAGCAGTCCGGCTCGTCGCTCAATCTGTTCGCGGAACGCTACACGATACGCGAGTTTGGCGCCTTCAGCTTCCCGGCCGAGTGGTTCCAGTCGCTCAATCCGTTCTTCATCATCGTGCTGGGCCCATTGTTCGCGATGCTGTGGACCGCCTTGGCGCGGCGCAATCTGGACCCGTCCACACCGCTCAAGTTCGCTTTCGGGCTGATCCAGCTGGGACTGGGCTTTCTGGTGATGATCGGCGCCGCCACCCTGGTGGCCGAAGGCAACCCGGTTCTGCCCACCTGGCTGTTCTTCACCTACCTGCTGCACACCACCGGCGAGTTGTGCCTGAGCCCGGTGGGCCTTTCCGCCGTAACGCGGCTGGCGCCCAGAAAATACATGGGCCAGATGATGGGCATCTGGTTTTTGGGCGCATCGCTGGGCAGCCTGATTGCGGGCCTGATCGCGGGTGAATTCGATCCTGAGGCGCTCAGCGACATGCCGGGACTGTACGGGCAGATAGTGCTCACAACGGTTGGCAGCGGCCTGATCCTGGCGGTTTTCCTTAAACCCCTGAAGAAATGCATGACCCCCGCGGAGGAAGCAGAAAAGTGAAAACTCGAATTACCGCAACGGCCCTGGCAATGATTGTTTCCGTCAGCGCGTCCACGCAGGACACGCCGCTGATGAGCGCCGAGGATTTTGTCAGCCGCGCCAGCGAGCAATACGGAGAACTGCGCCTGGAAGGCGCGGCGGCCGCCTGGGCCTACCAGACCTACATTACCCCGGACACCGCATTGCTGGCCGCCCGGGCGCAGGAGCGGGGCCTGAAGTTCCAGAGTTCCGCGGTGGAGGGCGCCAGACAGTACGACGGCATGGAGCTGGACACGGTAACGCGCCGCGCCATCAATTCCATCAAGTGGGGAACAACGCTGCCTGCCCCCAACAACGATGCCAAACGCCGCGAACTTTCGGAAATCATGACCCGCATGGAAGGCGCCTACGGCAGCGGAAAATACTGTCCCGAAGGCCCGGACAGTTGCCGGGACCTCGAACAATTGAGCGTGGTGATGGCTCGCAGCCGGGATTACGGCGAGCTGCTGGAAGCGTGGCGAGGCTGGCGAACCATCTCGCCGCCAATTCGGGCCGACTACCAGCGCTTCGTGGAACTGGGCAACGAGGGTGCCCGGGAGCTGGGATTCAACGACATGGGCGAGCTGTGGCGCTCCGGCTACGACATGCCCGTGGCCGATTTTCGCGACGAGGTGGAGCGGCTCTGGAGCCAGGTCTCGCCGCTCTACGAGCAGTTGCACTGCTACACCGGCAACAAGCTCCGGCAGGCCTACGGCGAGCAGGCCGTGCCGAAAGGCGAACCGATTCCCGCGCACCTGCTCGGCAACATGTGGTCGCAAACCTGGGGAGAAATCTACGATCTGGCCGAGCCGTACGCGGGAGTCGCGGAACTGGATGTGACCCAGGCCATGCAGGACCAGAATTACAGCGCCGTGCATATGACCGAACTGGCGGAGGATTTTTTCGTGTCGCTGGGCATGCCGAAGTTGCCTGACAGCTTCTGGCAGCGCTCGCTGCTGGTAAAGCCCAGGGACCGGGAGGTGGTTTGCCACGCCAGCGCCTGGAGCATGGACGCCGGGGACGATGTGCGGATCAAAATGTGCATCGAACCCACTCAGGAACACCTGTTCACGATCTATCACGAACTGGGCCACATCTACTACTTCCTGGCCTACCGCGATCAGCCGATCATCTTCCAGTCCGGAGCGCACGACGGGTTCCATGAGGCGGTAGGCGACACCGTAACGCTTTCGATGACCGGCGAATTTCTCAAGGGCCTGGGGCTGGTGGAGGAAGTCAAGGACAGCCCGGAGGCGCTGATCAACTCGCAGATGAAGCTGGCCCTGGACAAGATCGCCTTTTTGCCCTTCGGCAAGCTGATGGACCAGTGGCGCTGGGGCGTGTTCTCCGGGGAAATTGCGCCGCAGGACTACAACGCCGCCTGGTGGGATCTAAGAACCCGCTACCAGGGAATCCAGCCGCCGGTGGAGCGCAGCGAAGATGATTTCGACCCCGGCGCCAAATACCACATACCGGGCAACACGCCCTACACGCGCTACTTCCTGGCGTTCGTGCTGCAATTCCAGTTCCAGAGGGCGCTGTGCGAGGCCGCGGGCTTTGAAGGGCCGCTGCATGAATGCTCCATCTACGGCAACAAGGAAGCCGGCGCGCTGCTGTGGAAGATGCTGCAACAGGGATCGAAACAGCCGTGGCAGGATTCGCTGGAGGAAGTGACCGGCCAGCGCGAGATGGACGCTTCGGCGATCATCGCCTATTTCCAGCCCCTTATGGATTGGCTGGAAACCGAAAATCAGGGTCTCGCCTGCGGCTGGTAACCCCCGGCGCGACACCCCTATTGGAGCAGGCAAAACACCGCCGAAACCGCAATTTGCCCCCCGTAGCTGATGCCGGAACCAGCGTTAAATCGACTGTACGGGCGCTAGCCCGGAATGGGCCGAGTGGCTACAGCGCCGGGCGGCCTCGGCAGGCGCTAACCGTGCGCATCGGTTATAGTTGAAACGCTGAACAACACGCGGGCGCCCCCTGCCGGGGTACCCGCTGAATATAACAGCCCGGCAGGGTGAATAGGCGGGAAGCATTGCGCCGCGTGATGTTCAGCATAGCCCGGCATCCTTGCAGGTTACTGCACTACATGGGCGTTAAGGCCCGAAGGGTGAAGAATGAGAAAACCACGAGGCTATTTGGCGTGCATGGCAGCGTCCGCCTTTTTGCTGGCTATTCCAAGCCAAGCGGACGTAACGGCGGAGGGTTCAGAAAACTTTCAGAGGCTATTTGCCGAGCACGGTTTCACGCTGGCCAATCCGCCCAAGTATGAGGACTTGAAGGCTTTGGGTTGGTCACAAATGCGAATTGAGCACGCGGATTTGCTTGTTGATAACCCGATTGCCGCTAATGCGTATGCAGATCTTTTTTCCGAGCAGTTAAGTGCGCTGGGATTCTCTATTGATGAACCACCTAGCTATACGGATTTGATGTCGTTGAATTTTTCAGACGATGAAATCTCTGTCTTGGCGGTCCGTTTCGAGGAAATTCTAGATGGCGAGGAGAAGAAGGGGCTTATTCAATGTGATTGCGGTCAGCTGATGCTCGAGGCTTATAGACAAACGAATTGCAGAAGCGGAATAGGAACTTACCCGGAAACGATAATCCGGTCCATGTGCAACTCTGGTTACATAGTGGAGTGGAAAAAAGTTAGTTCGATATTTCGCCCCTGCATACCCTGCAGCGCATTAGGCGGCGACTCGCACGAACAAAGCCGCTGAACGACGAACCTGCCTCGCGTGGTTCACTTCACGAAAGCCCGGCGCGCTTATCCGGGCTCGCTTCGCTGTCATTGACTGGCCACGTTCGGAAGGAAAGCTCATCGCGCCCTATCTTACTCCCGCTCTCCCTATGAGGGCGCTTTAAGCAAGTATTGTGCGCTGCCGGGTTTGCGGGATAATTCGCGGTTATGGCTCGCACTATTCTTGTAACCGCGGCGCTTCCATACGCCAGCGGGGAAATCCATCTTGGCAACCTTCTGGAGATGGTGCAAACCGACATCTGGGTGCGCTACCAGCGTTTGGCCGGAGCGGATTGCGCATTCGTGTGCGCCACCGACGCGCACGGCACGCCCACCATGCTGCGGGCGCGCGAAGAGGGCGTGGAGCCGGCGGATTACGCCGAGTCCTGCCGGGCCGCCCATCTCCGCGATTTCGAGGCCTTCGGGATCCGCTTCGACAACTACTACACCACTCATTCGCCTGAAAACCGCCAACTGGTGGAGCGCATATACGGGCGGCTCAAGGAGCGCGGGCATATCCGCACCCGCACCATACAGCAGGCCTACGACGAACAGGCCGGCATGTTCCTGCCCGACCGCTATGTGCGCGGCGAATGCCCTTCCTGCGGCGCTGCCGATCAGTACGGCGACAGTTGTTCGGCCTGCGGCGCCACCTACACGCCGTCGGAACTGGCGAATCCGCGTTCGATACTCAGCGGGCTGCCGCCGGTCACACGCCAGTCGGAGCACAAGTTCTTCAAGTTGGGGGAATTCGAGTCCCCGCTCAAAACCTGGATGCGGGCCAGTAATCTCGACCGCGGCGCGCGAAACAAACTGGCTGAATGGTTCAAGGAAGGGCTGAAGGACTGGGACATTACCCGCGACGAGCCTTACTTCGGCTTTGAGGTGCCCGGCGAGAAAGGCAAATACTTCTACGTGTGGCTGGACGCGCCGGTGGGGTACATGGCCAGCTTCATGAACCTGTGCGGGGCCGGCAAGGACGGCGAGGACCGCTTTGAGCGCTATTTCGGGGCGGACAGCAACACCGAGCTGTACCACTTCATTGGCAAGGACATCCTCTACTTCCACACGTTGTTCTGGCCCGCCGTGCTGATGGGCGCCGGCATTCGCGCGCCAACCGGCGTGTTCGTGCATGGTTTCCTCACCGTGAACGGTCAAAAGATGTCGAAATCGCGCGGCACCTTCATCACCGCCGCGGATTATGCGGGGGCCGGCCTTGATCCGGAGCACCTGCGCTACTACTACGCCGCCAAACTTGGCCCCGGCCTGGACGACATCGACCTGCAGCTGGAGGATTTCGCCGCCCGGATCAACTCGGACCTGGTGGGCAAGCTGGTGAATATCGCCAGCCGCTGCGCCAGCTTCATTGAGCGCGGATTCAAGGGTCAACTGGGGCCTGCGCTGCACGACCCGGCGCTGTATGAGGAATTCGCCTCCGCGCGGGAGGGCATCGGCCAGTTCTACGAGTCGCGTCAATACGGCAAGGCGATGCGCGCGATCATGGCGCTGGCGGACCGCGCCAACGTGTGGATCAATGAGCGCAAGCCCTGGGAGTTGGCCAGGAACCCGGAAAAGCAGGATGAACTTCAGGCGGTCGCGACGCAGGGGATCAATCTGTTCCGCGTGTTGATGACCTACATGGCGCCTGTGCTGCCGCGCATTTCTTCCGATGCCGAGAAATTCCTGCGCGCCAGGTTGAGCTGGGAAAGCATAGGCGCGCCTCTGCTCAGCGAGCGGATCGAGAAATTCAAGCCTTTGGCGGGGCGCATGGCCGTGAAGAAGCTCAAGGTCCTGGTTGAAGCCGGGCGCGGCGAAGCGGGCGCCCCGGAACAGGTTGAGCCCATTGAAATCGACGAGTTCCTGCGCGCCGAACTGCGGGTTGCCCGAATCACCAAAGCCGAGCGGGTAGCCGGCGCTGATCGCCTGTTGCGGCTGACGCTGGACGATGGCGGCAAGGGCCGCACGGTATTCGCCGGCATCGCGGGCGCCTACGCGCCGTCGATTCTGGTGGGCCGCAAGGTGGTGCTGGTGGCGAATCTCAAGCCGCGCAAGATGCGCTTTGGCGTTTCCGAGGGCATGATTCTGGCCGCCGGAGAAGGCGATTCGCGCGTTTTCCTCCTGTCGCCCGATGAAGGAGCGGAGCCGGGAATGCGGGTGCGCTGAGCAAGGCGGTGCAGCCCTCGGTAGCGCGAATTGACGAATCCCTGTGCGTGGGCTGCGCGCGCTGCCTGCCGGCCTGCCCGGTGGATGCCATCATCGGCAGCCGCGCTTTCACCCATACCGTTATCCACGATGAATGCGTAGGGTGCGGCCTTTGTCTGCCTCCCTGCCCAGTGGATTGCATCCTTTTGGAGCCGCGCTTCGCGGCGGCGCCCGCTCACGCTGACGAGCAGTCCATGCGCCGCGGCCAGCTTCGCCGCCTTGCACAAACCGCCCGGCGCCGCTTCCGGGCGCGCAAGCAGCGCCTTTACGCTCTCGGCGAGCGGGCCGAGGCGCTCGTATCCGGCGCGCCGCCCGCTTCGGCGGAAACCCCCTCCGATGACGCGATCGACGCCCTGATCCGCCATCTTTCCTGACCTCGGCGCTCTTGGCCGCGCGCGCTTGCAGCAGCCGAACAAGGCTTCACGGCAATCCGCTTGACAGAATGCCCCGCTCATGTTTCCCTTGCAGGCGTGTTTGGCTACCTCGTAACTCGTTTTGAGTAGCGACGACATCCCACTACCTGCCCTGCTGGGCGTATTCTTTCTGCTGCTGGCCCTGTCGGCCTTTTTCTCCGGCACCGAAACCGCGCTTATGCGGGTCAATCGGTACAAGCTCAAGCATCGCGCCCGCGAAGGGCATCGCGGCGCGCGGCTTGCGGAAAGGCTGCTGGAGCGCCCCGACAAGCTGCTGGGCCTGATGCTGCTGGGCAACAATCTGGTGATCTTCTTCGCGGCGTTCATCTGGACGGTGCTGTCGCTGCGCGTGGGCGGCATGATGGGCGCGGCGGCGGGCACCATAGTGCTGACGCTGATCGTGCTGATATTCGCCGAAGCCGCGCCCAAAACCTGGGCGGCGGCGCGGCCGGAAAAGCTGGCGCTGATAGCCAGCCGCGTTTACTACCCGCTTCAGAAGCTGCTGTGGCCGGCCGTTTGGGCCGTAAACCTGATTGCTGGATTGCTGGTGCGCCTGGCCGGCGTGCGGCCCGGCAAGGACGACGAGCAGGATCTGACCCTGGCGGAACTTCGCACTGTGGTTACCGAGTCCGGAGGGCGCATTCCCAGCCGCCGCCGCCAGATGCTGCTGGCCGTGCTGGACCTCGAAGCGCTGACCATTGAGGACATCATGACGCCGCGCGGCGAGATCGAAGGCATCGACCTGGAAGAAGAGTGGCCGGCGATCGTGCGGCAGCTGCGCGCCAGCACCCATTCGGTGCTCCCCTGCTTCCGAGGACAACTTGACAATGTGGCGGGCCTGCTCCACGTGCGCAAACTGTTCCAAGCCAATGGCGCCAGCGGCCTGAAACGCCGCGAGCTGGAGAAATTTCTCGATACGCCGCGCTACGTGTTCGAGCACACTTCGCTTACCCGCATGTTCTCCGACTTTCACCGCGGCAGCGGCGCAACCTCCCTAGTGGTGGACGAATACGGCGACGTTCAGGGTTTGGTGAGCGTGCAGGACCTTCTGCACGAGATTTCCGGCGGCCTTATCGGCGACAACCCGCAGGACGCGGAGGCAGACGAAGTCCAGCCCGACGGCAATGGCGGCTGGCTGGTGGATGCTGGCGCCAACATCCGCCTTCTGAACCGGCGCATGAGCTGGCGGCTGCCCACTTATGGCCCGAAAACCCTCAACGGCCTTATTCTCGATAAATTGGGCACCATTCCGCAGCAGGGGCAGCGGCTGGAGTTGAGCGGATTCCCGATGGAAATTCTGGAAACCAGCGATAGCGCCGTTGACCGCGTGCGCGTGATGCGCGCCGCGAGCGCCGGCAACCCGCCTGCCGCCACCCCGGCAACCGAACACCCAGGAGTCTAACCATGCTTGCCATCCTGTCGCCCGCCAAGTCCCTGGATTTTGAATCTCCCCTGCCGCGGATCAGGCACACCATCCCCGACTTTGTGGAGGATTCGGCGCAACTGGTGGACCGCTTGCGCAAACTCACTCCGCCCGAACTCTCCAAAATGATGGGCATTAGCGGCAAACTGGCGGAACTGAACCACAGCCGCTACGCGGCCTGGAATGAAACCTTCAGCCGCAGCAACGCGCGCCCGGCGGTGCTGGCTTTCAACGGCGATGCCTATCAGGGCCTGCGCGCCTGGGAGTTCTCCGGGCGCGACCTGAGCTGGGCGCAGCGGCACCTTCGCATCCTGTCCGGGCTGCACGGGGCGCTCCGTCCCCTGGACCTGATACAGCCGTACCGTTTGGAGATGTCCGCTCCGCTGGGCACGCCGGCCGGGTCCAACCTCTACGACTTCTGGGGCGGCCGGCTAACCGGCGCAATCCGCGAAGCGGTGCAGGCCAGCGGCACGCCGGTGCTGGTGAACCTGGCATCCAGGGAGTACTTCAGCGCAGTGGATTTGCCGGCGGTCGGCGCCCGGGTGATTACGCCGCGGTTCCTGGATTTCCGCAGCGGCAAATACCGCTTCATAAGTTTCCTCGGCAAACGGGCGCGCGGCATGATGGCGCGATTCATCATTGAGCGGCGGCTCCGCTTCGCCAGGGGCCTGCTGGAATTCTCCGAAGCCGGCTACCGCTACGACCCCGAACAATCAACCCGAGATGAACCCGCCTTCATCCGCGAACCCCTGTAAACCCCGCATACCGCGCTCGCTAATCCCCGCCTCCTGATGATGCCGAGCGGGCTGTCCCGCCTCCCGGCGGGGAGGAGGCAAGACGAAGGGCGAGGAAGCGCAACCTGATTTTTAGAAGTTTTGGGGGAAAAGGACGCTGCAAGCGGCGCAAATCGTATATTCTTGCGCACTTCACGCGCCAAACGGTTCCACAACAGCAGTGATTCCCGATACTGCTTCCAGCGCCCGTCAGTGGGTGGAGGGGGTTGCCCGCCTTACGCAGCCCGAGCGCATCCATTGGTGCGACGGCTCGCGCAAGGAATACGACGCGCTCGTGACCCAACTAGTGCGCGATGGCGGGCTCATTCCCATAAACGGCGGCCAGTTCGCTGATTGCTACCTGCACCGCTCCGACCCTTCCGATGTGGCCCGGGTAGAGCGCCTCACTTTTGTATGCACCGCGAACCGCGAGGATGCCGGCCCTCACAACAACTGGATGCCTCCGCAAGAAGCGCATCGGCTGCTGGATGGATTGTTCGAGGGCTGCATGCGCGGGCGCGCGATGTACGTTATCCCCTATTGCATGGGGCCGCTGGCTTCGCCATTTTCGCGCTGCGGAATTGAGGTGACGGACAGCGCCTATGTTGCGGTGAACATGCGCCTGATGACCCGCATGGGCGGATCAGCCCTGGAACGGATCCTTCGCGAAGGAGAATTCGTAAAGGGGATGCACTCGATTGGCGAACTCGACCCCAAGCGGCGCTACATCATGCATTTCCCTGAAGAATTGAGCATCCGCAGTTTCGGCTCCGGCTATGGCGGCAATGCGCTGCTGGGCAAAAAATGCCACGCTCTGCGCATCGCAAGCTGGCAGGCGCGCCAGGAAGGATGGCTGGCCGAGCACATGCTCATTGTGGAAATCGAGACCCCGGACGGCGAGAAGCGCTACCTGGCGGCCGCCTTCCCTTCCGCCTGCGGCAAGACCAACCTGGCGATGCTGGAGCCTCCCCGGGAACTGGCCGGCTGGAAGGTGCGCACCGTTGGCGACGATATCGCCTGGCTGCACCTGGACGGCGACGGGCAAATGCGCGCCATCAATCCGGAAGCCGGCTATTTCGGCGTGGTTCCCGGCACCAACCGCGACACCAACAACAACGCCTTCGAGATGCTCCAGAGGGACACGATTTTTACCAATGTGGGGCTGACTAGCAACATGGAACCCTGGTGGGAAGGCCGCAAGCGGGGGGCGCCGGCGCTGAACTGGAAGGGGGAACCGGTCAAACGCGGCGAAAAGGCTGCGCATCCCAACTCCCGCTTCACCGTTTCGGCGCGGCGCAATCCCAGCTACTCCCCCATGGCCGAACACGAGGCGGGCGTGCCCATTTCCGCCCTGATCTTCGGCGGGCGGCGCTCGCAGCTGGCGCCGCTGGTGATGGAGGCGCGCGACTGGCGCCATGGCGTGCTGATGGGCGCCGCGATGGCCTCGGAATCGACTGCGGCATCCAGCGATTCCGGGAAGGGAATCCGACGCGACCCCATGGCCATGCAGCCGTTTTGCGGCTACAACTTTTCCGACTACTGGGCGCACTGGCTCAGCTTTGCGGGCCGCAGCGACAAGCTGCCCCGCATCTACCACGTCAACTGGTTCCGGCAGGATGAATCCGGCGCCTACCTGTGGCCCGGATTTGGCGAGAATTTGCGTGTCCTGCAATGGATCCTGGACCGGTGCGAAGGGCGGGGAGATGCGCGCGAAACGCCAATCGGGCATCTGCCGAGGCGCGAGGATTTGAACCTGATAGGGCTGGACATCAACCCGCAAGCTCTGGACAGCATTCTGGCGGTGGATGCGGGGGGCTGGCGCGAAGAGATGGAAAGCGTTGCGCAATACCTCGCCCAGTACGGCGACCGCCTCCCCCAGGAGCTTCTGCGGGAGCACGCCCGCATCACCCAGGCCCTCGGCTGACCGCTCCCCCGGAGCGAAAGCGAATAGCCGTGAGCAAGGAGCCCTGATCTTTCCGAGGTTGCGCGGGTTGTCCCTCCTCTCGGCGGGGACGCATGAATACGTCCCTGTAGCTCATTCGGGCATCCTGCCCTCAACGCCCCGCCGAGAGGAGGGACAACCCGCGCAACCTCGGAAAGATCAGGGAGAGCCGCGCTTAGCGCGGCTCTGGTTCAGGCGGCGCGCCGCAAGCTGGAAGGAATGCAATCGAGCATGATGGCCGCCTGATTCGCCGGAACCGAAGCGTGACGGGCCAGGGCTCTGCGCCACTTCCCGGCGCCGGGCTGGCCCGCGTACAAGCCTGCCATGTGGCGCGTAATGGCGCCTAGCGGCACGCCGCTTCGCCCCTCCCGGCGGGCGTAATCCACCATCGCTTTCACAACCTGCTCGCGCCTGCGCGGCGCCGCCGCGGAATCCGCGCAGGCGGCGAGCAGCCAGGGGTTGGAATACGCCGCGCGGCCCAGCATTACGCCATCAACATGCCGGATATGCGCCGCAATTTCCGCGGCGCTTGAAACTCCGCCGTTCAGCACCACACGCAATTCCGGCAATTCCCGCTTGAGCCGGTAAACCGCCTCGTAGCGCAGCGGCGGCACATTGCGATTCTCCCTGGGCGACAATCCCTCCAGAACCGCGATGCGCGCATGCACTGCCAGCGCCTGGGCGCCCGCATTCCGCACGGCTTGCGCAAACGTCAGCAACTGCTCAAAGCGGGGCTTGTGGTTGGTGCCAATCCGGGTCTTTACCGTAACCGGACGATTGCCGGCGGCGGCGCGCATTGCGGTCACGCATTCGGCCACGAGCCCGGGTTCATGCATCAGGCAGGCTCCGAAGCGTCCGGCGCGCACCCTCGAACTGGGACATCCCGCGTTGAGGTTTATCTCGTTGAATCCGGCATCCGCAGCAAGCGCGCTGGCCTGCGCCAGCAAGCCGGGGTCGCTGCCGCCGAGTTGCAAGGCCAGCGGGCGTTCCGCGGGGTGATGATTGAGGAAGCGGCCGTCCCGGGCGCGAACAACCGCCTGCGCATGGACCATTTCCGTGTACAGGCCGGCCGCGGGCGCGAGAAGCCGATGGAAGTAGCGGCAGTGCCGGTCGGTTCGCTGCATCATGGGCGCCACCGAGACGCGGCAAGCGGCGGGATAGGTTGCGGGGCTAGCCTGCATATTGCGCCAGGGGGCCGTGGAGGTCGCGCAGGATTCAGCGGAAAAACCAGGAAGGCAACGAGCGGCCTGGGGCAATATGCAGGCTAGCAGCCATCCATGGTGGCCTCCACCAGAAAGCGCACCACTTCGCGCAGGGCTTCCTGCTCGCTGGCGCCGTCTGCCAGCGCCTTCCGGTAGGTTGCCAACTGCAAACTTGCGCTGGTTCCACGCTCAAGGATCGTGCGCGCGTGTTTGATTTCACGCATGCAATCGAAGTACTCGGCATCCTGCCGGACCATTGCGATCAACTCATCCAGCAACTCGCCAAACGGTGTCATGCTGCCCTTGCCGAAGTCCAGCAGCCGGTCGGTGGGCCCGTAGCGCATCGCCCGCCAGCGGTTTTCCTCCAAAAGCAGCAGGTTGTAGCTGCGCCAGCGGCTGTTGCTGACCCGCAGGCGCCAGAGCATGCGGATCAGGCAGGCGCAAAAGGCCGTGAGGCAGATGGTGTCCTCGGCATAGGTGCAAAGGTCGAAAATGCGCGATTCCAGCGTGGGGAAGCGGGCGCTTGGACGCACGTCCCACCAGATCATGGAAGCATCCTCGATAACCCTGGCGCGCACCAGCGTTTCGATGTGGCGCTGGTAGTCGCTCCAGCTGCTGAATTCCTCTGGAAAGCCGGTGCGCGGCAAACCGGAAAAAATCGTCAGGCGGAAACTTTGCAGGCCAGTTTCGTCTCCTTCCCAGAATGGCGAGGACACGCTCAGCGCCAGCAAGTGAGGCAGAAAATAGCGGAACTGGTTCATCAGATCCACGCGCAGGTCCTTGTCCTCAATGCCCACATGCACGTGCATGCCGCAAATCAGCATGCGCCGGGCCGTGGCCTGCATTTCCTCCTGCAGGGTCACATAGCGCTGCAATGGCGTGCGCTTCTGATCGCGCCACAGGGCCGACGGGTGCGTGGAGGCGGCGATGATGCGCATTCCGAACTGTTCGGCCACCGCGTTGATTTCGCGCCGTTGCCGGGTAAGCTCGCGGTGCGCCTCCGCAACGCTCTCGCACACCCTGGTGGCCGTTTCCACCTGCGCAAGCATCAATTCGTTGACCACCTGGCCGACAACCTGCTCCTGGCAGGCGGGCATGAAACCCTCAGGCGGATCCACCGAAAGTTCAAGGGTTTCGGCATCGACGAGGAGGTATTCCTCTTCCACGCCGAGAGTAAAGCTGGGCTGTTCTTGCAGCAGGCTCATCGGTGTTGCTCGAGGCGGGAACGCGCCCATTTTACGCCGCCCCGCCGAGGAAGGGACAACCCGCCCCGGCTCACGCAAAAGGCGCGGCGCCAGGCTATTGTTGCGTCAGGCGTTCCTCAAGCCAGACCGGAAGCGCGGCAAGCGCTTCGTCCAAGGCATCTCCGCGCGGCCCGCCCCCCTGCGCGAAGTCGGCGCGACCGCCGCCCGTGCCGCCGAGGCGCTCGGCCACCGCGCGCGCCAGGGCGCGGGCGGGCGCCCGCTCCTCCAGCGCCTTGCTTACAGCAGCCACGATACGCGCCTTGCCGCTGCCGTCGCGCGCGCCCAGCACCACCGCGGCCGGCGCAAAACGGTCCCGATAACGGTCCGCCGCGCTGCGCATCGCGGTCATGTCCGCATCCCCGCCCGGGCGCATGGCAATCGGGTTTGCGTCCGCCACCCGGGCAACCGGCGCGGCTTCCACGCCGCCTTCGGCGAGTGTCGCCCGCGCCCGCGCCAGCTTCTTTTCCAAGTCCCTGGCGCGGTTCATCAAAGCCGAGAGCTTTGCTTCCGAATCGTCCACTCCGCCCTTGAGCAGGCCCGCCACACGGTCCATATTGCGGCGCATGTTCCGCACCCACTCCAGCGCCCGGGCGCCGGTAACCGCCTCGATGCGCCGCACGCCAGCGGCTACGGACGATTCGGACACGATAACGAACAAACCGATGTCGCCGGCGCGGCTCACGTGCGTGCCGCCGCACAGCTCCATGGAGTAATCGCCCAGCCTGAGCACCCGAACCCGGTCCGCGTAATCTTCGCCCGCCATGGCCAGGGCGCCCGCTTCGATAGCCTCATTAAGCGCCATCTCGGTAGTTTCCGCAGCCTGGTTGGCGCGAATCTGCTCATTGACCTGGTCTTCAATGCGCTCCAGGTCTTGCGGCGAAACCGCCTCGAAATGCGAGAAATCAAACCGCAAGCGGTCCGGCGCCACCCGCGAACCCTTCTGCGCCACATGCTTCCCAAGCACCTTGCGCAGCGCGGCGTTCATCAGGTGGGTGGCCGAATGGTTAAGAACGATGGCCCGGCGGCGCCTGGCATCCACCGCGGCCGTTGCCTCGTCGCCCAGGCGCAGGGTGCCTTCGGCCACTACGCCAATGTGCGCGCGCCCTGCCGCTATCATTTGGGTGTCCTGCACCTCGAAGCGGAAACCCTTGCCGCGCAGCGCGCCGGTATCGCCCACCTGTCCGCCGCTTTCGGCGTAAAACGGCGTGCGGTCCAGCACCAGTTCCGCCGCATCGCCTTCTTCCGCCTGCTCAACGGCCTCCCCGTTCACCCGAACCGCAATCAGCCGGACGCTGTCTTCCAGGCGCTCGTAACCCGTGAACACGCTCGCTGGAAGCGGCTCGTTCTTGCGGCCAGGGGCCGCGGTTGCGGACAGCGCATCGGCTTGAACGCCGGGCGCCGGGCGCTCCGCACGCGATTGCCCGCCCATGGCGGAGGTTCCTCGGGACCGCTTGCGCTGCTCGGCCATCGCAGCCTCGTAGCCGGGCATATCGACGGAAAGGCCGCGGCCGCGCGCGATATCGGCGGTGAGGTCCACGGGAAAGCCATAGGTGTCGTAGAGAACGAAGGCCTTGCCGCCCGGAATCACCCCGTTGCGCACATCCTCCAGGGCCCGGTTCAGATAGCGCATGCCCTGCTCCAGGGTGGCCGCGAACCGCTCTTCTTCGGAGCGCAGCACCCGCTCGGCCAGCGCGCGTGATTCCGCCAGCTCCGGAAAGGCCGCGCCCATCTCCTCTTCAATGGGTCCCGCCATCCGGTGCAGGAAGGCATCATCAACGCCAAGCTCATGGCCGTGGCGCAGCGCCCGCCGAATGATGCGGCGCAGCACATAGCCCCGGCCCTCGTTGGATGGAAAAACGCCGTCTCGTATGAGGAATACCGCAGCGCGCGCATGATCGGCGATCACCTTCAGCGAATTGGACCCAAGATCGGCGGTGCCCGTAATTTCGCCTGCGGCGCCGATGAGGCGGCGGAACAGGTCGATCTCGTAGTTGCTGCTTACTCCCTGCAGCACCGCGGCGGCGCGCTCCAGCCCCATGCCGGTATCCACCGAAGGCCTGGGCAGGTCCGTGAGCCGGCCTTCAGCGTCGCGGTTGTACTGCATGAACACGAGGTTCCATATCTCCACGAAGCGGTCGCCGTCCTGTTCGGCGCTGCCCGGCGGGCCGCCCGCCACCTCCGGGCCGTGGTCGTAAAAGATTTCCGAACAGGGGCCGCAAGGGCCGATATCGCCCATCGACCAGAAGTTTCCGGAACCGTCCAGCCGGATAATCCGGGACTCCTCGATTCCGGCCTCTTCCTGCCAGCATTGGGCCGCTTCGTGGTCGTCCTCGTAGATCGTAACGAGAAGCTTCCCGGGAGGCAGTCCCAGGTCCCTGGTAACGAAATCCCAGGCGAGGCGCACCGCCCGGCGCTTGAAATAATCCCCAAAGCTGAAGTTGCCCAGCATTTCGAAGAAGGTGTGGTGGCGGGCGGTATAGCCCACGTTTTCCAGATCGTTGTGCTTGCCCCCGGCCCGCAGGCAAGGCTGCGCCGTCACAGCGCGCGGATACGGAGGCGGCTCGCGTCCCAGAAAGATGTCCTTGAATTGCACCATCCCGGCGTTGGTGAACAACAACGTGGGATCGTTGCGCGGAACCAGCGGCGCCCCGGGCAAATGCCGGTGGTCCTGGCCGACGAAGTAATCAACGAAGGCCGAGCGAATTTCAGCAGCTTTCATAAGGCGTTATCCACCGCCAGCGCCCGCGCCACCTGGCCCGGAGAGAAACCGCGGCCGCGCAAAAAACGGGCCTGGCGCGCCTGTTGCGAGCGGCCCGCAGGCGGCTCGCCGCCGAAACGCCGCCGCCGCGCCGCTTGCGCGCGCTGGTCCCAATCAACCTCGGCGCCGTTCAGCGCCGCTTCGATCAACTCGGTGCGCACGCCGCGCCGCATCAGTTGCGCGCGTATCTTCAGCGCCCCCTGGCCGCGCTCCACGCGCGAGCGCAGGAAGACATCGGCGAATCGCTCGTCGCTAAGCAGCCCGCGCCCGCGCAGTGCTTCCAGGGCAGTCTCGACCTCGCCGGACGGGTAGCCGCGCATGGCGAGTTTGGCGCCCAGTTCCCTTACGGAATGCTCGCGGCGGGCCAGCAAGCCCAGCCCGGCATCCAGCGCACTGGCCGGCCGGCGGTTGGCGCGCGACATCACGCCAGGGCCTGTCAGCCCCCGGACGCGGCGGATTCTTCCGCCGCCTGCGCCTGACCCCTGATGAGCGCCTCCAGCTCGTCCGCCACTTCGCCATGTTCGCTAAGGTAGCTGCGGGCCTTCTCCTTGCCCTGCCCGATGTGAGCATCCTTGTAGCTGTACCAGGCGCCGGATTTGGCGATCAGGTTCTTCGACAGGCCCAGGCTGATCAACTCGCCGGCGCGGGAAATGCCATATTGCTGCCCGGTAAACAGAATATCGAATTCGGCCATCTTGAACGGCGGCGCCATCTTGTTCTTCACCACCTTCACCCGGGTGTGATTGCCGATCACCTCATCCCCGCGCTTGATTGCGCCGATGCGCCGTATGTCCAGGCGCACCGAGGAATAGAACTTAAGCGCATTGCCGCCGGTGGTGGTTTCAGGGCTGCCGAACATCACGCCAATCTTCATGCGCAGCTGGTTGATAAAAATCACGATGGTGTTGGAGCGCTTGATGTTGCCGGTAAGCTTGCGCAGCGCCTGCGACATCAGCCGGGCGTGCAGCCCCACATGGCTGTCGCCCATCTCGCCTTCAATTTCCGCCTTGGGCGTAAGCGCCGCCACCGAATCCACCACCACCACGTCCACGGCTCCCGAGCGCACCAGCATGTCGGTAATCTCCAGGGCCTGCTCGCCGGTGTCGGGCTGCGAAACGAGCAAATCGTCCACATTGATGCCGAGGCGCTGCGCGTATATGGGATCCAGGGCGTGCTCGGCATCCACGAAGGCCGCGGTTCCGCCGGCTTTCTGGCATTGCGCCACCACGCTCAGCGTAAGCGTGGTTTTGCCAGACGCCTCGGGGCCGAATATTTCCACCACCCGGCCGCGCGGCAAGCCGCCAATTCCAAGCGCCAGATCCAGCGCCAGGCTGCCCGTGGATATGACTTCCACGTCGTACGCCGCCCCGGAACCGCCGAGGCGCATAACAGAGCCCCTGCCGTATTGCTTCTCGATTTGCGACAGCGCCGCCGCCAATGCCCGTTCACGATTGTCTGTCATATTGGTCTGCGCTCCAGCACGCGCCCTCACGGCGTGATTATTCCACAGCCGCGAAAAATTGCATTGCGGCAATTGTCGAAATTACGTGAGAAATTCGATCGAACCCCTTCTCCCGGGCAGCCTCTTTCCCGCCGTCATTCTTTTGGCATCGTAATTGAGCGGCGCGCGCTTTCGATGCCGCGGCCAGCCTTGCGGATGGTTTTGAGCAGGCCGCTGAGCGCGTATTCCACTGATTGAGCGCGCACTGCGTGGCGGTTGCCCTCGAAGCGCCGCGCTTCGGTACTGGCCGGCTGGCCGGGGCCGGCCCAGGCGAAACAAACCGTTCCAACGGGCCTGGCTTCGCTGCCGCCGCCAGGGCCGGCGATTCCAGTGACCGCCAGGCTCCAGTCGGCCCGGCCCCTGCTGAGCGCTCCTTCGGCCATTTCCGAGGCGGTCTCGCGGCTAACGGCGCCATGCGCGCCGAGCGTTTCCTCGCGCACGCCGAGCAGCCGCAGCTTGGCATCGTTGGAATAGCTGACGAAACCGGCGGAAAACCAGCCTGAGCTTCCGGGCAGTTCCGTAATGGCCTTTGCAACCCAGCCGCCGGTGCAAGACTCCGCCACCGCCAGCGTCTCATTGCGCTCCAGCAGCAGCGCGGCCAGCTCCTTTACCCGCTGGTCAATCTCCGTCATTGCGCTCTGCGGCAAGCCGTTTCAGTTCATACACCAGGTCCAGCGCCTCGCGGGGGCTGATCTGCTCAGGGTCCACCTGCGCCAGCAACTGCTCAGCCGGACCGGGCTCCTGCTGCGGCTCGGGCTCCCACTGCGCCAGGTCCAGTTGAGGCTGCCTGCGTTCGCGTTCGATCAGGCGGCCGGAGCGCTCTTCCAGCTCCCGCAGGGTTTTGCGCGCCGAGGCGATCACCTGCCGCGGCACGCCCGCCAGCGCCGCCACCTGCAAGCCGTAGCTGCGGTTTGCGGGCCCCTCGCGCACCGAATACAAAAACACCAGTTTTCCGCCGTGCTCAATCGCATCGAGATGCACGTTGGCGCAACCCGGAATGGTTTCGGGCAGCGCCGTCAGCTCGAAATAATGAGTTGCGAACAGGGTGAAGCAGCGCAGGCGCTCGGCAATGTAGCCGGCCGCCGCCCAGGCCAGCGACAATCCATCGTAGGTGCTGGTGCCGCGCCCGACTTCGTCCATGAGCACCAGGCTTCGCGCGCTGGCGTTGTGCAAAATGCTCGCCGCCTCGGTCATTTCGACCATGAACGTGGACCGTCCGCCCGCCAGGTCGTCGCCCGCGCCAATGCGGGTGAATATGCGGTCCAGCGGGCCGAATTCGGCCTTCGCCGCCGGAACATAACTGCCGATATGCGCCAGTATCGCGATCAGCGCAACCTGCCGCATGTAGGTGGATTTGCCGCCCATATTGGGGCCGGTCACGATCAGCATGCGGGTGGCGTCGTCAAACTTCAGGTCGTTGGGAATGAACTCGCTGTCCAGCGCGCGCTCCACCACCGGGTGGCGGCTGGCGGTCAACCGTATTCCTGGCCGGTCGGTGAGTTCGGGCCTGGCGTAGCCCAGTTCCAGCGACCGCGCCGCCAGATTCGACAGCACGTCGGTTTCCGCCAGGGCGCCGGCCAGGTCCTGCCATGCGAACAGCCACTGCGACAAGGTGTCCAGCAACGCCTCGAAAAGCCGGGCTTCCAGCTCCAGGGCGCGCTCGCGGGCGCTGAGTACGCGGTGCTCAAACTGCTTCAGTTCCGGCGTGATATAGCGCTCAGAGTGCTTGAGCGTTTGACGGCGGATGAAATGCTCCGGAGCCTGGTCCACCTGGCTTTTGCGCAACTCGATGTAGTAGCCGTGCACGCGGTTGTAGCCCAGCCGCAGGTTGGCAATGCCGCTGCGTTCCCGCTCCGCAATCTCCAGGTCCTGCAAGGCCGCGTCCGCGTTGCTGCCAATCTGCCGCAACTCATCCAGTTCGGCGCTGTAGCCAGCCGCAATCACCGGCCCATCCCTGATCCTTGGGGCCGGCTGCTCGGCAACCGCCTTGCGCAGCAACTCCAGTCCTTCCGGCGGCGCGCGCATGCGCTTGGCCAGCGAATTCAGCAGCGGAGAGTCGAGGGTGGCCAGGCGCTTGCGCAGCGCAGGAGCCGCGGTGAGCGCGGCGCGCAAATGCTCCAGGTCGCGCGGGCGCGCGGTGCGTATCGCCAAGCGCGCCAGCACGCGCTCCAAATCGCCTGTCTTGCGGATTGCGGGCCGCCAATCGTCTCCGCGCCGGCGCAGCGCCTCAAGGGCCTGATAGCGCGAGCGCAGCGCCTCGCTCGAGCGCAGCGGCCGATGAATCCAGCGCCGCAGCAGGCGGCTGCCCATGGGCGTGGCGCAACGATCCATAACCCCGGCCAGGGTGTATTCGTCGCGCCCGGACAGCGCCCGGTCCAGCTCCAGGTTGCGCCGGGTGGCGGCATCCATCAACAGCGCCTCGCCCGGGCGCTCCACGCGCAGCGCCCGCACATGCGGAAGCGCTCCCCGCTGCGTGTCCCTCACGTAATCCAGCAAGCAACCCGCGGCAGCGATCGCGCGGTCCATGCCCTCCACCCCGAAACCGTCCAGGCTGCGCACCTGGAACTGATCCTCAAGGCTCTTTCTTGCGGAAGAAGCGCTGAATTGCCAGGCGCGGCGCTCGTGAATGGCCGGCGCATCCGGCAAGGATTCCGGAAGCCGCGCGCTTTCGCTAACCAGCAGCTCGGCGGGGCGCAGCCGCTGCATCTCTCCTTGCAGTTCCTCCATGCCGGCGCATTCCGTAATCGAGAAGCTGCCGGAACTCAATTCCATCCAGGCCAGCCCATAACGCCCGCCTTTCTGGCACACCGCCGCCACCAGATTGTCCGAGCCGCTTTCCAGCAGCGCTTCATCGGTGAGGGTGCCGGGCGTTACCAGGCGCACAACTTCTCTTTTTACCGGGCCGCCTGAAGGCGCGGGCCGTCCGATCTGCTCGCATATGGCGATCGACTCGCCCATGCGCGCCAGCCGGGCAATGTAGGAATCGGCCGAATGCGCGGGCACGCCGGCCATGGGAATAGCCTCGCCGTTCGACTGGCCGCGGCTGGTGAGCGCGATGTCCAGCAGGGTGGCGGCGCGCCCGGCATCCTCGAAGAACATCTCGTAGAAATCGCCCATGCGGTAAAACAGCAGGGAATCCGGATGCTGCGCCTTGATGCGCAGATACTGCTGCATGACCGGCGAGTGACCCGCCAACGGCCGCGCGGCGATGGTCACTGGATCAGCCGCTGTCGAAACCGCTGCCGGCGGCAGCATGCCTTGCGAGGCGCCGCGCCGGCGCCCAGCGCTCGCCGAAACGCGCCTGAAACGCGCGGATGTCCTCAAGCACCGAGGCCAGGCCCTGCTGCTCGGCGTAGCGCATGGGCCCTCCGCGCCAGGCGGGAAAGCCGTAGCCGTGGACATAAACAACATCAATGTCCGACGCGGCCCTGGCCACGCCTTCCTCAAGCAATCGGGCGCCGATGTTCACCAGCGGATACATGCACCGCTTGACAATCTCCTCCGGCGCGGCGGGCGGCCCCCGGCGGAAACCCAGTTCCTCGGCCAGCTCGCCGATCAGCGCCGCCACTGCCGGTTCGGATTCGGGCTGGCGGCTGCCGGGGCTGTAGTTGTAGATGCCGCGCCCGTTTTTCTGCCCAAAACGCCCCCGCTCGCATAGCGCGTCGGCGAGGCGTTCGGCCGGTTTGCGCCCGGCCGCGGGCTTGCCGGCCAGCTTGCGGGCGCGCCAGCCCAGGTCCAGGCCCACAAGGTCGGCCATCTGAAACGGCCCCATCGGCAGGCCGAAGTCCCGCAAGGCGGCATCCACATGCTCGGGAGGGCTGCCCTCGAACAACAACTCGAAAGCTTCGTCCCGGTATCCCGCAAGCATGCGGTTGCCGATAAAGCCGGGGCTGTTGGCCGACCACACGGGAACTTTCTTCATCCGCGCCGCCAGAGAAAAGGCGCAAGCCACAGCCTCCCCGGAGGTGCGGCGCCCCTGGATCACTTCCACCAGGCGCATGATGTTGGCGGGGCTGAAAAAGTGCATGCCCAGCACCTGTTCCGGGCGGCCGGTGGCCTCGGCCATGCGGTCAATGTCGAGGTACGAGGTGTTGCTGGCAATCACCGCTTCTTCGGCAAGCGTCTCGTCTAGGCGCGCGAAGATCCGCGTCTTCAGATCGAGGTTCTCATATACCGCCTCCACGGCGAAATCCGCGTTGGCCAGAGCCGGGTATTCGGTGGCGGGGGTGATCAGCGACAGGCAGCGTTCGGCGGCGCCCGGCGGCAGCCGCCCGCTGTTCTCCGAACGCTCAAAGTTTTTGCGAACCACGCCCAGGCCTTTTTCAAGCGCCTGCTGATCCGTTTCAAGAACCGTTACCGGGATGCCGGCAATGGCGAAATTCATGGCGATGCCTCCGCCCATGGTGCCGCAACCCACCACCGCTGCCCGTTTCACCGCTCGCCCCGCAACCCCTCCGCCGCTCCTGGCGGCCCGCCGTTCGGCAAAGAACACGTGCGCAAGCGCCTTGCTCTGGGGATCCTTCAGGCATTGAATGAAGCGGCTGCGCTCCTCGGCAAGCCCGGCGCGGAAATCCTCGCGGCAGGCCACCGCCTGTTCAATGCATTGCACGATCAATTCTGGCGAGCGCCGGCCGCGCATCTTGCGGGCAATGCGTTGCCGGGCCGCGGCGAAGACTGGCTCCGCCTCGCCGGACTGCGGCAGCTCGCCCGGGCCGCGCGAAATCTTGCGCGCCGGACCGCCCTGCGCAAGAAGTTCCCCGGCCCAGGCAAAGGCGGCTTCAATCGTGTCCCCTTCCAGCCGCCGATCGGCAAGGCCGCATTCCAACGCCTGAGCGGCGCTGACCGGCTTGCCCTCCAGGCACATGCGCAAGGCCGGTTCAACGCCGATCAGTCGCGGGGTTCGCTGCGTTCCCCCGGCGCCCGGCAGCAGCCCTATATGGACTTCGGGAAAGGAAAAGCGCGCCCGCTCCGAAACGGCGCGATAGTCGCAGGCCAGCGCCAGTTCCAGGCCGCCGCCGTAAGCGGCGCCGCCAATTACCGCCATTGCCGGTTTGGGGCAAGCGTCCAGCGCTTCGCATAGCGCGGTCAGGGAGGCCTCAGGCGCCGGCAATTCGGGCATTCCGAATTCCTTGATGTCGGCGCCCGCGCACCAGGTCTTCAGGCCGCTGGACAGCAGCAGCGCGCCTATCGAATCGTCCGCCGCCGCTGCCTGTATGGCTTCAAGAAGCGGAACGCGCAACGCCGCGCCCAGAGCGTTGACGGGCGGCGCGTTCATTTCGATAAGCCGAACCCGGCCGCGGTCCACAAGCCGAATCATCAGACGTGGATTCCGCCATCAACCCGGATAGCCTGGCCGCTCACGTACGAACCCGCCGGCGAAACCAGAAACACAACCAGCCCGGCCACCTCATCGGGCGTGCCCATTCTCGCCAGGACAGTGGTCTTGAGAAAGCTCTCGCGGGCTTCGTCATTGCTCCACAAGGCCCTGGAGAAATCCGTCTGAATCAACCCGGGGCACACCGCGTTGGCGGTAATCCCGTGGCGCCCGTATTCCAGCGCCAGGTTGCGCGCCATCTGGATTTCAGCGGCCTTGGAAAGGCCGTAGGCGCCAATCTTGTCGTGCGCGCTCTGGCCCACATAGGAGGAAATCAACACGATGCGGCCGTAACCGCGGCTGCGCATGTCCGGGGTCACAAGGCCGCTCAGCCAAAGGCTGGCCGTTACATTGGAGCGCCAGATGCGCTCGAAAGCGCTGTCGGACACCTCCAGCAGCGGGCCGAAGTGCGGGTTCACGCCCACGTTGGACACCAGGATGTCGATTGCGCCAAAGGCGGCCCGGGCGCGCTCCACCAAGCTTTCCACCTGCTCCTTGTAATAGACGTTGCAGGGGGCCGCAATCGCCGTTCCCTTGCCGAAGCGCAAATTGATTTCCTCGGCGGTCTGCTCGCAGGCCTCCTGCTTGCGGCTGGAGGCCGTAACCCGGGCGCCGTGCTCGGCCAGGCGCATGGCGATCGCCTTGCCGATTCCGCGCGTGGAGCCGGTAATCAGCGCTGTGCGCCCTTCCAGGTTGAACAGTTCGTCCATGCTGCGGCCGCGGTCAGGACTCCTGCGGAATCAGCATGAACAACTGCTGCGCCACCCATGCGGGCTTTTCCTGGCCCTCTATCTCCATGTGCTTGTCAAGCCGTATCACCACCCTTCCCGCGCCGCGGCTGCGAACTTCGGCCAGCGTGGAATGCACCCGCACGCGCGAATCGGCGGGAACAGGGTTGATGAACCGGAGTTTGTCCAGGCCGTAGTTGATCACGAAACCCAGGTCCTCCAGGTCCGACAAATCCGGCGACTCCAGATGCACCGATAGCGACAGCGTGAGGAACCCGTGCGCGATAGTGGCGGGGAAAGGCGTCTCGCGGGCAACGCGCTCGGCATCCAGGTGGATGAACTGGTGATCGGAGGTGCAGTCCGCAAAGGCGCTGATTCGCGCCTGGTCAAGCCGCAGCCAGGGCGACGGCTCCAGCGTCCGGCCCACCCAATCGTTAAGGTCTTCAATCTTCAATGAATTGGTCTCTCCGCCGCTGTCCAGCCGCCAATACCGAGGAGCCAAGCCGTTATAGTATAGGAACCTTTCAAGAGTTTTAAGGAATACGCTCCATGAATGCGGAAAGCGCGCTGGGTCGAGGGGTCGTGCGATGGCTGGCGTGGGCGTTCGCGCGGCCTCCGTTTATCGGCCTGTTTCCGTTTGCGGTGTTCTTCGTGTCGCAGGGCCTGGGCCACGCGGTAATGATCCAGGTGGAAAATTCCATGGGCGCCCCGGGCATGTACTACGCGGCCGGCGCCATGGGCCTTGCGGGCGCCGTGCTGCTATGGGCGGGGATGCGGCAAAACAGCGAGGTTAGCGGCACCTGGCTGGGTTATTTCGCCGCCTGGCTGATGTGGACCGGCTGGGTGGAATTTTCCTTTGTCTATTACTCGCGCTGGCTGGGCGTGGCGCCGTTGCTCGACGAGGCCGGGGAGGTGGCCACCAATCCGGAATACCTGGTGATGATGTCATCGCTGGGCGTAATGCTGGCCACCCTGGCGTATTTCCTTTTCAACCGGGAAACGCGGTGCAATTTTTTCCGCTGGTGCCAGCGCTGGCTGGGAATGGGAACGGGCAAGCCCACCGAGGGGCACAAGCGCAATTTCGCCGCCATCACGGCCCTGGAAACCATTTACCTGATCTGGTTCTTCTACCTGTTCCTGCTGTTGATTTACGACGAAAACGTGCTGGGCGACACGCATCCGGCAACTTATGGCATAGCCGCGCTGAACACGGTGTGGGCCATTTACCTGCTGCAGCGGCTGCTGCGCTTCCGCCGCGTGGCCACTGCGCTGCGCTACTCGATCGCTACCGCCATCATCGCCTGGAACGCCTATGAATTCATCGGACGATGGGGTTGGGTGGGCGACTTCTTCGTGCAGCCGGACCGCTACGGCTGGCAGATTCTGGGGCTGGGCATCCTGTCGCTGGCGGTCGTGGCGTTTTGCTTGTTCATGCCCGCGGGCAAGCGCGAACGTGAGCGGGTAGCCGCAATGGAGAGGGAACTCAGCGGGAGCTAGGAGTTCTGCGCGGACTGTGCCGCGCCGCTTGCTGAAGGCGGCCGGGGCGCCCCTGCGCATCCAATGATTATGCGATCTCACTATTGCGGCGAACTTCGCGCCGGCCTGGCCGGCCAAACCGTCAAGCTGTGCGGCTGGGTCAATGGCCTGCGCGACCACGGCGGCGTAATCTTTATTGATCTTCGAGACCGCGAAGGCATCGCGCAACTGGTATGCAATCCCGAGCAGGCCGGGGTGTTTGCCGTCGCCGAGACGGTTCGAGCCGAGTACGTGCTGCGGGCCAAAGGCATGCTCCGGGTTCGCCCGCAAGGCACGGCCAACCCCCAACTGGCAACCGGCGAAGTTGAGGTGGTGGCGGACGAACTGGAAATTCTGTCCGCCGCGAGCGATTTGCCCTTCCATCACGGAGAAGGCGCTGGCGAGGAACTGCGGCTGAAGTACCGCTACCTCGATTTACGCCGGCCTGAAATGCTGGCCCGCCTGCGCCTGCGCCACAGGACTTTGGCCGCGGTCCGGGCGTTTCTCAACGAGCGCGGATTCATGGATGTGGAAACCCCGATGCTAACCCGGGCCACGCCGGAAGGGGCGCGCGATTTCCTCTCGCCGGCGCGAAACCGGCCGGGGCGCTTCTACGCCCTGCCCCAGTCCCCGCAGCTTTTCAAGCAATTGCTGATGATGTCGGGCCTGGACCGCTACTACCAGATCGCGCGCTGCTTTCGCGACGAGGATCTGCGAGCCGACCGCCAGCCGGAATTCACCCAGCTGGATGTGGAAATGTCCTTCGTGGATGAAGAAGAGGTGACCGGCCTGATGGAAGCCCTGGCGCGCGAGGTGTTCGCTAAAGTGCTGGGGGCGCAGCTGCCCGATCCCTTCCCGCGCATGACCTACGCCCAGGCCATGCTGCGCTACGCAAGCGATGCGCCGGATTTGCGCAACCCTCTGGAGCTGGTGGAGTTGAGCGAGGCCCTGCGCGAGGCGCAATTCAAGGTGTTTTCGGCGCCCGCCAGGGATCCGGGATGCCGGGTGGCCGCCTTGCGCATTCCCGGCGCGGCGGACATGAGCCGGCGCGAACTCGATCAACTAACCGAATTCGTTCAGGCCATGGGCGCCAGGGGCATGGCCTGGATCAAGGCGGCGGATCCATCCAGGGGCCGGGATGGCATGCGATCGCCAATCCTGAAGTTTTTGGCCGACGGCGAAATCAGCTCGGTGGCCGAGCGGACCGGCGTGGCCGCAGGCGACCTGCTGCTGTTCGGGGCGGGTCCCGCCGCGATCGTCAACCGCGCGCTGGCGGCGCTTAGAGACCGTTTGGGGCGCGAGCGGAATTTGATCGCGCCGGGCTGGGCGCCGCTGTGGGTAACGGACTTTCCGGCTTTCGAGTTCGACGAAAACGAAAAACGCTGGAAGGCCCTGCATCATCCGTTCACCGCGCCCGGCGTGGCGGCGCCTCGGGAATTGCTGGCCCGGCCTGGCGCAACACTTTCCCGAGCCTACGACATGGTGCTGAACGGCCACGAAATCGGCGGCGGCTCAATCCGCATACACCAGCGGGAAATGCAGTCAGCCGTGTTCGAGTTGCTGGGACTGTCGGCGGCTGAAGCGGAAGAGAAATTCGGGTTCTTCCTCAGGGCGCTGGAATTTGGCGCGCCTCCGCATGGCGGCATCGCCTTCGGCCTGGACCGCTGGGTTATGCTGATGGCGGAGGCGGAGTCGATCCGCGAGGTCATCGCCTTCCCCAAAACACAGTCCGGCGCTTGTCCCCTCACCGAAGCGCCGGCTGCTGTGAATGCAAGGCAATTGCGTGAACTGGGCATTCGCGCGATATAAAATTTCCCATGGTTGAAGGGCTCCCCCCTGCCACTGCCATGCCGATTTACGAATACCAATGCCGCCAGTGCGGGCACCGTCTGGACGCGCTGCAGAAAATGAGCGACCCGCTGCTTGAGGATTGCCCCAGGTGCGCGCAGCCCAGCCTCAGGAAACTGCTCTCGGCGCCCCATTTCCGCCTCAAGGGCAGCGGCTGGTATGAAACCGACTTCAAAAACAGCGGGCGCGAAAAGCCGGCTGATAGCGGCAGCTCCGGCGCCGGAGACGAAAAATCGAAACCCGCCGCAGGAGAGAACGGCAAGGCATCGGCCAAGGGCGCAGCGGAAACCTCCAGCGGCAAGGACTCGGCGAAGAGCGCCGCGTCCGGCGCAAGCGCTGATTCCAGCTGAGCGCCAGGCAGGCAACGCCTCGGTGAAATATGCGGGCTAATAAAAATCTCAATCTGTTGCCGCGCCTTCGGCGAATCCTGGTGGCGGGGGTGCTGGTTTGGGTTCCGGTAGGAATCACCGTTTTCATCCTGCGCATTCTCATCAACCTGGCCGACCGCACGCTGGCCCTGATACCGCCGCAATACCGCCCCGAGGAACTGGTGAACTTCCCCATACCCGGTCTCGGCGTGGTGCTAAGCCTGCTGCTGCTGTTCGCAACCGGGCTGGTGGCGGCCAATGTGTTTGGAAAACGCATTATTGCGTTGTGGGAATCGGTGCTGCGCCGAATTCCGCTGGTGCGCACAATTTACACCGCTGCCAAGAGCTTTCTGGAAATGGTCCTGAGCGGTCAGCACGACTCGTTCAGCAAGGTGCTGCTGATCGAGTATCCCCGCCGGGGCGTTTACTGCATCGCGTTCCAGACTTCCAGCACCGTGGGGCCGCTGGCCAAACACTTCGACGAAAAGTGCGTATGCGTGTTCGTGCCCACCACGCCCAACCCCACATCCGGCTTTTTGGTCCTGGCGCCCGAGAGCGACCTGATCGAAATCGACATGAGCGTGGAGGACGCGATCAAGATGGTCGTGTCGGTGGGCGTAGTGGTGCCGGATCCATCCAAGCTGCCGCAGGCCGATTCGCGCAAGCGGTTGGACCCCGCCAGCGCGGGCGAATGAACGCCGAAGCCTGCGACATCTCAGTGATCTTCAGCACCTATCGCCAGCCGGAATGGCTGCGGAAAGTGCTGTGCGGGTTCGCCGCCCAGACTCGCAAGGACTTCGAAATTCTGGTCGCCGACGACGGTTCGGGCGAAGAAACGGCGGAAGTCATCCGTTCCGCCCGCAGGGATTACGGACTGGCAATCGATCATGTCTGGCAGCGGGACGCAGGGTTTCGCAAGTGCCGGATTCTCAACAAGGCCATTGCCCGGGCCCGCGGCGCCTACCTGATATTCACCGACGGCGATTGCATACCGCACCCCGGGTTCGTAGCCCGGCACCTTCAGCTTGCCGGGCCGGGCCGCTTTTTGTCAGGCGGCCTGTTGCGCCTGCCGCTGGGGCTGTCCCACCGCATTGAATTGGACGATATTGCGTCGGGCCGGGCGTTTACGGTTCGCTGGCTGCGCGCTCACGGCATGCCTTTAACCCGCGAGCTGCTTAAGATCGGCGCCGGCCTTCGGTTTGGCGCTGCGCTGGACCGCATATCCCCGGCCACGGCAGGATGGAACGGGCACAACGCCTCCGGATGGAAAAAACATCTCCTTGATGCGAACGGCTTTGACGAACGGATGGGCTACGGGGGCGAGGACCGGGAACTGGGAGAAAGGCTGGAAAACGCCGGAATCTGCAGCAAACGCATCCGCCACCGGGTCCCGTGCCTGCACCTCGACCATCCGCGCGGCTACGTGGACGCCGAGGTCCGCGCCGCGAACCTGGCGATTCGCGGAGAAACCCGGCGCACAAACCGCACCCGAACCAATCACGGAATAGCGCAACTGTAGTCCGCCTGTCTCACCAAGGTCGCTCGCTGCTTCCCTGTAATTCGGCAGGTTGCAGACCGCAGCATAGCCTCTCCTCGTCCCCGCCTTGCGGGAGTGTTGGAGGCAGGATGCCGGAACCAAGCCACAGGGATG
>RKRP01000022.1 GCA_007571315.1 Gammaproteobacteria bacterium
CCGCGATGTGTACGACCGCGCCGTGGCCCATGGCGTGGACATCATAAGGCCCTACGGACCATCCCGCACCGGCCGCTCCATGGTCATGCTGCTGCGCGCTCCCACCGGCCACATGGTCGAAGTCTATGAAACGATCGAGCAATCCGATTAGCGGCCCGCCGAAGTTCCGCCCACACTCTGGCGCATTCCAAAGACGCCAGCTTCCCGTTCAGTCTGTCTTCCGCATGTGCTTCATGTAGCCGGTGATTTCTTCCTTGCTGAAGAGCTCCTGCGCGTAATAGGAGTCGTCTCCGATCCGCTGGTACTTCACGCCTTCCACCAAGGCTTGCTGTTTGCCGCCATTGATGGTTTGCGCAGTGCGCTCAATGAACATCTGCGGGTTGCGCCTGAAGTCGTTAAGCCGTTTGCTTTTTATGAGCACGCGAACAAGACTGCGCCGCGTAAGCTGTGTGCGATTCTGAAGCTCAGTTAGCAAGTCAGGCAGTTCGATGTCGTCCTCATAGAGCGTGATTGTCTGTGCGCCGGAGGTTTCAGCCGCCTCCACGCTTGCCTGGCCAATGCCAAGGTCGGCCTTGCGCCCCTGCAACCTCATACACTGGCGTTTCGATGGTATGCGCAGGCTGGCTCTGATTTTGGACAAGCTTATGCAGCCGCTCCACGGTATCAGGAGAGAACATCTTTGCTCCCGTTTCGATGTTGACCCGTGCCGGCATGTTCTAGACAAGAATCAACGTGCCGTCGATTTCTAAATGGTAGGTGACTTTCTTGTTGATGAACGTCTCATCCCATAGCGCTTCGTTAGCCATTGGCCGTTCTCCTATTCGCTTGTATCTGCTCAATGATGCCAACTTGAGTACTCATTTCGCCACTCAAAGGCTGCGGATGTTACGGAGGCCGCGCTGATTGAGGATGGCGGCGATGTTAGTTTTGGCGATGTCGTCTTGGAAGGCGCTGTCGCGGAAAATAACAACCGTTTCGCCAGCGTGTTCATCACTCGTCCGCAAATCGGCGATTCCAGAAGCCAGTGGTTCAGCATCTTCGCTCGTGATGCGTTCATCAAGGCAGGCGATCAGCGTTCCGCCGCCCACCGACTGTACGGTTTTTCCGGCGATGACGTGTGTCTTGATGGGCACGCACAGATCAAGACCCAGCTTCAGCAGCAACTCATAAAGGATGTCCTGTTCGGTTCGCCCTGGCCTGATGTGATCGATGGCGGCGTTCAAAGCCCTTTCGAGATCGTCCGGCGCCGGATCCCAAGCGCGCTGGACGGTGAAAAAAGCGAAAAAGTCTTGAAATGTTTTGGATTCAACATCCAGGACAAGCGATCGAGCGTGCGAGAACGATTCGCGCAGTGGTATGGACAGGTCTTGGGCTCATCGCTGCGACCGCCCTTTTGGCGGGCAGTCTGAGCGCAATGGGCGTCATGCTTGCTTCAGTGCTCGCGCGGCGCCGCGAAATCGGCATTCGCATGGCGGTGGGCGCGGAGCGTCGGGATGTTCAACGACAATTTCTGGGGGAGGCGGTCATTGTCAGCGTTGCCGGAGGCCTGTTTGGTGTGCTGGCCGGCGTTTGCATTCACTACGGGCTTCGGCTGGCTGATATTCCGTCTGACATGTCGGTGGGAATTGCAGCAGCGGCATTTGCCGTGGCCGTCCTGTCTGGCGTGATGTTCGGCATTGCGCCGGCTGGGCGCGCCGCTCGCCTGAATCTTGAAGAAGCGCTTGCCGTCGAATAGATTTCCTTAAGCAGCCGTGTCATTCCAAGCCCGGCATCGTGTCCCGGCTGCGGTTGCACTCGCCTGCAAACATTCAGCGGGCGGCCCTGACCCTGGCCAACCTGCAAACGCTGCGCATCCGCTGCCACAGCGCCAAGACGCGCAAAAGCAGCCCGCCGCAGGGCGAAAGCCTGAACTGAAAGGCGCTAGCCCGGAATGGACCGAGTGGCTGAAGCGCCGGGCGGGCCGGAGGATTTATTGAGATGCGTTTTCTTTTCCACTATCCCATTGCAATGAGGACAAATCCGCCCCTCGCGGCGCGCTTGACGGCGTATTAGTGGAGCGCTAATCCTTTCGATTGCCCGAACCGATAGCACCGCGATTCCCCAAAAACAAAAAATGGTTATCCATTCTTGAAGCGTGTTGGGTAGCATCCTATCCCTACCTTAAGCAGAACTCGCCGAAGAACCACATATTAAATCTTTCGCTTGTTGCCTGGCCCACCATTCCCCAAATAGCCATCCCAAGATAACCATAACAACATGCCCGGCCACTTTCACAACAACAAGCCACTGAGCGCCCGCTTCGCCCGGCGTGGGGTCGCCAGTAGAAATCGCTGTGAAATTAGCATCAACCCAATCTCTGCAATCGTCCCACTGATCGGTCGCTTCTCCACTCCAATCAGCGAGGTTATAGCACTGACCCGCCGCCTTCGAATTCCTGTAAGAAGCCCCCGTCAAAGCCCCCATCTCTCGGTACAACTCCAAAGATAGCTTGTCCCATGCCAATACACCGCCTGTGCACATAAAAACGTTGCACACAGTATTCAACCCATCTTGTTGCGCAGCCACAGCTCGCCATGAATCATATGCCGGATGCGATGCGCTCGCTGCTTTACGGCACCCCCACAAACAGGATCAGAACCGCGCATAGCTGCATGGCCGCAACGCCGCTGCCCGCCAGACAGCCTTTGAGTTTCCCCATGTCTCCCCCTCCGGGCTTGCGCCCTTGTTGTCCACTCCCCCGCGAAGGTGCCGGGCCATGTCAACAATTCAAAGGGAATAGAACCCCGCCTATTCGCCCCAAGCCAGACGGCAGCTAGCCGCCGACCGATACCAAGCTTTTGCATTCAGCGAGTAGCCCAGCAGGGCTACCTTCGAATGTGG
>RKRP01000199.1 GCA_007571315.1 Gammaproteobacteria bacterium
CGCACAAACTTTCAGCCATCGCGGGGAACTTCAGCAGCACGAAAACGGTGCGCTACAAACTGGCGGAAGGCTTGTTTGGGTGCGGGGACGGACAGAACCGCTTTTCCGGGCTCCGGTGGCGCGCCCGCCACCGGCTGCTGCTCACCGCAACTCCTCACATGGGCAAGGACTCGGCCTACTACTACCTCTGGCGGCTGCTTGACCCGAATCTTTTTCCAACCGGAGAGGCCTGCCGACGCTTTCCTCAGGAGGCAAGGCGGCATCACTTTATTCGCCGCACCAAGGAAGAAATGGTGGACATTAAAGGAAGGCCGATCTTCCGCGAGCGAACCTGCGGCACGCTCGGCTTTGACCTCAATGCGGATGAGCAGGCGCTTTACGATGCGACCACCCGCTACCTGCTCAATACTTACGGCCGCGCACTCCAAAACAGAGGCGCGGCGCGCCTTGCGCTGGGGGTATTTCAGCGTCGGCTGGCAAGTTCCACGCAGGCTCTTCTGCGCTCGCTCGAACGCCGTATCGGCAAGCTGGATGAACTGGCGCAGGACCTGGAGCGGGGGAATATCAGCTGGAGCGAACTGGAAGGGCTGCAAACCAAACTCAACGGAAAGTACAGAGAGGATTTCTTCGACTCGCACAGCGCCGAGGACGATTCGGGCGAAGCAAGCGAAGAGTACGAAATCGCGGTTCTCGGGGCGTTCGCGGCGCTAACGGTCGAGGATCTTCAGGCAGAGATTGAAACCCTCAAGGCGTTGAGGCAGCAAGCCCGGAAAATCCTGGAAAGAGGCAAGGAATCAAAGTTCGAGAAATTGCGCGAAGTGCTGGAGGACAGCCGTTACGGACAAGAGAAATGGCTCATCTTCACCGAACATCGGGACACCATGGATTTTCTGCTTGGCCGGCTGGAAGGGCTGGGCTATTCCGGCAGGGTGGCGGAGATTCACGGTGGTATGAACTGGCTCGAGCGCGAAGAACAAATGGAGCAATTCCGGCATCCTGCGGGCGCGCGCTACCTGGTGGCTACCGATGCCGCTGGCGAGGGAATCAACCTGCAATTCTGCTCGCGCATGGTGAACTACGACATTCCATGGAATCCTGCCCGCCTGGAGCAGCGCATGGGCCGGATTCACCGCTACAGGCAGCGAAACGACGTGCGCATCGTCAATTTCATTTCGCACAGCACCCACGAGGGCAGAGTGCTCGAAGTGCTGCTCAACAAACTGGATGCGATTCGCCGTGAACTGAACTCGGACAAGGTTTTCGATGTGATAGGGAAATTGTTCGAGAACAAGTCGCTTCGCGAATACATGATCGACGCTCTCACTGACGAAGGCGAACAGCGCGTTCGAGAACAAGTTGACGAGACTCTGAAGAGTGAAAAAATGCTGAAGATCAAAGCGGGGGAGCAAGGCATTTACGGACCGCCTGGCGACGTGGCGGATCGATTGAAAGGCCTCCAGGACAACATGGAGCGCGAACGCTACTTGCAACTGTTGCCTGGCTACGTGCGGCGCTTTGTCGAGAAAAGCGCGCCCTTGCTTAACCTGGAAATTCGCGGAGACCTTGACCGATTTTTTTCCCTGGCGCCGAAATGCTCCGGCGCCTTGGACGGTCTGCTTCCCGCTCTTGAGAACTACTCTGCCGAAGCTCGTGAACGGTTATGCGCGCGCCGTTCCATGCAAAGAAAAGCCGATGCGAAAACAAGCAAGGCAACCGGCGATGGGCCGGGCGCGAATTGCATATGGCTGCATCCGGGAGAACCGGTGTTCGACGCGCTTCTGGAACAGGTAACAACCCGATTTGCCAAAGATGCGCTGCAAGGAAGCATTTTCGTGGACCCTAGGGCCGAAGCGCCCTACATCTTCCATCTGGCCTCGATTTCGGTGGTGCAGGAATCCCTCCCCCCTTCTGCTGAGGACTTGCTTGAACCCGCGTCAAAACCGGCGCGGCAGGTAACGCTGGAGCGCCGCCTCCTGGCCCTTCAGCAAAACGAAGATGAGTTGAGCGGCTGTTCCGTGGAGCATTTTCTGTTGCTTCATGCTGCCCCCGAAGTTCCACCTGGCGCTGTGCCGCTTGCCAGCCGGGGCGTGGCAATGCGCGATCAGGCAGCGGCTTTTGGCGGCGAGCGTATTGCTGCGCAAGTGGCGGGGAAATACCGCAAGGCGCTGGAGATCAACCCCGGCCAGCGCGGGGTGCGGTACCGGTTGGGGCGGGCGCTGCTCCGCGCCTCCGCGACGCCGGAGGCCGTCGGCAAGGCGATGGAGCAGTTCGAACTCGAACTGAGGGACGATCCCACCAACGCCAATGCCGCCTACGAGCTTGGCGAGATTCTCCGGCAGGGCGGCGAAACGGAGCGGGCCCGGTCCCTCTTCCAGCAGGCGGTGGAGTCGTACCCCGGCTTCGAGCAGGCGCAAATCGCCCTGGGCGGCGTGCTGACGAGCCTGGGGCGCCCCGAACTGGCCCTGGCCCACCTGCGAACGGCCATTTCGATCAACGGGCGAAACGAGGTTTCGCACTACCGCCTCGCGCAGGCCCTGCGCGCGCTGGGACGGACCGACGAGATGCGCGACGCGCTGGGGAGGTATCAGGAACTGCGGGCCGCACAGGCGGCCCGCCCGGCCGCCGGCGCCTCCCTCGATCCGGTCACGCCCCAGCAAGTCGACCGGCCGCCCGAACCCTGAGGCCCCGGCGCGGGCCGTCGGATGGCGGCCGACCGGCCCCGGAAGCCGCAGGCTCACTACAATTGGACCCGGTGCGCATCGTTCTGGCTGGCGGGGCGACCCTCGTCGCGCTTTCCTGCCAGACCACCGAACCGGAACGGATCGAATTCGCCCGGGACATCGCGCCGATCTTTCGCGCACACTGCTACTCGTGCC
>RKRP01000155.1 GCA_007571315.1 Gammaproteobacteria bacterium
ACGTTCTTCCCGCTGCCGGCGCGCAGCGGGCGCACTTCGTTGCGGTACTCGTCGCCCTTCCAGAACGCGTCCAGTTGTTCGCGGGTGGGGAAGCGGCTGACGATCAGGTAGCAGCCCGCCAGCTTGTCGCCCTCAACCTCTTCTTGCGCCGGGCCGCGGATGACGTATTCGCCGCCATTCTTCGCCACCAAGTCGGCGGAGAGTTTGACGTATTTTTTCATGTTGTCGTGGAAGTTGGTGATGTTGCACACCGCAACCATGTAGTGAGCCATCGGGTTCCTCCGTCAAAGGTCTTCAGGGTCAGGTTGAGCCGGGCGCGTCCCTGCGCGCGCCGGCACGATAGAGCAGAACCGCCACAACCGCAACTGCCAGTATGCCGAGCCAGGCGCCGGCGGTAAACGGCAGCATCAGCACGTTCCTGTCCCCGCTCAGGACGATAGGCACGGCGATAGCGATTCCCACCAGCGCTTCGCCCGTGATCAGCCCGGCGGCCAGCAGCGAGCCCGTCCGGGCCGGGGCGCCGCCTCTGGCGCGCCTGGCCATGAATGACAGCAGCCCGCCCAGGAAAATGGGCACAGCCAGTTCCACGGGCAGGTAGATTCCCACCGCAACGGCCAGCACCGGGGTGCGGAAAGCGGCTTTGCGAGCCTTCAGCGCCTCATCCAGAACGATGATGGCGGCGCCCACTCCCGCGCCAATGGCGATCATGTTCCAGGGCAGCTCTCCGCCCAGCACGCCCCTGGCCACCGAGGCCATAAGCGTGGCCTGCGGCGCCAGAAGGGAGTCGGGACGCTCGGCAGTGCTGGGTCCGATTCCGTAGGCTTCCAGCATCAGGTTCAGCACCGGAGCGAGAAAGAAGGTGGCGGAAACCACGCCCACCACCTGCATGACCTGCTGCTTGTACGGCGTGGAACCCACGATGCGGCCCGCCTTCAGATCCTGCATGTTGTCTCCGCCAATGGCCGCGGCGCAGCACACCACCGCGCCAATCATGATTACTGCCGCCGGAGCGCTGGCCTCGCCGGAACCCACCATCCACAGCATCAGCAGCGAGGAAAACAGAATGGTTGCGATCGTGACCCCGGAAACCGGGTTGTTGGACGACCCCACCAGGCCGGCCATATAGGCGGCCACCGCCGAAAACAAAAAGCCGGTGGCGGTCATCAGCAGCGTCATGGCCAGCGAAACGCCCGCGCTGTCCACCACGTTGTAATAAATGAACCACATGAGGACGGCCAGGCCGGCCACGGCGATCAACACGTAGCGCATGGGGGTGTCGCGGTCGGTCTCCGCCACCGGGCCGGCAACCGGGGATTTTCCGAAGCCGCGCCGGAAAGCGTCCACCAGCGAACCGCGAAGCGACACGATCGCCCACAGCCCGCCAACGATCATCGCTCCCACGCCAAGGTAGCGAATCTGGCTGCTCCATATCGCAAAGGCGGCATCGGCCGCGGAAAGCCCGGAAACGCTCGCCGCCAGGTCCGGGTAATTGTCGATATAGAACGCGCCGAACAGCGGCAGGGCGACATTCCAGGAGAACATGCCGCCCAGCAGCACCAGCGTGGCGATGTTGAGGCCGACGATGTAGCCCACGCCGATCAACGCGGGCGAAAGGTTGGAGCCGATGTAGGCAATGCTGTCGCCGCTGATCCGCCCGGCCGCCTGAGCGATGCCGTCCCAGGTTTTGAGGCCGGTTTCGCACAGCTTGAGGAGCGCGCCCAGTCCGGCGCCCAAGGCCAGAAACCGCACCTCGCCGCTGCGCTCCTGGCCGGCCTTGAGGACCTGCGCGGTGGCCTGGCCTTCCGGGAAGGCCAGGTTCTCGGAAACAATCAGCGAGTGCCGAAGCGGGATGGTGTACATCACCCCGAGCAGGCCTCCCACGCCTGCAATCACGCTCACCCACCAGTAGTCGAAAACGTTCCAGTAGTTCAGTATCAGCAGCGCCGGCAAGGTGAATATCACGCCGGCGGCCAGCGACTCGCCCGCCGAGGCCGCGGTCTGCACGATGTTGTGCTCCAGGATGTTGCTGCGTTTGAACAGGCCGAGAATGGCCATGGAGAGCACTGCGGCGGGGATTGAAGCCGACACCGTAAGCCCTGCGAACAGTCCGATATAGGCGTTGGCCCAGGACAGTATGATCGACAGCAGCGCGCCGGTTACTATGGCCTTGACAGTTAATTGAGGCATTCGGGACTCTCCTGGGAACGGGTCGGATATTACACCGGCGGCTGCCGGGAAGCGGACGGCGATGATTGGATTACTGCAACGAGTCAGCCGCGCGCAGGTTAGCGTGGATGGCCAGGTGCGCGCGAAGATTGGCGCCGGACTGCTGGTTCTGGCGGCTGTGGAGCGGGGCGATGCCGGGGCGCAGGCAAGGCGCTTAGCCGGGCGAATCGCCAACTACCGTGTTTTCCCCGATGCCGAAGGGCGCATGAACCTGAACCTGAAGCAAACTGAGGGCGAATTGCTGCTGGTGCCGCAGTTCACGCTGGCGGCCGATACGCGCAAGGGGACCCGGCCCAGCTTTTCCCGGGCCGCCCCTGCCGATGAAGGCAGGCGGCTTTTTGAGCGTCTGGTGGCCGAATGCCGGGCGCAGGGCGTAAGTGTCGAAACCGGCGTGTATGGAGCGAATATGGATGTGGAACTGGTCAACTCAGGTCCCGTAACCTTGCTTCTCCAGGCCCGCGCGGAGTCATAAAGGGTATGATTAAGCCTTACCGGCGGATGGTTCGGGAAGTTGGCGCAACGGTCGAAGCGCCGGGCCGGCGCCGTGAAGTTGCAAAGAGGACAACATAATGGGATTTGGCGGAATCAGCGGCTGGCAGCTTCTAATTGTGCTGCTGCTCGCACTGGTGATATTTGGCACCTCGC
>RKRP01000202.1 GCA_007571315.1 Gammaproteobacteria bacterium
CCCGAAAAACTCATGCAAAACATGCCACTACGAACAGCGTAAGGGGCTCGACAAGGCTGTTGTTTGTTCGGTTATGCTACGCTATGTGACCCGTAAATCTCGGGCATCCGTACCGGGCTTTTCCATGAACAGAAGGAGGAAACACCATGAGAAAATCCAGACTGCTTTGGTTGAGTGCGCTTGGCGCGTTGGTTTTTGGAGTTTCGCTTGCGGCGGTAGGAATTTCGCCTGACTCTCAATTTCCCATAGAGGCTTGGAGCGATCCCCGCTGCCAGAACTCTTGTGTGGGCCACTATTTTTTTAGATCGGTTGCCTGTCTTGATCCAGGAGTCATGGCCACAGTTGACGTTTCGGCGGGCAGTAACCGCGCCTGCGTTTTGTGCCCCCAATTCGGGGGTTAACAGCAGACAAGCCGGCCTTGCGCGCCGGTCGGTCTGTCTGTCGCGGAGCGTGCGGGTGCCATTGATTGCGCTTGACAGGGTTTGCAGTTCTTTCGCGGCGGAAGGCAGCGGAAAAGTTGAGGCGTTGCGTGATGTGTCGCTGCGAATCAGGGAAGGCGAATTTGTTTGCGTAACCGGTCCTTCCGGCTCCGGCAAGTCCACCCTGCTGAATCTGCTCGGATGTTTGGACAGCCCCAGCAGCGGTTCGTATCGCCTCGACGGGCGGGAGATTCAGAATTCAGGCCCGAATGCTCTGGCTCTGTTGCGCCGCCGTGTGTTCGGCTTTGTCTTCCAGTCACACAATCTGCTGGACACGGCCACGGCGCTTGAGAATGTGGCCTTGCCGGGCCGCTATGCCGGTCTGTCGAAATCAGCGGCCAACAAGCGGGCGGAGCGATTGCTCAACCGGCTGGGACTGGCGGATCGTTCGGGACATTTGCCCGCGGAGTTGTCCGGCGGCGAGCAGCAAAGAGTTGCTCTGGCCCGCGCCCTGATGAACGGCGGGCGCATCGTTCTTGCAGACGAGCCGACCGGCGCATTGGACAGCAAGAGTGCCGAGCATGTCCTGGCTGTGCTGAAAGAACTGGCTCGAGACGGCCATACGGTTGTGCTGGTTACGCACAACCCGGAAATCGCCGAACTTGCGTCAAGGCGCATTGAATTGCTGGACGGGCGTGTGGCAAGCGATTCCGGCGCAATCAAAACACCTTCGAGAAAGTCGCAGCCCGGGTCGCTGGAAAGCCGCCCCGGGGTCATGGCGGAGACATTCAATGCCATCGCAATGGGTCTTGCAAGGATTGGTGCGAGCCTGATCCGGGGCGAGAGATGGGGCACGACAATGGCCGCGCTGGGTGTTTGCGTGGCCGTGTGGCTGGGCGGCATGACCGTGCTATTGGGCGAGGCTGTTTATTTGCGGGTAGTCCATGCTGTAAACATTATGGGGCTGGAAAGAATCCATGTGATGGCAAGACCTGGCGGAGGATTTGAAGGTTTGACCGTGGAGGACGCCGTTGCGATAGAAAAAGAAGTTCCGAATGTGCGTGCGGTTTCGCCTGCCAAGTTTTTGCACGGTGTGGATATTCGGCGCGGTGATTTTTCCGCCAACTTCAGCATTGAGGGCACTGTGGACCGAGGAACAAAGGAAAGCCGTGGGCATATAGGTTATCGGCTGGCGGCGGGCGAGTTCATTACCTCGCAAGAAGACGACGGGCAAGCACGCGTGGCAGTGCTTGGTTCGGTGGCGCGGGAGCAACTATTCCCGCCGGACATGAACCCCGTGGGGCAGGAGATTTCCATCCGGGGTTGGTCCTTCCGGGTAAAGGGCGTTTACGAGCACCGCACGGGCATGGTGTTCCAAAGGCCCAACCAATCTGCAGAAGAATTCCGGGCGGTGGAGAGAATATTCAATGCTTGGATCTACATCCCCTTCAGTACTTTCCAGGCCTTGTTCACCAAACACAATTACTTGTACGGGATATCCGTGTTCTTGGAGAATCCGGATCAACTGTTTGAGGCCGAGAAGGCGATAAGAGACTTGGGATTTCGCCGTCATGGAACCGATGCCTATTTCCTGGAGCATTCAGGAGAGCATCTTCTGGAAGCCAGGCGTCAGCGCGAGCGAATGCGGCGCGGTTTGGGCGCGCTGGCCGGGGTCGCGCTATTGGCCGGGAGTCTGGGCGTGATGGCTTTGGTGCTGATGAATGTGCGCTTGCGCCGCCGCGAGATTGGTCTTCGCATGGCCGTGGGCGCCCGGCGCCGCGATATTCTTTGGCAGTTTTTGGCCGAGGCCATGGCACTTGTCGTTGCCGCTGGCACGCTTGGGTTGTTGGCGGCCCTGGCCTCTCTGCTCGCCATGGAGTGGTTCGGTTATCCGGTTGACGACATCCCGCCCTTGATTTGGGCACCGTTTTCCGGCGCGTTGCTTATGGGCCTGGTCTTCGGAATCGTGCCGGCACGCCGGGCCGCGCGCTCGGACCCGGTGGCAGCGCTGGCCTGCGAGTAGCCGCACTCGCGCTTGTGTTCATGGCGGCGTTGCGCACCTGCCTGACCAACCTGCTTGCCGGTCCCGGCGATACCTTTGAAATCGCCTGCTCGCTTCCCCACGGCCATGAGTCGCCGTGCTGGACTCGCGGCCGAAGTCCAGCGCGGCGTGGCTCGGCTTGGGGGGATCAATAACGAGGAACGCAATCCGCACAACATGAGGGAGCGTGAGGGAGCGAGTCGTGTTGCGGAGCGAGTCGTTGGGCATGGTCCTGGGACGGGCTACAATGAGGCAACTTTTTCTGTGGGAAGAATTATGTTGGGGGTATGGGGCAATGGCTGATTCAGGCAGAAAGCATATTTTTGCGGTCCTTCTGATGGTGTTCGCCGCGCCGACGTTTGTGCTGGCGCAGGACGACGAAAATTCGGAGGGGGGGGGGTGGGCG
>RKRP01000117.1 GCA_007571315.1 Gammaproteobacteria bacterium
CTAAAGTTGCGCCGCACCGCCTCCCAATGCTCGGGGTCGATCCAGGCCTGCGCCCTGTGCCTCTCTTCGGGTTCCGCCAGGGCTTCCTGCAAACGCCGCCGCGCCGCTATTGCCAGCGCCTTTTGCCCGCGAAGCACGGCCATGCTGCGCGCCGTCATCTTTTTCGCCCACGCCAGGGCCAGCTGCTCGACGGTTTCGCCCTTGCCGCATACTTCGTCGATCAGACCGGCATCCAAGGCTTCCTGCGCGTTCATTCGCCGCGCCTCCAGCAAATGCTTCATGCCTCTTGCGCTGCCGCAGCGGCCGATCACGTCGGCGGCGCCTCCCCAGGCGGTCATCAGGTTGAGTTTGGCCTGCAACAACCCAATGCGGGCATGCGCGGCGGCGAACACAAGATCGCAGGCCAGCGCCAGTTCCGCGCCCCCGCCAAGAGCTGCGCCGTTCAGCGCCGCCGCCACCGGCGCCGGGAAGTAGCGCGCCGCATTGAGCGCCCGGCGCCCGATCCGCGAAATTTCGCGCGCCTGCCCGGGCGAGCGCATGCTGTCCAGTTCATGCAAATCACCGCCCGCGCAGAAGGACCGTTCGCCCGCGCCGGTCAGGATGACGCACTTGACCGAAGCGTTTGCGGCATAGCGGTCAAGGCAGCGCCGCAATTCCTCCAGCAAGGCGAAACTCAAGGCGTTATGCTGGCGGGGGCGGTTCAGGGTCAGCCGCAGCAGGCCGCCGCCGGCCTCTTCCACCAAAAGCAATTGCGCGTTCATAGAGAGGCTGCGGCGCTATCGGCTCAGCCGCAGCAGAGGGCGAAGATAGCGCAGCCGCTCCACCGGGTCCTCAAGCTCCAGGCAATGCTGCTTGTGCTCAAGCCCGATAGGCAATATTTCCGCCAATCGCAAACTCACCCAACTGGCATCATCGAAGCGCGTTTCTATGCTTTGGTACAGGCGGTCCAACTTCTGAATCAGGTGCTGCAGGGCGGTGCTCATGGACAGGAACTCGGGCGGCAGTGGAACCTGCTGCTCCGGGGGCAGCTCCTCGATATCTCCGGTGCGCAATCCATCGGGCTGCACCGCGGTTGCGTGCAACTGGAAGCGCAGCGAGCCTATCGCCAGTATTCCAAGCAGGCCGCCGTCGCTACGGAACCAGTCGGCGATGATGGCGAGCGTGCCGATTCTGCACAGCTGCGTGTCCGGGGATGCGTTGTTCTCCTGGATGCGAATAACGCCGAACGGTTCGTCTTCCCGCATGCACCGGCCCACCATGTCCAAATAGCGCGGCTCAAAAACCCGCAGCGGCAGGGGGCCCTCCGGGAACAGCACGGTGGGCAGGGGGAACAGGGGAGTTCCGGTCCGCATTCGCAAATGATAAGCCCAGCGCAGCGTTGCGCCGAGGCTGCGCGCTTATCTTCGCAAAGCGCAACATTTAATGCGGTTGGCGCGGCGGCCCGGTCGCTGGAATGAGCAGCGGAGCCCGCGGGCATGGGCCGGTCCGGCAATTGTCAAGGCGGCGCTTTGGGTTCGACTCCCAACGCGGGCTCCTCTGACTCGGCGGCTATTGTGGCGCATGGGCCGCGTGCTAGAATCCCGCCGTTTCGCACGGCCCTTGGCTCACCTTCTTCGAGTTGGCTTGAAATGACCCGGAACCTTCTTTTCCCGCCGGTTTGCGCCGTTCTCGGGACAGCGCATTAGGAGCGCATCATGTTGATGGGACCGCCTCCCTGCGATTTTGGCGTCCAGGCGCCCCGCTTTACGCTTCCTGACCCATCCGGGCGCGAGTTCAGCCTGGAGGATTGCGCTGGAAAAAACGGAACGCTGGTCATGTTCATCTGCAATCATTGCCCCTACGTGCAGGCCATTCTGGGCCGTATTGCCAGGGACACCGCCGAACTGCGGGAACATGGCGTGGGCAGCGTGGCCATCATGCCGAACGACGCAGCGCGCTATCCGGCCGACTCGCCGCCTCGAATGGCGGCCCTGGCCCAGCAGGCCGGCTTTGGCTTCCCGTACCTTTATGATGAATCCCAGGATGTGGCCCAGCGCTACGGCGCCGTTTGCACGCCGGATTTTTTTGGCTACAACGCCGATTTCGAGTTGCAGTACCGAGGCCGGCTGGATTCCAGCACATCGCGCGCCGCGCCTGCCGACGCGCCGCGCGAACTCTTCGATGCGATGCTCCAAATCGCCCGCGCCGGACGCGGGCCGCGCGGCCAGAATTCCAGCCAGGGCTGCTCCATAAAGTGGCGGGACTGAAGTGACGGCGCTGGCCGTTCGCCGGGAGCGCGCCAACGCATTGCGCGCGCTGGCCATGGATGCCGTTCAGCGCGCCAATTCCGGCCATCCCGGCATGCCCATGGGCATGGCGGACATTGCCGAACTGCTCTATTCCGATTACCTGAAGGTGGCCCCCGGGCAGCCGGACTGGGTGGACCGCGACCGGCTGGTGCTCTCCAATGGCCATGGTTCCATGCTGTTGTACGCGGCGGCCCACCTGGCCGGATATCCCCTGGATATGGAACAGCTCAGGGCCTTTCGGCAACTGGGTTCGCACACCGCCGGGCACCCGGAACTGAATGTAAGGATTGGCGTGGAAACGACCACCGGGCCGCTGGGGCAGGGCCTGGCCAACGCCGCGGGCATGGCGCTGGCGGAGCGCCTTCTGGCGGCCGAGTTCAACCGTCCCGGGCATGAGATCGTCAACCACAGGACCTGGGTGTTGCTGGGCGACGGCTGCCTCATGGAGGGCGTTTCCCACGAAGCCTGTTCGCTCGCGGGCGTGCTGCAGCTGGGCAAGCTCATCTGCATTTACGACGACAACGGAATTTCTATCGACGGCCAGGTTGGAGGCTGGTTCCGCGACGACACGCCGGGCCGCTTCGAGGCGTACGGCTGGCATGTGGTTCGCGATGTGGACGGGCACGATCCGCAGGCCCTTGATGCGGCGCTGGGCCAGGCCGCCGCCGAGCACAGCCGTCCGAGCCTGATTTGCGCCCGCACCATCATCGGCTTTGGCGCGCCCGGCAAGCAGGGAAAGGCGGCCGCGCACGGAGCGCCACTGGGCGAGGATGAAATCGCGGCCGCGCGCGAGGCGCTGAACTGGGGCCATCCGCCGTTTGCAATTCCCGAGGCGATCAGGCGCGGTTGGGACATTCGCGAGCGCGGCGAGAAACAGATGCGGAGCTGGAACGAGCGGTTTGCCGCCTACCGCAGCGCCCATCCGGATTTGGCGGCGGAGTTCGAGCGCCGCATGCAGGGCGCGCTGCCGGACGACTGGCCGGCCCGCTCGCTTAAGGCGGTCGAAACAATCGCCGCGAAGAACAGCGCCGAGGCTACCCGCAAATCGTCGCTGGGCGCGCTGGAGGCGTTTGCGCCCATGCTGCCGGAGCTGGTGGGCGGCTCGGCGGATTTGACCGGCTCCAATTGCACCCGGCACTCGGGGTCCGTGGATGTTGCCCGGCGCGGCGGCGGCAACTATGTGTATTTCGGCGTGCGGGAGTTCGCCATGGGCGCCATGCTCAATGGAATGGCCCTGCATGGCGGCTTCATTCCCTACGGCGGCACGTTTCTTACCTTTTCGGACTACCAGCGCAACGCCCTGCGGATGGCGGCGCTGATGCGCCAGCGTTGCATATTCGTCTTTACCCATGACTCCATCGGATTGGGCGAGGACGGGCCTACCCACCAGCCGATAGAGCACCTTGAATCGCTGCGCATCATTCCCAACATGCGCGTGTGGAGGCCTTGCGACGCCGCGGAGACGGCAGTGGCGTGGCGCGCGGCGATTGAACGCCGGGATGGGCCTACCAGTTTGGCGCTTTCACGCCAGGGCCTGCCGCCCCAAACGCGCAGCGCCGAGCAACTGGCGCAGGTGGAGCGCGGCGGCTACGTGCTCAAGCGGGAATCCGCCGATCAGCCCGACGCGCTGTTGATTGCAACCGGTTCGGAAGTGCAATTGGCCATGAGCGCGGCCAGCCTGCTGGAGGCCGAAGGCATCGCCGCCCGCGTGGTGTCCATGCCTTGCGCGCATGTGTTCGCGCAACAGGATGCCAGCTACCGCGAGTCGGTGCTGCCGGCCAGGGCGCGGGCGCGGGTGGTGGCGGAGGCCGGCGTGCCCGGAGGCTGGGAGGGCCTTGCCGGTCCTGGCGGGCGCGTCCTCGGCATCGCCCGCTACGGCGAATCGGCGCCCGGCGCCCAGTTGTTCAAACACTTTGGATTTACGGCAGAGGCGATGGCGGCGCTGGCGCGCGAATCCATTGCCGAGGCACGAAACCTGGAATCGGCTTGAGGAACAAAAGTGAGCGCAAGAATTGCAATAAACGGATACGGACGAATTGGGCGCTGCGTGCTGCGCGCGCTTTACGAGGGATCGCATCGCGGCGCCATGCGGATCGTCGCGATCAATGATTTGGGAGACACGAACACCAACGCGCACCTTACGCGCTACGACACCGCGCACGGGCGTTTTGGCCCCGGCGTTGCGGTGGACGGCGACACGCTGGTGGTGGATGGCGACCACATCCGCGTGCTGGCCGAACGCAGCCCCGGGCAACTGCCCTGGGCGGAACTGGGCGTGGATGCCGTGCTGGAGTGCACCGGGCTGTTTCGCACCCGGAACAAGGCTCAGGCTCATCTCGAGGCGGGCGCAAGGCGGGTGGTGATTTCCGCGCCCGCCGGCAAGGATGTGGATGCCACCGTGGTGTACGGGGTCAATCACGATGCGCTGCGCGCCCATCACACGCTGGTGTCCAACGCTTCGTGCACCACCAATTGCCTTGCGCCGCTGGCCAAGGTGCTGCACGAGTCCGTAGGCATTGAACAGGGAGTGATGAACACGGTGCACAGTTACACCAACGACCAAGCGCTTACGGACGTTTATCACAAGGACTTGCGCCGGGCGCGCTCCGCCACTCAGTCGATGATTCCCACCAAAACCGGCGCGGCCGCGGCTGTGGGCCTGGTGCTGCCGGAGCTGGATGGCCGCCTGGATGGTTTCTCAGTGCGCGTTCCCACCATTAACGTCTCCCTGGTGGATCTCACCTTCCGCGCCTCGCGCGCCACCACCGTGGAAGAGATCGACGCGGCCATGCAGGCGGCCGCCAACGGCGCGCTGCGGGGCGTGCTGGCGGTCAATGACGAGCCTCTGGTGTCGATCGACTTCAATCACTGCCCCTATTCCTCGGTTTACGACAGCGGCATGACCAAAGTTCTGGGTGGCGATCTGGTGAAGGTTTGCTCCTGGTACGACAACGAATGGGGCTTCGCCAACCGCATGCTCGACACCACCCTGGCCCTGCTCAACGCGCCCTGATGCCCCTTCCCGCGCTGACCGCCGCCGAACTGGCCGGCCGGCGGGTCATGATTCGCGCGGACCTCAACGTGCCCCTGGAAAATGGCCGGGTAGCGAACGGCCGGCGCATTCAAGCGGCCCTGCCGGCCATTCGCCATTGCCTGGACCGCGGGGCCGCGGTGATTGTTCTTTCGCACCTGGGGCGCCCTCGGCCGGGATCATTCGACGCGCGTTTTTCGCTGGCCCCGGTAGCCCGTGAACTCAGCCGCGCCTTGCGCATGCCCGTGCCGCTGCGGGCGAAATGGCTCGACGGGCTGGAGGTTGCGCCGGGAGAGGTGGCGCTGTGCGAGAACGTGCGCTTCAATCCGGGCGAAAAGGAGGACTCCGCCGAGCTCGGCCGGCGGATGGCGGACTTGTGCGACATCTTTGTGATGGATGCGTTTGGCAGCGCGCACCGGGCTCAGGCCAGCGTCCATGCGGTGGCGCTGGCGGCGCGCCAGGCCTGCGCCGGGCCGCTGCTGTTGTCTGAACTCGCAGCGCTTGAAGCGGCCTTGACCGAGCCGCTTAGGCCGCTGGTAGCCATTATCGGCGGCGCCAAGGTTTCCGGAAAGCTCGGCCTGCTTCATTCGCTGGCTGCGAAGGCCGACCTGCTGATACCGGGCGGAGGGATCGCCAACACCTTGCTGGGCGCGGCCGGAGCGCCGCTGGGCATTTCTCTGGCGGAGCCTGAGCTGTATCCGCAGGCGTTGGATCTGCTCAAGGGCCGGGCGCAGTTGATGCTGCCCGCGGATGCCGTTTTCGCCCCTTCTCCGGATCAGGCCCAGGCGGCCCGCACCGCCGGGATTGACCAGGCGGGCCCGCGCGAGATGATTCTGGACATCGGCCCCGAGACCGCGGAACGGTACGCTCAGGCGGTTGCTGGCGCTGGCACGGTGATTTGGAACGGCCCTCTTGGCTTGTTCGAGGTTGAGCGGTTCGCTGGCGGCACCCGCAGGGTGGCGGAAGCCGTCGCCGCCAGCCCGGCCTGGTGTCTGGCCGGGGGCGGAGACACCTTGCGGGCGCTGGATGACTTTGGCTTGACTGCGGCGCTGGATCATCTGTGCACGGGAGGAGGGGCCATGCTGGCCTGGCTGGAAGGCAGGGAGCTGCCGGCGGTGGCCGCTCTTGAGGCCCGCGCTGCCCGCAAGTCCTGACACGCCCGCCGCAGTCCTGGCAAACCCGCCGTGTATGATGCTGCGCTTATGCGCCGCACCAAGATTATCGCGACTCTCGGCCCCGCAACGGACCGGCTTGAGGTGTTGCGCGATGTTATAGCGAGCGGCGCGGATGTGCTGCGCCTTAACTTCTCGCACGACGGCTGGGATGTTCGCTACCGCCGGATCGAGGAGGCGCGCAGCATGGCCGGCGAGCTGGGCCGCTGCGTGGGGCTGCTGGGCGATTTGCAAGGCCCCAAGGTCCGCATAGCCTCTTTCCGCAACGGCACCGCGCGGCTTGATGACGGCGCCGAGTTCTTTCTCGATCCTGGCCTGGGCCACAACGCGGGCGACGCGCGCGGCGTTGGACTGAACATTACTACGCTGAGCGAGGATGTGGTTGAGGGGGATACCCTCCTGCTGGACGATGGCAATGTGGAACTCAGCGTTTCCAAAATCCGCGGTCGGCGGGTGCATTGCCGGGTGGTGCATGGCGGGGTGGTGTCGGACCACAAGGGCGTTAACAAGCTTGGAGGAGGCCTGTTGTCGGCGCCGGCGCTCACCGGCGAGGACTGCGAGGACCTCAAGCTGGCCGCGAAAGCGGGCCTGGATTGGATTGCCGTGTCCTTTGTGCGCGATGGCGCGGATATTGAAGCGGCGCGCCAACTGATCCGGGCCTCCGGGGGCTCGGCGCACATCATTGCCAAGATCGAACGCTCCGAGGCCCTGGAGAATCTCGACGAAATTCTCGATGCTGCGGACGCTGTGATGGTGGCGCGGGGGGATTTGGGCATAGAGACCGGCTACGAGGGGCTGATTGGCTTGCAGAAGTCCATTATCCGGCGCGCCCGCGACCGTCACCGGGTGGTCATTACCGCCACGCAGATGATGGAGTCGATGATCGACCGCCCGGTGCCCACGCGCGCCGAGGTGTCCGATGTGTCCAACGCGGTGATGGACGGCAGCGACGCGGTCATGCTGTCGGCGGAAAGCGCCGTAGGCGAGTATGCTTCGGCGGCGGTTGCCGCCATGGCGTCCATATGCGAGGGCGCGGAGGCCTGGATGCCGGCCCGCAATGAGTCCAGCCCGGTTACCGAGGGAGATTTCCAGCGCGTGGACGAAGGGATTGCCAAGGCCGCCATGTACGCCGCCAATCACATGGATGTGCGAGCTATCGCCGCGCTGACGGAATCCGGAGCCACCGCTCTCTGGATGTCCCGAATCCGCGCCGATATTCCCATATTCGCCCTCACCCGGCACACCGGCACTCAGCGCCGGGTGACGCTCTACCGGGGCGTGGTGCCGGTTGCCTTCGATGTAACCCACACGCGGCCCGAGGAGCTGTTCCGGGCGGTTTTTGAGTGTCTCAGGGATGCCGCCGGCCTGAAGGCGGGCGACCTGGTAATCGTTACCAAGGGCGCCATTATGGGCGTTTCGGGGCACACCGATTCGATGACCGTGCTGCAGCTGGAGTTCTGACAACAATCCGTGCCGTTAGAATGGCGTTCGCCATGAACGAGACGGGCGACCCAGGATGCCTGAGCGCGCACACGATTCTTCCCGCCGTGAAGCGCTGCGCGCCCTGCTGGAGGCGGATGCCAGACCGCGCCTGCGCCGTCTCGTTCATTCGCTGAGCCCTCGCGAAGCCGCTCTGCTGCTTGAATCCCTGCCGCCGCCGCGGCGCGCCCTGGCTTGGGAACTCGTTGACGAAGAGGATGAGGGCGAAATCCTTGTTGAACTCAACGATGAGGTTCGCGCCCAGATTATGGCGGGCATGGAGTCCGCGGCCCTTGTGGATGCGGCCGAGGGGCTGGCCCTGGACGATTTGGCCGACCTCGTTGCCGCCCTTCCGGATGACATCACCGAACGAATCATTCGTTCGCTCGATCAGGAGGACCGGCAACTCCTGCGTTCCGTGCTCACCTTTCCTGCGGATTCGGCGGGCGGACTCATGGTGCCGGAAACAGTTTCGGCGCACCCTGAAATGACGCTGGAGGCGGTGCTCGCCAGCCTGCGCGCGCATCCTGAACTGCCTGAAGACCTCTACTGCGTTTACGTGGTTGACCGGAACCAGCGCTATCGTGGCGTTTTGCAGGTTCGCGACCTGCTGGGCGGTTCGCCCGATGCCACCGCGGGCGAGCTGATGGATGCGGAGCCGCGCGCCATTCATTGCGACACTCCCGCGTCCGATGTGATTCTTCAGTTTCAGAACATCGACAGTTCAGTCGCGGCGGTGGTGGATGACGACGGGAGGCTGATTGGGCAGATTACCGCCGATGACGTGGTGGACGCATTGCGCGACCAAACCGACCGCGAGATTCTGGGCTCGGTGGGTTTGGATGAAGATGACGACATGTTCGCTCCGGTAGCGGTGAGCACCGGCCGCCGCACTCTGTGGCTGGGGCTGAATCTGGTTACCGCGCTGCTGGCGGCCGGCGTGGTTGCCTGGTTCAAGCCGGCGGTCGAAAGGGTGGCGCTGCTGGCCGTGCTGCTGCCGGTAGTGGCGAGCATGGGGGGGATTGCCGGAAGCCAGACGCTCACCTTGATGGTGCGCGGTTTGTCGCAAGGCCGGGTTCAGAATTCCAACGTGCGCTGGCTGCTGTACAAGGAGTTGGCGGTGGGTTTGCTGAACGGCATGGGTTGGGCCGTGGTGGTGGCGGTGGTTGCCTTTGGCGTTTTCAGCAACCTGGGGGTGGCCCTGATAGCCGCTGCCGCCATCGCGATCAATCTGCTGGCTGCCGCTGCTTCCGGGGTATTGGTGCCGTTGATCCTGCGGCGCATAAAAATCGACCCGGCGTTGGCGGGGGGCGTGGTGCTCACCACAATCACCGACGTTATCGGCTTCGCGGCCTTTCTTGGCCTTGCCAGCATGCTCCTTCTATAACCCGCAGGTTTTTACGAGGTCGTGCTTTCTTCGCCCTGTCGGCTTGCTCCCTCCCTGCGGGAGACGCATGAATACATCCCTGCAGCTCATTCCAACCTCGTATGCGCCAAGCTATTGGCGTGCACTCCAACGCTCCCGCCGGGAGGGGGCAAGCCGACAGGGCTTTAGCAGGCGCAATGGAGAGGGAGCAAGCGCCGGGCTTTAGCCTATTGCCGTGGTTGAGGGGGTTGGCCCTCCTCTCGCCGGGGCGTCTGGGGCAGGACAGCCCCAGCCGAGCCCCATGGATGGGTTCATGCGTCCCCGCCG
>RKRP01000004.1 GCA_007571315.1 Gammaproteobacteria bacterium
TATTTTGCTGCGCTCCAAGCTTATGACCGAAGAGACCCCCGACCCCTGGCCAGCATCTGGCGAAATCGCCTTTCCGGAGCGACACCCCAGTGATCCACGTCCATCACCTCGCAGGCTGCGCCCCCACTCCGCTCGCGCACTACCTCAAGGCGCTCGGAGTCTTGCGGCTTGTCTCCGAGCAGGCCGATAGAGACGCGCGAGGATGGTGGGACGGGGACCGCTTTCGGCTGGCGACAAGGTTGTCGCAGGAAGAACTCGACAACTTTATTCTGCACGACTACCGGCCCACACCGCTCGTTTCACCATGGAACAAGGGATCGGGTTTTTTCTTGAAGAATGATCCGGGGCTACGCCCGGTAGAAGCATCGAACAGCCCTCGATTTTCTGCATATCGCGAAGGAATCAAGGCAAGTCGGGCATTGCTCGAAGACATTTCGTCGGCAGACCAGAAAATTCGGGATATCAAGGCGGAGACCAAGGTGCGCGGGCTGAGCGGTGCGGAGAGAGGAAGACTCCGTAACTCCGAAGACTATAAGACAAGGCTGCGGCAGGCTGACAGGCGATTCAAGCAGCTCAAGGCGAATTTGATTCCCGATCTGCGGTTGAATTGGCGCGGGCCGCACCGGGAATGGTTGGATGTCGCAATGGTATTGGAAAGCGACGGAGATCCCAAGTATCCCGCGTTGCTTGGCACCGGAGGCAACGATGGAAGGCTCGACTTTACGAACAACTTCATGAAGCGACTCGGCGAACTGTTCAGCCTCGACGACGGTAGCGGAAAGCCAAAGCCTGAAGCGCCGGGTTGGGTATTGGGAGCGCTTTGGGGTGAGCCAGTGCCCGGTCATATTAGGGGACAACCCGTTGGCCAGTATTTGCCGGGGACGGCCGGGGGCGCGAACAATGCCAATGGTCCGGATTCAGGGAGCATCGTGAATCCGGCGGACTTTGTCTTGATGTTGGAGGGAGCAATTGCGTTCACCTCACATGCCGTTCGTCGGTTTGGCTCCTCTGAGTCTTCCAGGGCCGCATCACCATTTGCCGTAAACGCAAGTGCAGCAGCCTATGCCAGTGCCTCATTGGATGATGAGAGTGCGCGTGGCGAACAGTGGATGCCGCTGTGGTCCCGTCCATCGTCCTATTTCGAGTTGCGCAGGTTATTGGCCGAGGGACGTGCGCAGGTTGGTGCCCAGTCCGCGCGCGAACCGCTTGATCTCGCCAGAGCGGCGAAGCGCTTGGGCACCACACGGGGCATCAAGGCATTCCAGCGATACGGCTACATCGAGCGTAACGGTCAAACCAATCTCGCCGTGCCCTTGGGCCGGTTCGATGTGAAAGAAGGTTCCGAACATCTCGCCTGCATGGATGATCTCGACGCTTGGCTGCGCCGCTTAAGTCGTGTAACTCGTGACCGGGGTGCCCCGGCTCTTTTGGCCGTGGCCGAAAAGAGCCTCGTGGATTCCCTCATTGCCGTCACCGAAGGTTCACAAACTCCGGAGCAATGGCAGCGCGTTCTCATTTGCCTCGGAGAGATTGAACAAGTTATGACACACGGCAGCGGTTTCGGTGCCGGTCCGATTCCGCGCCTGCGCCCCGAGTGGGTAGCCGCGAGCAACGATGGCAGCGCCGAGTTTCGCCTAGCGCTCGCTTTCGCATTACAACGTGGGCTCCACCGGGAACGACATCCAGTGACCGACCCAATCCGCAGACATTGGCTCCCGCTGGATCCAAAGCGCCCGCAACAGTTCGCTACAGATGGAACAGATTCGGCCGCAAGGCTAAAGGCAGCACCGGAAGTCGTAATGCATGGGCGTCGAGGTCTAGACGATGCGGTCGCTCTCATCGAACGGCGAGTGGTGGAGGAGTCACAGCGCGCCGGTCGTCATTTGCCGTTGATGGCGGCACTCCGTGCTTCAGCCAGCAGGACCGATCTATCATCGTTGCTTTCCGGAGGCATCGACCTTGACAGCGTGATGGCCTTGGCACCCGCGCTCATGGCGCTGGACCGCAACGCCTGGGCCAGGCAACGCATCCGCATCGAATCGCCCGCATCCTCGGACCGGCCCGACGAGGCTTGGCTGGCCATTCGTCTGTGTACGCTCCCGTGGCCGCTCAGAACCAATTCCGGATTCGAGCTCGACATCGGCACGGACCCCGCGCTCATCCGCCGTCTCGCTAACGGTGATGCGGCATCCGCTGTCGCCATCGCACTGCGTCGTTTGAGCGCGGCGGGGGTGCGCAGCACTGTCCGAGCGGGCACGGTGCCGCCGAACACCGCCCGGCTATGGGCCGCCGCAATCGCCTTTCCGATTACCAGAAGAACCGCAGAACGGTTCCTGTACCGTCTCGACCCGAGCAAGGAGTAACCATGCCCATCGATTTCACGCCTTTTGAAGCCGCTTCACGGCTCCTGTTCAAGATTCCGCTGGAGCCACTGCAAGGCAATCGGTTCCAACCCACTGGATTCCCTTCCTTGGGCGCGGCGACATTTCAGGCCCCCGAAGGGCAGAGTCTGCTGGTGGAATCGGCCCAGAGCATGGCCAACCGTCTTGAGATGACCATCTGGGATGACGCTGAGGCCGATGTCAGGAGTGAACTGAATGGGCTTTCGCACGTGCGGGTGACACGCGAGGGCGACTTCTTGACTGACACGATTCTGGAATCCCACCGATTGAATAGCCCTTACCTGCTTGAAGGCAGAGACAAAACGTTCTTCAACCGACTGAAAGACGACCTCGGCGTTCTGGAGACCGGTCCGGTTGACCGCCGCCAACTGGCTGAAGTGATCTTGCGATACGA
>RKRP01000088.1 GCA_007571315.1 Gammaproteobacteria bacterium
GTTTGCGCCGCCCCCGCAGCACTTCGGCGGACAGCGCCTCAATGCATTCGATCTGGTAGCCGCGATCGACGATCCTGCGGTCGATGGCCACGGTTGACAAGTCGCGGCGGATCCGGCGCGCGGCGATCCGGCGTTCGAGATCGGCCTGGGCGTAGAAGCCGGCGATACGGCGGGCGTGGGCATCGGTGTGACGGTCAAGGAAGCGCACCTCCTCGCCGTTGGACAGGAACACGAAAGGCACGCCGAGCTGCTCGGCGTAGTGGCGCCCCTGGTCCTGCGCCGCGATGGGATCGATGCTCGCCCGCTTGGCCTCCAGCGCCGCCATCGGCCGGCCTTGCCGGTCGCAGAGCACGTAGTCGGCCAGGCTGCCATCGGGCAGCGAGCGCTCGAACAGAACGCTCGCGCCGTCGGTCAGGTCCCAGCCCGCCTCCCTGAGCAGGGCATCAATCTTAACGCGGGCGAAAGCTTCAGTCGTTCTGCTCATCCCCCGCCCAGGGATTGACGATCTCGAAATCCGTCAATCAAGATAAAAAACCATGTCGCGCGCCCGGCCAAAGAGCATTTTGCCACGCTCAGATCTCAGGAAGCGTGGGCTGGATGGGATTGGTTGGTATCCGCGAACATGGACCGCTGTTGATCTCTGGCGCTCGGATTACTCAGCCGCTCGATCTTGCTATTCTTCGGAGCCACTCGGACTCGTCAACAGCTACGCGACTCAGTGTGCCCGCAAAGGTTTGAGCAATCCGTTGCGCGTATTCCGCCTTCAGTTCGCCTCGCCACATGTATTTCCTGCCACAAGTGTCAGTGAACTCGAATCCACCGCCGGATTCTTGTTCTTTGGCGGTCACTGCGCGATTAACGTTCGATGGCTTAAATGTCTGAAGAACCCAATCGGCCGGATCAAGCTGAATGCCCAGCCGCTGGAATTCGTCACCCATTCTCACAATGATCTGTGTCGTTGCTTTCGATGGCGCATCCAAGGGCAGGAAGATGAATGTCGTTTCCTCTGAAAGCCTGACACTGTCGCATCTGGGCCTCATGCAGATCAGGTGCCTGCCGTTTTCTCCCATCGTAACGACGGAACCTAGCCATAACCTCGGTGGCGGCGCACTGAACACCGTGCGAAAGTTCATGATCCAAGCCAATCGCTCGTCCATATCTGCGATGCCCAGTGAGTCAAAACCTTTGGATAAGTGTTTGAAGTCCCCTCTACCCACAGTGTTGTTGCGTTCCAGACCCTTGGCAACGAGATCAACCGTTTCTTGCGCGTCAAGTGTCTTGTCGCCAAATTGGAATTCAGTGCGCCCATCGTTTTGAATCCAGCCCTCCACCGCCTGCGCGCCCGCAGGGGATCCGTCGGCGACTGCTTCGGCTGCAAGGCCGCGAATCTCCTCGGCAACATGCTCCACCATCTGCATTTCCGCCTCTCCCGGGTCGGACAGACATGCCATGTGAGAAAGGAATGCGGAATCCAGTTCGGCAGAGAAACGGCCCAGAATCTGGTGCTCCCCCTGACGAACCGCAGTCAACGCGGTAAGCGCGATGCCGGGAAGCAATCCTTCGGTCATGGATGCGAAGTCACCGGCTAGTTTGCCCGGCAACTCTACCTCGGCGACACTTCGATCTTTTAGCGTCTTCGCCAGATTCACATCGGGCTTTGCGTAAAGCACCACCCGTCCATGCCGATACGGTATGGATGTCTCGCCATTGCGCTCTTTCGGCTTAAATCCATCGCGCTTCAGTCTCTCGAATACAGCGCTATAGATATCCCCAAGCCGCGGCTCGCCGGTATAGATGGCCACCAAGCGCAGCGAGTTGCGATCTTTGTCTTCAACTAGCAACTTACGCAGCAAATTCAGCGTGTATTTGCAGTCGCCGTTCTGCAACAACCAATCCAGAACAACGATGTCGGCTTGCCTGATCGCTTCCATTGCCGAATCCGCGGGAGCCACCACGCCGCAAATCACTCCAAGCGCGGAGAACGAATTGACGAGCGAACCGGCATCCAGAGTGTGATTCGCAGAATGACCGGTCGTATCCCGCTCGGCCCGGCGCGATACCGATGCCTGCCGGCCGGGCGCCACAACCTCGGCCTTTGGCCCGCCGTCTTGGCTCGGGGCCATGTACGCCTCGTCGTCCACTACCACCGCCGTCCGCAGAAAACGCTGCGCTATCTTGCGGCGGCGATCTTTGAAATCTTTTGCTGAACCCATTGACTTTGCTCTACGACTCCTGCGCCGGGACTATGCCGAATGTTGCGCCTTCATCGCCTTCGATCAACCGCAGGTCGTATCCGGCGCGGCGCAAGGTTTCACGCCCGATGTGCAGTCCCATCCCTCGACCACCGGGTTTTCGGGTGAAACCAAACTCGAAAATCGCTTCCCGGTCGCGAGCATTGATCCCCGGGCCGGTATCCGTGACAAGCAACGTGCCCCCGCCCTCATCCAGAGTGATGTTGCGCTCACCCTTTTCTGGATTCTGCTGCGATAGCCAGAATATAGCGTTGTCCAGCAAGTTCACGAAGACGGGATAGAAGCTCGACGGGAAGCCTACGATCCTTGCGCCGTTGAACGCTGGTGTCGCCGTTAGCGTCACTTCATGACGCGCCAGACGCGCCCGGAACAGTTCTTCAAGAAAATCGCGGATATCGGAACCGCGGATTTCAACTGCTTTTCTGTACAGGCGGCGCTGCAATGGCGTGAACAGTGTCAGGTAGCCGTCCAGATGATCGAAACTTGTTCGGAGGCCGGCGTAGAGTTCGCCCAAACCTTCGTTCACATCCGCCCAAGCCTTAAGTCTTCGCAAGGCATTCCGAATGGAACGGACAGTTCCCGAAAACTCGTGATTGATGATCTCTATCGCCATTCCCAACTGCGCCAACTGCGCATCGGCCTCGGCTTCCTCCTCCAGCCGGAGATTGCGTTGCTCGACAGCTGCTAATTGTTGCTCTGCCGAAATTTCGCCCGTAACATCCACCGCCTGCAGCTGCTCCAATACCGAGCGCAACAACGCGCCTTGTTCCTCCGCAACCTTCAATATCCTAGTTTCCAGCGTATCTCTGGTTTCGCTAAACTGCTCTTCGGGCATCGCGCCAAGGTCGAGCCGTTGAAACTCGCTCAGCACCGCCCTCAACTCCGACTCGACGATCTTGAGCGACTGACTTGCTGCGCCCCGCGCTTCCGACGCAACCTTGCCCGCCTCTTCACTTGCCGCCCGGCCTGATTTCCGCGTGGCTTTGCGAGCTTCCTCGCTAAGGCTTTCCAGAGCAGCCTCCGTGCGCACATGACGGTCCAGTGACAGTTTCGCCTCGCTTGCTGCTTTGCCAATCAATTCTTCGACAAGCTTGCGCGCTGGCCGGAACTCATTCTCCTGAAGCAAAGCGAATTCCTTGTTATAGATGCTCCAGTCGCGGAGCATGGCCTTGCTTAAACCGATGCGCGGGCGCGTGATTCGGTAGCTGTCTTCCAGTTCCCGCAACTCTGCTTGCGCTCGACGTTCAAGATTAAGAACCTCGCGCGCCGCCCGCTCGCTATTCGGCATGGCGCATGCTGTCCGTAGTTCTTCCTCAACACGCGTCGCCAATGCCAAGGCTTTCTCTTGAGGCACTTTGCGCGCAAGTTCGTCGAAAAATGCATTAAGGCTTGATTGAAATTTCTTCTTTCGCCCGGATACCAGTTGTTCTCGCTTCTTTCTCGCTTCCTCCTCCTTCGAAAGCCCGGTCTTGCGCAGTTTGAACGTATCGGCATGCACCCCCTCGGCCCGGAAAAAATCCGCGGCTACTTGAAGGAAGAAGTTCTGGAGGATCGATCGGAATTGACGATAAGCCTTGTTCTGCTGGAATCCTTCCCGGCCCGCCTTCTCCAGCAGCTTGCGATTCATCTTCGCATCGATCTCCACCGCTCCGAACATCTTTCGATGGGAAAAGTAATAGTAGCGGGCGCCCTTTGTGCGCCTGAATTCGATATCCAGCCAATCGAAATCCGTATCGCCATAGGGCAGCACCCGGATTCCGTTGCGGTAAATGTAGAGCCCGCCCAATTCCCCGGTCTTGGCCGCTAATCTCGCATGTTCCTCGCGCGGGATTGTCGAATGTCTGTTCTCGCCCTCGAAGGCGGCGAAATCGATTGAAAAGGAGCCGCATATTGTGGGTGCGCCATGCCCGCCGCTCCAGGGAATGACATGGTCGTCGATGATTTCACCATAGATGGAAATCTGCCCTTGGAACTGGCCGAACTCGTCGAACTTGCCATGGACGCGATGGTCCGCATCCCGAAACTCCTCCGGCGTGAAGAACTCGTCTTTGATAATCACGTCATCGGCAACTTCCTCGGACTTGTGGTCGCGGAACGCCGTGCGGATCACCGTCTGCGAACTTGGCGTCATCGTGTTGCTGAAGCCCAGAAGCGCTTTCTTCAAGGGAGAAGCCTTCTTGAGCGCAGCCGCCTTGCTCGCCGCCGGGTCGCCGTCGATGTCTTGCATCAAGAGCTCCGAAGCGGGTTTTATGAAGAAATGAACTCCGCAACCGCGCCCACTCAACGAGGGCGCCCCAAGATAGGAATCAATATCCTGAGGATCGACATCGAATCGATCAAGTTCGTTCAACAGCTTGTCGAGCAATGGCCGCTCTACCCGGGAACCAAGCCTTTCAGCGCCTGCGCGAAATTCGCAAACCATCTCCACCACGTCCTGTGCCGAAGGCAGCGCGCCCGGCGCAAACGATCGCAAAGGAATGTCGATGTCCTCCAGGTCGATGCCAGGCCATTCGAACACGCTCCAGTTCAGGAATGCCGCGGTGAGTTCGGACCCATCCTCGCCATTCTTGGCGCGAGTGAGAACGAGGAGTTGCGGGCCGATGGTCGCGATGGCAAGTCGTCCGATACCCTTCTCGCCAAGCATCGGACGCAGTTCCTTGCCAGGATCTCGCGGCGGGCGGCGGGCCGGGTCGAATTTGCTCTCCGTGCCGATCGTCAACCAACGATTTAAAAAATCCTCCCGGCTCATTCCGACTCCATCGTCGCGCAGCACGAACAGGCCGTCCGAACGGTAGTAGTCGATCTCTACGCGGTCGGCATAGGCATCGTGCGCGTTCTTGAACAATTCGCTGATCGCAGTGGGGATGCCTGCAATCTGCTGTCTCCCAAGCATATCGAGCGTGCGGGCGCGGGTCTTGAAGGTCGCCATCAGGAAAATCCTCCGACATCCTTCAGATGTTCAATGAACCGATGGCCGACCAGTTCGGCCAAGAGGACGGGAACCGCATTGCCGATCTGCCTCGACATGGATACCATGCTTCCCTCAAAGATGAAGTCCTCCGGGAATGTCTGCAAGCAAGCCGCCTCCCGAACACTGATGGCCCTGTCCTGCTCTGGATGGCCGAAGCGCCCGTTCGAGTAACTCGTGCAACGTGTGGTAAGCCCTGATGCCGGCGCGTCCCATGACATCCGGCCATACACATCGCTGTAGCCCGAAAAACCCTTGTGACAGCGGAGTTGGAGGTGGTCCGGCCAATCGCGGTTGCCGCCGCCCTCCGGAGTCGCCCTGATACGCTCCAGGTTGCGCGGGGAGAGGCTCGCAGCCCTGTGATTCGCTACCTTTCCATGCGCTTCGCCCGCCCGAATCGGCGGCAGATGAAATATCCAGTCCCGGACCGTCGCATACCGCTCCTGTCCGCCAGTCAGGCCAGCAGGCCCGTGCGTCTCATCGGGCAATCGGATTGCGCCGTGCCGGCTACCAATCAGAACCAGCCGCCGGCGGCTTTGCGGAATCCCGTACTTCGCAAGCTTGATTGGCCGGTAGTCCACTTTATAGCCTGCGCTGTCCAGTTGCCGCAGGAAACCACCAAAGGGTTGACTGCCCTCATCCAGCTTCTGCAAGCCCGGAACATTTTCCACAAACACGAGATCGGGGCGGCAAGCCTCCACCAGAAGCGCAAAATGAGCGAGCAGCGGCACGCGCTCATCCTGGTTCAGCTTCAGCCGCGTTGTATTCTGCCTAGTGAAAGGCTGACAGGGCGCGCATCCGCTAAACAGCACCGGGGCCGAACGATCCGCATCCACCTGAAGCCGGATCGCCTCAATGTCCACCAAGCGAATATCCGCAAACTCGAAGTGCGCATCCGGAAAGTTGGCCTCGAAGGTCGCCTTGGCATCCGCATCGTGATCCAACGCGAACGCAACCTCCATGCCAGCCGCGCGAAAGCCGCAGCTTGCGCCGCCGCAACCGGAGAAGAAGTCGTAAACCCGAACAGTCATGCGCTTCGGCCAAAGAGCATTTTGCCATGCTCAGACTTTGGGAAGCGCTCTGGACCGAGCGTCAGCGGCAAACGCCTGCTTAGTGGCAAAGGCGCAGTCGAGCCCGGCAACCGCGGGCACCGCCCTCGGCGGCTCAAGACGCGCCTCGCGCGCCAGCCTCCGTTGAAGCGCGCGCGCCTTTGCCGGCGAAATCCGCCAGCGATGCCGCCGCGCTCTGGAAATGGAACGCAGGCTAATCGGCGAGGGCGGCGAAGTTGGCGACCAGCGTCAGGCCGAATGTCCGGCGCTCGCCCAGGTAGGCGTTGTATTGCCGGTTCGGCACGCCCACGGTGGCGCCGGACACGTACTGTTCATCAAACAGGTTGCGGGCCCACAGCCGCGCCTCGTACCAACTTCCTGTCATGCCGATGCTGGCGTTGACGATGGCGCGCTCAGGCACCCAGGCCAGATTCATGGCGTCGGCGTATTGTTTGGATTGATAGGCGGCGTCAAAGCGGATGAAGTATTCCTCGGCGAAATTCAACGCCAGCTCATCGCGCCATTCGGCGCCCAGCGTCCCCTGCCACTTCGACTGGCGCTGCATCTGATTGCCGCCCACATGGCCGTCGATGGGGCACACCACATCGTCGCAAACCGAGGGCAGCCCGCCCCAGCGCTTGTCCAAAGTGCCTTCCTTGTATTTGGCGTCGCCGAAATAGGCCGACCCGCTAACGGTCAGATTCGAAGAGAGCGCATAGGCGGTCTCCACTTCAAAACCCCTGGAGCTCACATCCCCCAGATTGGCGGTTAGCGAAAGCGACAAGTCGTCCGGGTTGCCCGGGTCCTGCGCCCTGATCTGCACATCCGACCATTCGATCCAGAACAGCGATCCATTCAGGCGCCACCGCCCGTCCATAAGAGTGTTCTTGGAGCCGATTTCGTAGGTCCAGTTCTGATCCTCGTCGAAGGTGCGGTTCTCCGCCAGAACGGATGAAGCATTGAAACCGCCCAGCTTGACTCCCTTGGCCACTGAAACAAACAGCAGCTGCTCGCCGCTCAGGTCGTACTCCAGCGTAATCCGCGGCGTGAACGAGGAGAACTCGTCCTCCAGCACCACCCCTGCGAACTCCAGATTCCCGCCAATCCCCGGAGATGGCTGATTGCCTTCGAACTTGTCGGTGCTCGAGTAGCGCGCCTCCAGGCCAACGCGGGCGCGCCCTTCCATGAACGCGTAGCTGATCTCGGCGAACGGGGAGGTGGTCCTGTTCCTGTTTTCAAGACGCCTCAAATTGGCGTAGAAAATAAACGCCGACTGATCGAGGATGTCCACCGGCTCCGAGGGCACCGCGGCCAGCGGCCAAAGGCCGGTGAAGTTGGCGGTGTAGAAATCCCGGCTTTTGGTGTAGAAGTATCCGGCGGCGGCGCGCAAGGGTCCGCCAGTGTCCCAGGACACCCTGATTTCGTGAGAGTCCACCTCGAAGTCTCCGATGGGGCCGCTTTCAAAAATGCAGCCGGGCAACGGGGGCGTGGCGAATGGGCAACCTGGCAAAAGGTCCTTGTAGCCCAGGGTTTTGGAATCCGCCTCCAGTTTGCCGTAAATGTATTCCACGGCTATTGAATCATTGAGGTCCCAGTTGATCGAGCCGCGCGTGAACTGCGCATTCAACTGCCGGGCGTATCCCCTGGGGTCGGTGGGGATGTTATCCACCCAAAGCTCGCCGCAGTACAAGCGGAACCATTGGCCGCCATAGCCAAAGCCGGGCCTCCCCGCCGGCCGGACATCCGGATTCCACTGGCCGCAGTTCAGCAAGTGGCTGTTGGCGCCCAGCTCGGCGAAGAAGTTCTGGGCTCGGTGCTCCCGGTCGAAATCGTAGTCGTAATAGGCCAGGTCGATGGTGAGGGCGTCGCCGGGCGTAACGCGCAAGGCCAGGCTGGCCACCGAGCGCTCGTGCCCGCCCAGCCGGCCGTTGGTGCCTTGCTTGAAATCGATGTCCGCGAACGGGTGGGTATTTTTCCAGGTGCCGTCAAACTCCGAGTAGTCGTATCCGGCGAGCACCGAAACCAGGCCGGGGACGATCGGCCCGGACACCGTGCCGGCCCAGTCACGGCGCGAATGATTGCCGGCCACGGCCTGGGCCTGCAGGTCCCATTCGTCGCCTGGCCTTCTGGGAATGTAGTTGATCGCTCCCATGAAGGCGTTGCGTCCGTAGCGGGCGCTTTGCGGGCCCTTGACCACCTCCACGCGCTCCATGTTGGCGAAGCCGAGGTCGGTCACGTAGCTGCGCGGCAAATACACGCCGTCGAAGAACACCGACACGTTTTGCTCGCCGGACTGCAATATCGATACTTGGGTGGCGCCGCGCACCACCGGCGTGGTCCCGCCCTGGCCACCGAAATCCTCAAAGTTGAATCCGGGCGTGAAAAGCGCGATGTCGCGCATCTCCTGGATGCTGCGCTTTTGCATTTCCTCGGCGGTGAAGGCCGTGATAGCGAGCGGGATGTCCTGAATCGCCTCCTCGCGCTTGCGCGCGGTCACCACGATTTCCTCCAGCTGGGCTTCCTGGCCGAATGCGGTGCCGGCCGGCGCAGGTCCAAACAGGATTGCCGCGGCCGCGGCCAAGCAAGCCGGAAGCGATTTGCAGTGTTTGTTCATAAGATGTCCTCCCGTTCCCGGCTTGAGTTTACACCCGCCGCGGAAAGGACTATCCGCTATCTGGCGGAGAGGGTGGGATTCGAACCCACGGACGGCGTAAACCGTCAGAGGTTTTCAAGACCTCCGCATTCGACCACTCTGCCACCTCTCCGATGATTGAGGGATCAGGCGGCGATTTTATCCGCGCCGCCCATCCAGGGGCGCAGGGCTTCGGGGATGAGGATGCCGCCATCGGGCTGCTGGTTGTTTTCGATCACGGCGATCAGCGCCCGCCCCGCGGCGACGCCGGAGCCGTTGAGAGTATGCACGAAGCCGCGCCCGCCCTTGCCTTTCCAGCGGGCGCCCATGCGGCGGGCCTGGAAGTCTCCGCAGTTGCTGCAGGAGGATATTTCGCGGTAGCGGTTCTGGCCAGGCAGCCAGACTTCGAGATCGTAGGTCATGGACGATGCGAAGCCGGTGTCGCCGGCGCACAGCAGCACCCGGCGGTAGGGCAATTCCAAGCGTTCGAGCACCGTTTCCGCGTGCCGGGTCAAGTCTTCCAGAGCGGCCGCGGACTGATCGGGATGGGTGATCTGCACCAGTTCCACTTTCTCGAACTGGTGCTGGCGGAGCATGCCGCGGGTGTCCCTGCCGTAGGCGCCCGCCTCGGAGCGGAAGCAGGGCGTGTGCGCGGTGTATTT
>RKRP01000136.1 GCA_007571315.1 Gammaproteobacteria bacterium
CTATGTGGACAGCGAAATCGAGGCCAACAGCGTGCGGCCGGACACGGTGGGCAACAAGTCGCCGTACACTCCGGACTGGACGGCCAGCGCCGGGGCCCGCGTGGTGATGCCGCTGACCGGGGCTTGGCAGTTCGCCGCTTCAGCGGACGTGTCCGCGGTAGGCAAGACCTGGTTCCACGTGGTTCAGGACCAGCAGCGAGCCACGCTGTTCAACGGCGTGTCCAGCGATTTCACGCCCACCCGGCGGGACAGCTACACGGTGCTGAATGTGCGGGCGGGCATTGAGAACAACCGCTTGTCCGCGGTAGTGTTCGCCAGGAACGCAACCGAGGAGGTGTATCTGGAGGAAGTCATACCGGCGCCGGAATTCGGCGGCACCTTCATCCACCCCGCCGACCTGCGCCGCGTGGGGGCGGAGCTTACAGTCCGCTTCTGACCCGCATGTTTCCCCAGCGTTCCTTGAGGCGCGTTGATTCCGCCTTGTTTCTCTCCCTTCCTCTTCCGGGAGTGTTGGAGTGCGCGCCAATCGATTGGCGCGCACGGATGGCGGAACCAAGCTACAGGATGTATTCATGCGTCTCCCGGAAGAGGAAGGGAGAGAAACAAGGCTACCGCTGTAGCGACCTTGGTGAAATATGCGCGATGGCGCGCAAACGAGGGTACAGGGGCAAGAGACCAGCGAAGGCGCGGCGGCTGGCGAAGTATGCGAGTTAACCCGGGTAGCTGATAGTAGTCGAAAAGGGGGGCGCTCACGGCGCCGGCCACTGCTCCGCCGACGGCAAGCGCAGAACATAGCGCGTGCTGCGCCCGCCGGCTGGCAGCCGTTCAAGCGCGCCGATTTTCGTGAGCAGGGACAGGTCCCGGGTGGCCGTTGGACGCGAGCAGCCCGTCAGCCCCACGTATTTGCGCGCGCTCATGCCACCCTTGAAGCCTCCAGGCCCTTCGCGCAACATGCGGGCCAACACCTTCTCCTGACGGTCGTTTACGCAATTCCAATAGCTGCGCCAGAACGCCGCCTTGCGAATCACAAACGCAATCTGCTCCCTGGCGTGCTCCTGAGAATTCAGGACGCACTGTGTCCACCATTCCAGCCAGCCGGTAATGTCCATACTGCCTTGCCTGCTGGCCTGGTTGAGCATCCGATAGTACTCCTTGCGTTGCCGATCAATCTCGGCGGACAAGCTCAGCACTGCCGGGTAACCCAATTCCTGAGAAAGCGCGATTTCGGCAATCGCCCTCCCCATGCGCCCGTTTCCGTCCGCGAATGGATGAATGGACTCGAAATACAAATGGGCTACGCCAGAGCGCACCGGTCCCGGCAATGAGCTGCTGGCGTTGAACCATTCGACGAAGGTTTCCATTTCGCTAGCAACCCGCGAGGCCGGAGGCCCCTCGAAGCGCACTTTTTCTTTCCCGGCAACGCCAGAGACGATCCAGACTGGCTCGGTGCGCCAGCGCCCCGCATTACGCATCCTTTCGCCCAGGAATTGCCGGTGCCAGGAGCATAAACTCTCAACGGATAGCGGCTCGGCGAATTTCTGCCGGGACAGAACCACCAGGCGAGCGATTCCTCGAGCGTGCGGATCTTGCCAACGATCCTCTTCGGCCATGCCCAGTTGCTTGAGGATGGATGAGCGAATGGCTTCGGGATCAACAGCCTCGCCCTCAATCCGCGATGTCTTCTGGGCCTCGACGACCATCAGATCAATCATCGAGTTGGTGCGTTCCTGGTTGGAAAGCGGCTGCGCCTCACTGCCCAGCCGGTTGGCGCCAAGCGCGTAGCGATAGCTGTTTTCCTGGACAAACCCCGCGTTCCAGGTGAAACGCGGCCACTCCTTGAGCTCCCAGATGTAAGGCATGAAAGATCTTTACGGTCCAATGCGATTGGAATGAGTGGAATAATACCTCTATTCGCATCACATATTTGCTGGTTTCCGCAATTCAATGATTCGAAAAGGCTTCGTATTCGACTCATCCGCCCGAAAACATCTTCCCGCTTGCGGGCCAGCCGGAAGGCAACCGGCTGGCGTTTTTGGGACCGCTTGATCGTTGCCAACGCCTGACGCACTATTGAGCGCGATGGCTGATCACACTGCGGAAACCGGCTCGTCAAGCGCGATGCTGGACGTAATCGTGGTGGGCGCCGGGTTTGCCGGCGTGTATGCGGTGTACAAGTTCCGCCGCCTGGGGTTTTCGGTGCGGGCGTTCGAGGCGGGGGGCGATGTGGGAGGCACGTGGTACTGGAACCGCTATCCGGGGTGCCGCTGCGACATCGAGAGCATCTATTACTCGTATCAGTTCGACGACGATCTTCAGCAGGAGTGGGAGTGGACGGAACGGTATGCGTCCCAGCCGGAAATCCTCTCGTACATCCGCCACGTGGCCGACCGGTTTGATCTGCGCCGGGACATCCGCTTCAACACCCGCGTTACGGCGGCCAGGTTTGAGGCGGCTTCGGGCCAAACTCCCTCGCACTGGACGGTTGCAACCAACGGCGGGCAAACGCACAAGGCGCGCTTCTGCGTTATGGCCAGCGGCGTTCTCTCGGCGCCCAATCTCCCGGATATTCCCGGGCGCGACACCTTTGCCGGCAAGTCGCATCACACAGGCCGGTGGCCGCGCGACGGGGTGGACTTCACGGGCCTGAAGGTGGCGGTGGTCGGCACTGGATCGTCGGGCATCCAGTCGATTCCACTGATCGCCGAGCAAGCGGAGCGCGTTACGGTGTTTCAGCGCACGCCCAACTACGCTGTCCCGGCCAGCAACCGGCCGCTGGAACCGCATGAATTAAATGACATCAAGTCCCGTTACGGCGAAATTCGCGCGGCCTCGAAAAAAGGCTTCACCGCCCTTCCATTCAAACCGGCGGGCCCGTCCGCGCTTGGCGTTTCCGGGGGGGAGCGCGAACAGGTGTACGAGCACTGGTGGCGGAACAACGGGCTTGCCTTCCAGGGCGCGTTTGCCGATTTGCTGTTCAACGAGGATGCCAACCTGACCGCGGCCAACTTCGTGCGGAACAAGATCCGGGAGCTCGTGAACAACGAGGAGGTGGCGGAACGGCTAACGCCCCGCTTTCCGCTGGGCTGCCGGCGCATGTGCGTGGATACGCGCTACTACGCAACCTACAACCGGACGAATGTGACTCTGGTGGATGTTAGCCGTCGGCCGATTGACGGCATCGTGCCCGAGGGTGTTTGCGTGGGGGGCGCGGTGCACGCGGCGGATGCCATCGTGTTCGCCACCGGCTACGACGCCATCACGGGCGCATTGCTTGCTATGAACCTGCGGGGGCGCGGCGGCCTTTCGCTACGCGACAAGTGGGCGGAAGGCCCGCGCGCCTATCTCGGCCTGGCCGCCCGCGGCTTCCCCAACCTGTTCATGGTTAACGGGCCGGGCAGTCCGTCAGTGCTCATCAATATGGTTACGGGCGTGGAACAGCACATCGACTGGATTGCGGATTGTTTGGCGCACCTGAGAAACCGCGGGCTGGATGCCGTCGAGGCCATTGCGCAACACGAGGATGCCTGGGCGGCTCACAATAACGAGGTGGCGGAACGGTCGATACGCGGCAACTGCGCTTCCTGGTACAACGGCGCCAATATCCCGGGCAAGCCCGGCGGATTCATGCCCTATGTGGGCGGATTCCCGGCCTACTCGGAGAAATGCGAGCAGGTTGCGCAAAACGGATACGAGGGCTTCGCGCTCTCCTGAGTCCAACTCAACTCATCTTGCCGGGGCGCGGGCCTTGATTGACCGGATGCTTGATCGCCGCAACGAAATCAATATGCGCTTCGCGGGCCGTTCAGCCCGGGTATTGCGCCACTCCGGAAAGCGAATTTCTTTGCCCAATGTTGCTGCTGCGGACAATTTCGCCTGATTCCCGGTCGATAATCACGACTTCACCGGTAAAGAAGTTTCCCGCGATAATGCCTTCGCCATCGACTGTAGGCCCGGATGCCGCCCAGCCCGGGCTGCCCATGTCGTAATAGCGCAGCGTTTCGCCGCTGTCCTGGTGGAGAATGACCAGGCCGTTGCCCGTGCTGACCAGCAGGGACCCGTCAAGCATGAGCATTAGCGTTAGCACCATGAAGACGTTTTCGTCATTGTCGAACACCCGAAGATCCGGCAGCTGCCGGTCATTGACCAGGTCGTACTGCATGACCCGGTTGCCGGTTTCGGAAATGTAAACCATCCGGGCATCGCCGTCGGTCAGCACGGTGGAGGTCACGCCATGGATCCCCGCCACGCCGCCATGGGTGTCGGTGTGGTATTCCTTGAGCAGTTCGGCCTCCGCGGTGAACCGGAAGACGTTGCCGTCGCCAATCACGCCGCGCCCCGGCAGCAGGTTGAAAACGGTGGTGTTGGTGGGAATGCGGGTGTTGGCGCCCTGCAGGTGCTCGCCAAAATAGAGGCTGCCGTCGGCGCCGAAGGTGACGCTGCTCAATGACCGGCCGGAAAACTTGCGAAGCGGCTTCTGCGCCCCGTCCGAACCAATTTCCACCACCGCAGGCTGCCCCTGCGCAAAGGCCCACAGCGTGCCGTCGGGCGCGAAATTCAACCCGCCGATCTTGTGGGTGGTCCCTTGGGTGTAGAGGATGCCCTTGAGGTTGAGTTCGGCATCGTACTGAAAGATGCGCCCCGTTCCCATGTGGTCGTCGGCGGGGTGGTCCATGATGGTTGCGGCCACGAAAATATCGCCGCGCTCAAAGGGCTTGAACGTCGATACGCGCTCCTCGCCTGCGCGCGCCGCAACCGCGGCCAGTGTCAGAGCAACAAGCAGGACGGGGGCCAGCGCGATCAGGGAGGATGTATTTCCGCGGTTCATCGAACCTCCTCTCCGGGCAGAGTTTCCGGGTCAATCATCGGCCGTCCTCAAAGCGGAAGCCTGCATCGGCGGCGCAGCGCAGCGCGGGAGGCCCGGCGCCCTCGCCAAATTGCCACGCATAGTTGCTGCTGCGGCGTTCCTCGGGGTCGATAAAACCGTTGAGATTGGCATCGCAATACACATCAATAAGGTCCAGGTAGGCGCTGCTTGCCGGATTCCAGCCGCTCTCCGCCGCGGTCAGCGCCGCGAGGTTGGCCGCGCCCTCGCTTGCGGCGGCTTCCGACCAGAAATTACCGCTCTCCTCGGCATCCACCAGAAACCCCGAAATTCCGCCGCGCGAACCCGCGCTGCTTACCGCGCCCGCCGCATAGCTTCGCCGCACGCTGCCGTTGTTGCGTCCCACCAGGCCACCCGCGGCATCGGCGCCAAACACCTCGCCCGCGGCATAACTGTTGCGGATGTCGCTTAAGGAATTGAAGCCCACCAAACCGCCAATGTTGCTGCCTTCACCCTCCACATCGGCGGTAGAGTAACTGTTGCGCACCTTGGCGTCGGTGTTCATTCCCACCAGGCCGCCGAGGTCGTTGCCGCCCACTACGCTTCCAGAGGCGTAGCTGTTCAGCACCACGCCGAAGGTATTCAGGCCCACCAGGCCGCCCACTCCCCGGCTTCCGGACACTTGCGCATTGGAACGGCTCTGATACACGGCACCGCGCATATCGCCGATCAGCCCTCCAATGGCCTGACTGCCGGAAACGCTTCCAGACGATTCGCTGAACGCCACCAGCCCGCCGCTGCCTCCCACCAGCAAGCCGAGCGCCAACTCCCCGGCCACTTCGCCCTCCGCGCGGCAGCGGTGCACCATGCCGAAATTGCTGCCCACCAGCAGGCCCACTCCGCCGCGGCCGATAACCACGGCATCCTCGATCACCAGATTCCTGACGGTCCCGCGCGCCCCCAGCACGCCCAGCAGCCCAATGCCGCCGCCGCCCGGCCTAGAAATGCGCAGGCCGCGCACCGCGCGCCCCTGCCCGTCGAGCACGCCCTGGAATCCGTAGCGGTCCAGCGCAACCATGCAATTGCCTTGAGGGCCGCAGTTGCCGATCGGTGCAAAGTTCTCGACCGCCGAGGCATCAAGGTCCCGGGCCAGCTGGTAGTTGCGGGCCATGCGCAACTCGCGCTTCAGCGTGGTTGAAGCGCCCTCGGCGGCGGGCGGCTTGCCTATGGCTTCGAGCTGCCGGATGTTGCAGATTTCGTAGAAACCGTCGCCGTTTGCGTCGCGCGCAAATTCGCCGGGGTCGTCCGGAGCGGCATCGAAAACGTCCGCTAGCCCGTCGCCATCCCTGTCGGAATCCTCGTTGCCTGAAAAGCCCGCGCACGCCGAATCATCCACTTTTTCCGGAGCCTGAGCCGCGTCCCGAATCGCCTGCGACAGCATGCTGTTGTAGCGGGCGATGTGATCGCTGTGGTCGAACTTGCGGGGCGCGGCCGCGCCTGGGGGAAGGCCGCCCTGCTGCGGGCCTCCTGACTGGGCGGCGGGCGGCGCGTTCTGTTGGCGGCGCTGCCGGAGCTCCTCCGCCGTCAGGTAGCCGGGCTGCGCCGCGTAGTAGGCCGCTATGTCCTCAAGTTCCTGATCGGTGCGGCTGAGCACGGAGCCGCGCATCAGAGAATGCGCCCGGCCACCGTCGCGATACTCCTTGAGCGCCAGGTAAAGGTAGCGCTCGTGCTGGCCGCCGATCTTGGGATTGATGGGCGAGGGACTGTAGCCGTCCTGCCCATGACAGGCGAAGCACTCCCTCGAAAGGCGGCGGCCGCGCTCGGGATCCCCCTTGGCCAGCGCCGCGCCGACGGCAAACAAGGGCAGAAAAAACCCAAAAATCAGCGCCGAAATCCCAAGTCGCGCAGTCATGATCGATCACCCTGCGAAGCGTATGGCCCATCGGGGCAACGCCCCGCGGCCCAGACATTATTATGGGCTTATTGTAGTGCGCTTGCAGGAGTTCCCGCTGTCTTCCAATGCGGCAACTCCCTCTGCGCCAGTGCGCCCGCGGCAAAGCCGCGTTCGTCCTGGAGGCGCGCAGCGGCGATATACGCTTGCGAATCAAGCGATAGGGAATCCTGGAGAAGAATCGGGAGGCGATGATGAAGCGGAGAACCTTTATAGCTTTGGCAGGGGCGTTTGCTGCGCTCAAAGCGCTGCGCCTGCGCGCCGCGGAGGCGGGGCATGACGCCAGCCCGGTCATCGCTCTGTTTGGCGCCACCGCGCGGTCGGGCCGGGAAATCATTCGTCAGGGGCTGGAGCGAGGCTGCATCATCAAGGGTTTCGCCCGCACGCCATCCAAACTGGGCATTGAGCACGAGAACCTGACCCTCTTCAAGGGCGACATCTACGAGCGCCACACCATCGACCCGGTCCTGGAAGGGCATGAGGTGGTGGTGTCGATGATTGGCGCGCCCGCGCCGGAAGATCCCTCTGCTGAGATCGGGCCGGTCGATATCTACTCCGTGATGGGAGAAAATCTCATCGCGGCCATGAAGCAGAAGGGCAACACCCGGCTCATCATGGCCAGCTCCACCGGCGTGGAGCATCGCATGGACATTGACTCTCCCAAACCGCCGCCGGGCGACTTGACCGAGAGGTGGCGGTGGCTTGCCCGCCGTCTTTACCATGACATGTGGCGGATGGAGGAAATGATCGCGAGCAGCGGCCTGGACTACATGCTGTTGCGCCCCGGCTTCATGGTGGAGGAGCCGGCCCGCCATAACCTCAAGTTCAACACCACCGGCAATACGCCCGGCGCCCGCGTGATCACATACGAGGACTTTGCCGCCTTCATCCTGGACAACCTGAATGGCGGGGATTACTGGAACAGGGCCCTGGGCATGTATTCCGACACCGTCATGGACCCGGCAGCCGAAATCGAGAAATTCCTGGCGCGGCAGAAGGCGGCGCAAGAGGCCGCTGCGCAGGAGCCGAAGAGCCGATAAAACGAGGAGGGATAAGAAACCCGGCCTCTTGCAATATCCGGGCTAGCGCTGCAAGGGATCGAGCCTGAGGCGCCACTCGCGCCAGCGCTTGCCGTCCTTGTACTGGATCACCACAAACGTTGAAATCGTGCGGGGGCCGTCCTCGAACCGGTAATGGTCGTGCTCGATCTGAACCATGGTGCCACCTATGGAGCCGACGCGGTCCACATCGGCCTCCTGCCAAAGGGAGCCGATGCCGCCATCGAAAAAGCTCTGCATCGCGGCGATCGATTCCTCGCGGCCCTTAACCAGCAGCCGGGGGCCGTCTTCGTGATGCAACTCCCAGGTGGCGAAATCCTCAGTCATGTGAGAGCGGGTCGCTTCCAGGTCCTTGCGCAGAAAAGCGGCGGAAGACTCGTCCATGCTGCGAACCAATTCCTCTGGAAATTCCCCGGCCAGCCAGCGCAGGCCGGCACCATCCTGCTGGCCATGGGAAACGGCGGCGACCAAGGCGAATCCCAAAGCCAAGGCCACCAAAACGATTGCGGAACGTGCGCATTTTTTCATCGAAACCCCCTTTGATCCATCCCAACCGCGTTTCCGGCCCCTGCCGGGGCAATCTACCAGCGGGCCTTTTCCTTGAACTGCTGATAGGCCTCGTCGAGTCCTTCCGGCAAGTAATCCAGAAACGCGCCCGGGGCGTAGCGGGATTTGTAGCCGTCAATCACGTGCGCATAAAGCTCGGTGTGGACATCCGGAATCCGGTGCCGGCTGCGGAAGTGAGCCATCGGAATCCGGTAATTGATCAATTCCTCGTGATGGGTCTCCACTTCGGCCAGAATTTCTCCGCCCGGGCCAATGATGACGCTGCCGCCTCCGCCCGCAGCCTCGAAAAAACTCTTGTTGCCCGGCGATACGGCGTTGTTGGACAATGCGCCGTACACCTTGTTCGCCTGGCAGACATTGCGCATGTCCAGGTGGTTGTAGCCGCCCGTTGACGTTCGAATGATGATCTCGGCGCCCTTGATCGACATGGCCCGGTAGAGTTCCGGCTCCATCTTGCAGGGCGAAATGCAGATGTTGCCCACCGAGGTCCGCGCCACGGGAATCACGGCATCCCAGCCGTACATTTCCACGTAGCGCTCCAGCACCTCATAAACCGTGGTGGTGAAAAGCTCAAACCCCACGAACACGCCATGGATGTTGCGCGCCTTCCATTGCTGGGAAACAATCTTCCCGTCCGGGCCGATCACCACCGCCACGCTCATGATGTGGCGCGGCCATTCCTTGTACTGGGCATAGGTGCCGAAGGAAATGTAGCAGTTGTGTTCCCGCGCCTTGGCGCCTATGGCTTCCGTTTCTTCGCCCGGCAGTTCCGGGGCGAATCGGAGTATTTCGGAGCGTGTCCACCGGTCCCAACCAGTAAGCGGGAACTCGTGAAAGGCCAGGAAGTCCTTGTGGCCGCCATAGTACTGCGCCCGGTCAATCAACCACAGCATGTGACCGAGGTTTTTCTTGAGCGTCTGCTTCGTATTGGCGGCATCAACGGGATGAACGCGGGACTGCACCACGCCAAAGTTCACGGTGCCGCTGCGCAGCGGCGCCGTGGGATAGGTGCCGTCCGTCGAACCGGAGGACGTGTCCGAGGAAGATTCTGAAGCCGCCAAAGCCTCCGCCGACGACAATGCCGCCAGTCCAGCCACAGCGCCCGCGCCGCTCGCCAGCAAATTCCGCCTTGTGATCTGGTTTTTCATGGTTCTCTATTCCCCCCAGGCGAGCCCGATTGAATGTCCGCGCGCCATGGCCGTTCCAATGGGCTCGTGAATCATTGGCCGGCGCGTTTCTCGTCCACGTATTTCTTGAATTCCTCATAGAAAGACGTTGTGTCTCTTGTGACCTCCTCCGGAGACCTCAGATATTCGGGATCATTCCTTTCCATGTAGTCCAGAATATCGGCGGGCAGGTCGCTGACCTTCGCAAGCTTCTTGCCGCGCGTCGAAATCACCATGCCGCCCGCCCAGCTTCCCATCTCCATCCACGGCGCCCATTGTCGATTGGAGACCCACGACACGATTGCGGGCGCTGCGCCCAGGTCGAGGTTCTCCAGGTCGGCGCGCCGGACGTGGTGGTTATAGACCGAGGCGCCCTGGTAGTAGGGGCTTCCCACATAGGCCGGGTAGTCCTCCATGCTCAGCGGCGATGGGCCGAAGAACATGAGGTCCGAATAGAAAGTCACGTCGCCCATGTGCTCCATGTACGGCTGCAGGGGCGGCCTGCTCCCGCCCCCATAGTCGAACCGGCTGTTGACATGGATATTCCGGATGTGAAAAACCTGCACTTCGCGTTCGGTGAACGGGTTGATCCAGCGATCGATCACCTCGCCTGTTTCCGGGTCCTGGAAATACAGGCACTCCCGGTTCAGCCAAGTGTATCCGCCATCGTCCCTGACCGTCCGTGAGATTGCCAGGCCGGTGGTCCTGAACAGCAGCTTGCTGCGTTGCCCGGGTATGTAACTCCAAGCATTGCCCGTGCTCCACAACGGCGCGTCGGCGCCCGACACGTCCGAACGCGCCTTGATGTAGGCATCCAGATTGTCGCGGGGATCGTCCAGATCCAGCGGCCGCCGGTTCGCGCCCGCGCCCGCCGGCACGGAAGCGGCCAGACCCCCCGCCACCGCCGACACTATGAAGGCGCGGCGGCTCGTGATCCTTCTTCGCATCTCAATCCCTCAGCTTGCCGTGCAATGCAAACGGCCCCATGCACTCCCGGAAGACCGAACCAGCCTGCCCAAGTTTACTCGCATGGTTGGAGCGGCCCCAAGGACCCTGTCCGTACTGGAAAAGACCAGGACCACCCCCGCGTCGCCGAGGTCGTCGGGGTTCGAGCCCGGCCTTTGTTGAGCGCCCGTGGCAAAATCATGCGCCACAATTGCGGTGCGCGGCGGCGCGAACCCGAGGACGCGATGCATGAGGCGCAACCGTTCGAAAACACCAGTGCGCTGTCCCGCGAGTAACTGCCATTAAGATGCGAGTCATGATTTCTTCCTAGCAAGGCGCGACTACGCAGTATGGCGAACGTATGCTGAATACGGGGCTGACAACCATTGCTATCGTCATTTCGATCATGAGTCAGAGTGTGGCAGCATCTGATGAGCAGCAGGCGGGAGCACCGATCATGGGGCTGGAAGCCATGCCGCGATTCGATCAACCGCTGACGGACGGGCAGGCGGCTGCATTCTCGAAGTTGGCTCTGGGTTGCATTGTCACCGAGTACCCCAACAAGCCCATGCAGGTCATGATCGGCGACCAATCTGCGCTCACGCCCCGGCAACTTCACCCGGTTTTTTACGGTTGTTTCGACTGGCATTCGGCGGTGCATGGTCATTGGCTTCTGGTCCGGCTGCTGAAGACTCATCCCGAACATCCGCAAGCGGCGAATGCCCGCGCTGCCCTGGCCGGACAGTTCGATGCGGATGCGATCAGGACCGAGGCCGAGTATTTCGATCAGGAACATAACCGTTCGTTTGAGCGCATGTACGGCTGGGCCTGGCTGTTGCGCCTGGCGGTGGAGCTTCGCACCTTTGATGATCCCAACGCCCGCATCTGGGCCGAGCGCATGGCGTCGCTGGAGCAGCGTATCGTGGCGCTCACGCTGAATTATCTGCCGCGCCTGGACTGGCCGGTACGCACCGGCGTGCATCCCAATACCGCATTTGCCCTTGGTCAGGCTCTGGATTACGCCCGCACGTCGGGACATGCCGAACTGGAACAAATGGTGATCGAGAAGAGCCTTGCATTCTTCCGGGCAGATCGCAATTATCCGATCGACTACGAGCCCAGCGGCGAAGATTTCTTTTCCGCGGCCTTGTCCGAAGCGGACCTGATGAGACGCGTTCTGCCCCCTTCGGAGTATTCGGACTGGCTGGACGACTTCTTGCCAAGTCTGGCACGGGGCGATCTTGGTCCTCTGCTGGAGCCGGCGGTCGTGAGCGATGTGACCGACGGCAAGATCGTGCATCTGGCCGGCCTGAACCTGCACCGCGCCTGGACCATGCGATCCATTGCCGGCGCATTGTCCGCTAACGATCCGCGCGCAAAGGTTCTCCGGCACTCGGCGCAGGAACATCTTGCCAGCGGTCTTGCCCACGTCTTCAGCGGACACTACGAGGGAGAACACTGGCTGGCGACATTTGCGATTTACGGCCTCACCGAAGTGGACGCCGCACCCTGAGTCAGGCCGCAGCGGCAGCATGCGCACGCCCTGGCGCCGCTGGCGCGAGACCTTGCGCAGGCCGCGGAACTCGGCGAGCGGGACGAAGCTGGGCGTGCCCAGGCCGAACTGGCAGATGCGGTTTACGGGAGCATCTCGTTCATCAAAGTAAACGGCTCTTCGCGAAATGAGGGGCAAAGCTCGTGGAAGGCTCTTCCCAACAGGCCCTGCGCAAGCGCCCCGCAGGGAGGTCACCGTTATACCCTCAGCGCAATATTTCAGCTAGCGAGTGCTATCGGTCCAAGATAAAGGCTTTGCTCACCGAGCTCGAAGGATGTGGCGGCGCGGCCGGACGACTCCGAACTCAATTCCAGTTGGTATTGCCCGCTGTTTTTCTCCAGCCTGTCGAAGCGGAAGTCCCCAAACATGTCGGTTCGGGCCCGCGCAAGCGTCTGACCATCTTGTTTCAGGACCACTTCGGCATCGGCCGCGCAGTCCTCCACGCCGTCCACCTGGACCACCACCGACCCGGCGACGAAACAGCGGGTCACCAGGTGCATGTTCTTGTAATGGACGCGCGGCTTCGAACCGAGCTCGGGCTTCAGCGCCTCCAGTTCCTCCTCCTGAGCGATACGCTCCATTTCGGCATCCTCGACCTTCATGGAGCGAAACGCCTCAGTGGGGCAAACCTGCTCCAGGCGGGTCTGCGGCCAGCCTTCGTCGAGCAGGTGCGCATCGAAGAACCAGGCCTGCGGGACCTGCCGCTCCTCGTTCCAGAAGATTGCGCCATACGGGCAGGCATCCACGATTTGCTTCTGCCCCTTCGACTTCTCCGGATCGATAACCACGATGCCGTCGGCGCGCTTGGTAATCGCCCCGTTCCGTGCGGCTTTCATGCAGGGCGCGTTGTCGCAGTGGTTGCACATTACCGGCACGAAATGCGCCTCCACGGCCGGCCATTTGCCGCGCTCGTGGCGCTTGATGTCCACCCAACTGTGCCCGCGCTCCGGCTGCGGGGCCGAATAGCCGGGAAACTCGTTGCCGATGTGCTCGTCCTTGGTGGCCAAAAAGCAGTTGCGGCAGTTATCGCAGCGCGCGATATCCACAATCATGTTCCATTTCTTCGCCATCACGCCGCCTCCGACCGCCGCCAGTCATCCGCGCCAGTCCATTTCTCAAACTGGATCAGGGACGTGTTGGGCGCCATGCCGCTGGCCTTCTCGGTAATGGTCTTCCTGGGATTGAGCATGTTCACGCACCCGCCCAGATCGGTTGAATTGCCCGGCTCGCCCACCGGCCGGTACTGGGCGGAGCCGGTGCAGGCGCTCACCACGCCGGGACGCAGCCGGTCCGTCAACTGGGCGGCGCACACCACCGAGCCCCTGAGGTTCCACAAGCGTATGAGGTCATCGTCCTTGACCCCTCTCGCCTCCGCGTCCTGGCGGTTGACGCGCGCCACCAGGTAGGAATGGCCGTTCACCGTTACGCGGTGCTCGCGGATGTCCTGCAGGGTGCAGCCCTCGTCGTCGCCCATGATGTGGAACGGGTACCGGGTGTGCGGCGTGAGCAGTTGCAGGGGAAAGTCCGCCAGGGCCGGTTCCGCTTCGGCGTTCTCGTAGCTCTTCTGGTAATGGTTGAGCGGCGGCCGCGCCGGATCCTCGATCTGGCTGAGGGTGGCGGGCAGAAACTCGAATTTGCCGGAAGTCGTTTGCAGCCCTTCGCCGAACTCGCCCACATAATCGGCCGGCAGCGGATAGGGCTCGGGCGTGTCTTTCTTCCGCCCCTCGTAGAACCAGCGGTTGGCCGTGGGCGCGCGCGCGTTTTCCGGGTCCGCGGGCACCACGAAATAGCCCTTCTTGAGAAACTTCTTCCAGGTGGTGTGCTTGGCCACATCGGACGAATCGAACACCCGCTTGCACCAGTCCAGTTCGGTATTGCCGCCTTCGGAATACATTGCGCCCAGGCCCAGGCGCTCGGCCACGGCCAGGAAAATGTCGTAGTCGGATTTCGATTCGCCCAGCGGCTCAATGCATTTGTGCTGCAGCGACACCACCCGGTGATTGACCATCGAGAACATATGGTGCACGTAGCCCGCGCCCACGTTGTAGTACTCGCCGATGTCCCAGCGCTCAAACACGGTGCAGGCGGGAAGAATAACGTCCGCGAACGGCGTCTCGCCTTCCCGCCAGATCGACTGGTTGACCACGAAAGGCAGGTTTTCCGACTGGTACATCCGCACCCAGCGGTTGGAGTCCACCATGGTGCCGAAGTTGGGGCTGCCGTACTTGTACATCATCTGGATTTTGGCGTGACCGGGCGCCGGATAGCCGTAGCGGAGGAACTGGCCCCGCACCGAGGACACATCCGTGAGAAAGCCCCCCGCGCGGCCCTCCATGATCGCCTCGGGCAGGCGTATTTTGGGAATGTTCTGGCGCGATGAGTTCATGGTCACGACATGCGGCATGCGCTGATAGTTGTTGGCCGCATTGGCGCTGTAGGTGAGTTCGCCCGACATGCTGCCTTCGGCATAGCCGGGAAAGTAGAACGAGAAGTCCAGCGGGGCGCCGAACTGGAGATTGCCGAAGTTCACGCCCGGCCGCCCGAAGCCCTGCATCGCCCCCAGAATGGTCATCATCCGCGCCCATTGAACGCCCATGGGTCCGCGCCCGGCGCCGCCCAGGCCGCAGCCCCAGCCGCCGGCGCCGAGATAGGTTTTCCTGCGCCCCCATTCCCGGGCCAGCGCCCGAACCTCGCGCGCGGGCACCCGGGTTTCCGCCTCCTGCCACTCGGGCGTTTTTGGCGCGCCGTCAGTCTCCCCCAGGATGTAAGCCTTCCATTCATCAAAGCCGGTGGTGCGCTTCTCGATGAATTCCTTGTCGTAGAGGTTCTCGGTAATCCACACGTAGCAAAGCGCCTGGGCGAGCGCGGAATCGGTGCCGGGCTTAGGCGATATCCACTTGCCGCCCAGATGCGCGGCGGTGTGATTCAAAAACGGGTCGATATGCACCATGGGGATGCCCAGCTCCCTGGCCCACTCGCGGCGGACGGTCCCCTCGTAGCCATAGCTGGCATCCGGGTCGCTCGACCAGAACACGATCAACTCCGCCTCCTTGAGGCAGTCCTCCACGGTGCCGTAGAACTCGGGAGTGCCCAGCCGCAGGCTGTTGCCCCAGTGGTGCATGGCGCCCCAGTACCAACCCTCCCAGCTATCCGGGTTGTTATGCAGCTTGGAGCAGCCGATGAGGTTCCAGAAGCGGTTGAAGGCGCTCAGGTAGTGCCCCAGGTTGCCCCACTGGTGGTGCGAACCGTGGGTAACCAGCACGGCCCCCGGGCCATGCTTTTTGGAGCGCTTGATTTCCTTGACCACGATGTCCAGCGCCTCGTCCCAGCTGATGCGCTCAAATTCCGACTTGCCGCGGTTGTGGATATTGCGCTCGCCGTCGGGATCAAAATCGACCCGCTTCATGGGATGGAGTATCCGGTTTTTCGAATACACCATGGATTTCTGGCACAGCCCGTGCGCGGCCAGGGTGGTGCGCCGGGGCGGCGTGAATTCCTTGCCTCTGGCTTTTATGGTCCAGGATGGGGCGTCCTCATCGCTGAACTCCACCGGAGTGATTCGCACGATCTTGCCGTCCTTGACGTACGCAAAGACCGGCCCGCCGTTGGTGCCGTTGGTGTAGCGCACCACGCCGTTGCCCATGTTGGTGCCGCTTTTCCAGCGCGCCCTCTGCATCTCGTTGAGCGTGATCATGAACCACACCGCCAACTCGTCGGAACCTTCCACCAGGAGCTTGAAGTTCTTGGCCGCGTCGATCCTTACGAGCTGGTCGAAGGGCGGCGTAAGGAACTCCCCGGCGATGGCCTTGTTCTTGAAGATGATCGAAAAATCGGGCTTTTGGTGAATGCCCTTGCGGGACCGTACCTTGCCGTTGCGGAACTGCACCCAGCGGCCTTCCGAGTTGTCCTGCAATTTGAACTGGGCGATGAGGTTCCGTTCCTTGAGCCGGGCCGCAAACCTGGGATGCAAAAGCGCAACCAGCCGCAGCGCTTGAACCATGCCGAAGAGAATGATCGAAAATCGCATGTAAACCTCCGCCAGCACGGGATGTTCGAGACCGCTTAGGCAACGCCGGATAATAGCACCATAACCCCTGCCGCCACCTGAGCCCGGCCTTGTGAAATGCGCGGGCTAAAGATCGAACGCTTCCAGGCGAAAACCTGCCTCATCCCATTCCAGCGCCCAGCCGCGCCGGAACCAGTCGCCCAGGACCATTCGCGTGGCCCGCTCGCCATCCAGGTTGAACTCATGCACCGCGGGACGGTGCGTGTGCCCGTGGATCAGCCGCCGCACCCCGTGCGAGCGCATCGCTTCCGCCACCGCCGCCGCATTCACGTCCATGATCTCCATGGGTTTGCCGCGCGTCGAAACGCGGCTGGCATCGCGCGCCTGGGCGGCCAGCGCGCGCCTCGCCATGAGCGGCAGGGCGAGGAACTGCGCCTGCCACCCGGGATCGCGCACCATCGCCCGGAACTCCTGATAATCCGTATCGTCGGCGCACAGGCTGTCGCCATGCATCAGCAGAACCCGCTCGCCGCCAATTTCGATAACGCTCGTTTCCTTCAGCAGGCGAACCCCGCTTCGCCGGGCGAATTCCTCGCCCGCCAGAAAGTCCCGGTTGCCGCGGGTGAAAAACACCGATGCGCCGCCTGCGGCCAGTTGCGCCAGCGCAGCGATAATCTCCTGCGCCAGCGGGCTGTCATCGTCGTCGCCCACCCAGGCCTCGAACAGATCGCCCAGCACATAGAGAGCTTCGGCGCTTGCGGCGCGCTGGTCAAGAAAGCGATGAAAGGCGCGGGTCGCTTCGGGGCGATTGGCGTCCAAGTGCAAATCGGAAATGAACAGGACGCTCATTGATTCACGCGCAGCACCCGTTCGATGATCACCGGGGCGGCGGGCACGTCGCGGTCGAAGCGGCCGCCCGGCCCGGTTGCGCGGCCGCCGATATCGTCAACCACTTCCATGCCGCTGATGACCCGTCCGAACACGGCGTATCCCCAGCGCCCGGGCCTTGGGTCCAGCGCAACGTTGTCGCGCAGGTTGATATAGAACTGGTTCCCGGCCGAGTGGGGATCGCTGGTGCGGGCCATGGCGATGGTGCCGCGCACGTTAGAGCGTCCATTGCCCGACTCGTTGGGCAGCGTTTCCGCCACCGCGCGTTCCTGGAAATCGACGGAAAAACCGCCCCCCTGGATCACGAAGTCCTTGACCACGCGATGAAAGATGGCGCCCTCGTAGAAACGGCTTCCCGACAATCTCAGGAACTGCGCCACCGTGAGCGGAGCATCCAGGGCGAACAACTCCAGCGTGAAGGCGCCGGCGGTGGTTTCGATGCGAACCCGGGGGAAAGGCTCCGCCGCTTCTTCGGCTTCAGCCGGATCCTGGGCATGGGAGCCCGGCGCGGCCAGCGCCGAAAGGCACAGAACCGCGGTTCGGGTGGCTGTAGTGATTCGCTTCATCATTTAGTGCTCCTCGCGCTGCGCGGCTTGGGAAGTATTGTGAATCGTGGCGTCCAGCGTGTTCTGCAACAGCATGGCTACGGTCATTGGACCCACGCCGCCCGGCACCGGAGCGATCCAGCTGGCGCGCTCGCGGGCCTGCTCAAATTCTACGTCGCCGCGCAGCGTCCCGTCGCTCATGCGCGTAATGCCTACATCCAGCACCACCGCGCCGGGGCGGATCCAGGCGCCCGGAACCAGCCCGGGCTTGCCCACGGCGCTGGCCAGGATTTCCGCCTGCCGAACGTGTTCCTCGAGATGGGTGGTGAATCGGTGGCATACGGTTACGGTGGCGCCGGCCATAAGCAGCTCCAGCGCCAGCGGGCGGCCCACCAGGTTGGAGGCGCCCAGCACCACGCAATGCTTGCCCTTGGGGTTCACGCCGATGCGCTCCAGCATGCGAATGATGCCCACCGCGGTGCACGGCCTCAGCCTGGGCGAGCGCAGCGCCAGCATGCCAAAGGTAAGCGGATGAAACCCGTCCACATCCTTGCCGGGGTCGATCTTCTGAATCACTTTCAACGAATTGATGTGGTCCGGCAGGGGAAGCTGCACCAGGATGCCGTCAATCGCCCTGTCACGGTTGCAGGCATCGATCAGAGTGAGCAACTCCTGCTCGCTGGTTTCCGCGGAAAGGTCGTGATGAATCGACTTGATGCCCGCCGCCGCGCAGGCGCGCCGCTTGTTGCGAACATACACTTGCGAGGCGGCGTCCTCTCCGATCAGCACCGTGGCCAGCGCAGGCGCCCGAAAACCCGCCGCCCGCCGCTCCTCAACCGTTCGCCGGATTTCCTCGCGCACTTGCGCTGCGATCGCCTTGCCGTCAATCAGCCGCGCGGTCATCACATTCCCCAAAATCCAAGCGTCCAGGCCCTTCCGCCAGCCACCCGGCCAGCCAGCGTTTCAGGGTCCTAGAACAATCTTGATTGTTGTTCCTTATCAGATCGTAAACTGCTGGCATTTGTCGTTCCGTCGATAACCTTCAGTATTGACCAATAGCCTCTGCCAAATTCTTCGGACAAGTTTGCGATTGACGCTTTTTTCGTCATCCCGTTGTCAACGCACCGGGCGTAAGATGCCAGGATATTCTTTCTTTCTTCGGCGCCAACCGGCTTGCCGCCGTTCACATACTTGTTCATTGGCGGCTTTCTCAGCTCGCCTGCCAGATACCCCTCCCGCAACTTATCGACTTCTTGCACTTGATAATTGAACGCTGTTTTATTCAATTCGAACCCGACCGCTTGCCGATTAAGACCTTTCGCAACTTTCGCGGTCGAAAAACTGCCGAGAAATAAATCGCAAACAACATCGCCTTCATTGCTGGAATACTGGATCATCTTGGCAAGCAGTTGAGTGGGCAATTCGTTCTTGTTCTTGACCTTGCCCGGCTTGTATTCCCGATTGATTTGCCACACATCCTCCCTGTCCAGATAGTTTGAAGATCCGCCAGCATCGCTTCTTTCATGATCCGCATATCTTGAATATGTATTGAATGTGTGTTTTCGCCCTTTCTTTTTATAGAACAGAATGTGGTAGTGAGAGGATACGTACTTGGCGCGTGTATATACGCCGAAGTTGTATTTCCAGATGATGTGGTTTACTTCCTGCAAATTAGTCTCGCGGAGCGCGTTAAGTATGTGAATCAGGTTCGTGTAGCCGGAAACAATGTATATCGACCCGCCAGGTTTTAGTATCCTCTCCGCCTCTGTTATCCATTTAAGCGAGAAATCCGGGTAATCTGTATTGGGTATTTCAACGTAGCCGTCAATGACATGGCTTTCATTTCGATTGTAATGACGATCCAGTTTATCTCCCTCGATCCCATACGGAGGGTCGGTAATAATCAAGTCAACGCTATTGTCCCGGATGTGCTTTCGACACCCCGCAATGCAATCCTCGTTGTAAAACTCAAACCTCAGTAAACACTTGTTTTTCATGCTGCAATCGCTTGCCGATCGCGGAGGGCGCTAGCTGCTTTCGGCCTTCAGGGCGGGCAACTCCGCCATCCGGGCGGGCTCGGCTGCGGGAGCGAGGGCGGCGGCAGCGGTCGGCGCTGCCGGGGCGGACGTGACCCGCGGCTTGCGCTTTCTGCGCCTGGAGCGCTCGCCGTCGGCTCGTTCCCTCGCAACCCGGCTGAGCAGCTTGCGGTCAACGCCGCCGGTCACGTACTGGCCGTTGAAGCACGACACGTCGAAGCCGGTAATTTCCGCATGCCGGAAATTGACGGCGGAAATCAAGTCGCCCAGGTCCTGGTAAATCAGCCGGTCGGCGCCAATCCGCTCGCGCACCTGCTCCTCGCTGCGCCCGGAAGCAATCAACTCGCTGGGCGCCGGCATGTCGATGCCGTAAACGTTCTGATAGCGGACCGGCGGGGCCGCGGAAGCGAAATAAACCTTCTTGGCGCCCGCCTCGCGCGCCATTTCCACGATCTGCCGCGAGGTGGTGCCCCGCACAATGGAGTCGTCCACCAGCAGGACGTTCTTGCCCCGGAATTCCAGGCTGATGGGGTTGAGCTTATGGCGCACCGAACGAGCGCGCTCGTTCTGGCCGGGCATTATGAACGTGCGCCCGATGTAGCGGTTCTTGATAAAGCCCTCGCGGTACTTGACGTTAAGGCGGGTGGCCACTTCCATGGCGCTGGTGCGGCTGGTGGACGGCACCGGGATAACCACATCGATGTCGCTGGTATCGGTCTCGCGCAGGATCTTGTCGGCCAGGCGCTCGCCCATTCTCAACCGCGCCTTGTGAACCGAAATCCGGTCCATCAGCGAGTCGGGCCGGGCAAAATAGACATACTCGAAAATGCAGGGCGTGTAGCGCTTGCCGGCCGCGCATTGCCGGGTTGCCGCTTCTTCGCCATAGCCGAAGAACCAGGCCTCTCCGGGCCGGACATCGCGCAGCAACTCGAAGCCGAGCTGCTGCAGGGCGACGCTTTCGGAGGCCACCAGATACTCGGGGCCGCGCTTGCCTTCACGGCGCCCTACCACCAGCGGCCGGATCCCGTACGGATCGCGGAAGGCCACCAGCCCGTAGCCCAGGATGAAACAAGCCACCGAGTAGGCGCCCTTGCAGCGTTTGTGCACGCCGCGCACCGCCCGGAACACCGCCTCGGCATCCATGCCGCGCCGCGCCGTGCGCAGCAGTTCATGCGCAAACACGTTGAGCAGCAGTTCGCTGTCGGAACTGGTGTTGAGGTAGCGGCGGTCGCGCATGCGCATTTCCTGCGCCAAGTCATGCGCGTTGGTGAGGTTGCCGTTATGCGCCAGCGCAATCCCGTAGGGGCTGTTGACGAAGAACGGCTGGGTTTCGGAGTTCTTGTCGGAACCGGCGGTGGGATAGCGCACGTGCCCCAGTCCGGCGGAGCCGCGCAGGTTGTGCATATGGCGCGTGCGGAAGGTTTCGCGCACCAGCCCGCGCGCCCTGCGTTTGCGGCAAATGCCGTCGTCGTCCGTCACGATGCCGGCGGCATCCTGCCCGCGGTGCTGAAGCATGATGAGCGCATCGTAGATTTCCTGAGCCGCCGGGCTCTGGCTCATCAGGCCAACGATCCCGCACATCAGCGGCCTCCCAAGGCGCCGAGAAGCAAGTTGAGAGCGTTGCTGACCGGTTCCAGGGCACCCAGGCTCATGGAACCCCGCACCCAGCTATCCGGCCCCACATATGTGCATAAAAGCAGAAGACCACCCGCGATAAGCCAACCCTTGGCCAGCCCCAATAATACGCCCAGCGCGCGATTCGCGGAAGCAAGCGCGCTATTTTCCACCGCCCTGGACATCAGCCCGGACACGGTGGTCCCCACCAGCAGCACCACGATGAGCAACCCCAGGCGGGCGCTCCACAGCGCAATCGAGTCCGCCACTTCGGGGCCTCGGAAAATCGCGGATGCAAGCGGGTTGCCGGCCAGCCAGGCCTCGATTTTTCCGGGCAGGCCGGGAAACGCCATGGCCACTGCCAGATCGCCAAACGCGAAAGCAAGAAAAACGCCCGCCACCCACACGCCCAGGTTCAGGGCGGCGCCCAAAAATCCGCGCTTCATCCCCAGATAACTGGCGGACAACACGATCACCAGCGCAATCCAGTCGAACAGAGTCATGGCGCTCCCTCGTCCCAGTCCGTAACAAAGGAGTTGCGCCCCCGCAAGGCGAGTTGCGCCACCGCCGAGCGCGCCTCGCCGCGGGTTGCGAACGGCCCCACCCAAACGCGATAGAGCGCGCCGCTTTCCTGCGTGGCTGCCACGATTTTCACGCCGTAGCCCTGCTCGCGGCACCAGTCGGACAGTTGCGCCGCATTGCCGCGCTCGGCGAAGCTGCCCACCTGCACGCCCCACTGCGGAGCGGCGGGCGCCGCAGGCCCGGCCATCGCCGCGCCCGCGCCCGGCGCTTGCGCTTCGGCCCCAAGCTCATTTCCTGCGGGCGGCGCAGTTCCGCGGGTTGCGTCCGCAGGCAGCGAATCCTGATCAATCCATCCCTCGGCGGCAGCTTCCCCGGGGGCCGCGCGGCCTGGATTCGGGACAGCGGCAATGCCGGGTTCGGCGGGTTGAAACGCAACATGGGCCACAGGGCTTTCGGAGCCTTCCACATCCGGCAAACCGGCCCGGTCCCGCGGGTCGATTGCCAGGGCCAGCAACAGGAGCAGGCCCGCCAGCACCGCCCCGCCCACCAGCCGCTCAAGCACCGGCGATTGCATCGCGTCCAATTATAAGCCGCCGGCGCCTGCGGAAAGCCGAGGGCAAAGCCGGAGTGTTTTTGAGCGCATCACGACGGCGCTGGCGCCAGGGCGCTGGCGCCAGAATGAGCAGTGGGGCCTGCGTGCGCGGGCCGGCTCGACCCTCGTCAAGTCCGGCGCTTTGAGTTCGACTCCCCAACGCAGGCTCCTCCGGTTCGGCAACAATTGTAGCGCATCGCGCCGCGCCCCGGTCCGCCAAGCCAGTCAGCCGCTCCGTACTCAGCGGCCGGGCCGGGCGTAAAATAACGGCGCTTCCCGCCCGCCTGCGCACCGCGTCATGTCCGGCAACACAATCGGGCGCCTTTTTGGCGTTACAACCTACGGCGAAAGCCACGGGCTGGCCCTTGGGGCCATCGTGGACGGCTGCCCGCCCGGCATGGAACTTTGCGAGGCGGACATCCAGACGGACCTGGACCGGCGGCGCCCGGGGCGCTCGCGGCACACCTCGCAGCGCAAGGAGGCCGACCGCGTGCGCATACTCTCGGGCGTGTTTGAAGGCCGGACCACCGGCACTCCAATCGGCCTCATCATCGACAACACGGACCAGCGCCCGCGCGATTACTCCGCAATCAAGGACAAGTTCCGCCCCGGGCACGCCGATTACAGCTACCAGCAAAAATACGGCCTCCGCGACTACCGCGGCGGCGGCCGCGCCTCGGCGCGCGAAACCGCAATGCGCGTAGCAGGCGGAGCGATCGCGCGCAAATACTTAAAGGAGCGCGCCGGCATCGCGATATTCGGCTACGTGGCCCAACTGGGGCCCATCCGGCTCGGCTGTCCGCAACCCGAAATCATCAACGACAACCCGTTCTTTTGCGGCGACTCAGAGCGGCTAGCCGAACTGGAAGCCTTCATGGATGAATTGCGGCTGGCGGGCGATTCGATCGGAGCGCGCATTACCCTTGTTGCCCAGGGCATGCCGCCGGGACTGGGCGAACCGGTGTTCGACAAGCTGGAGGCCGCCATCGCCCACGCCCTGATGAGCATCAATGCGGTCAAGGGCGTGGAGTTCGGCGCCGGATTCGCTGCCGTGGAGCAGCGCGGCTCGCAGCACCGCGATGAAATTACGCCGGGAGGCTTCGCCAAGAACGACGCGGGGGGAACGCTGGGCGGAATTTCCTCGGGACAGGACCTGACGGTGAGCATCGCGCTCAAGCCCACTTCCAGCATCCGCAAGAAAGGCGCCACCGTTACGCGCGGCGGCGAGGCTACCGAAATCAGCACCGGCGGACGCCACGATCCTTGCGTGGGGCTGCGCGCCACGCCCATTGCCGAAGCAATGCTGGCAATCACGCTGATGGACCACTTGCTGCGCGACCGCGCGCAGTGCGGCGATGTGGACCGCAGCTTCGCGCCCGGCGTCAACGCAAAGCGCCCGCCCCCCCGCGCGGCAGGGTGCTGAAATGGACGGCTATAACGTGGCGGTGGCGGGGGCAACCGGACTGGTGGGCGAAACCATCATGCAAATTCTGTCCGAGCGCGAGTTTCCGGTTCGGTCGCTGCACGCGCTGGCCAGCGAAAAATCGCTCGGCAAATCCGTGCCGTTCAGGGACAGCCAGACGCGGGTGCAGGCGCTGGAGGACTTCAATTTCTCCGAAGTGCAGATCGCGCTGTTTTCCGCCGGCGCGGACCCCGCGAGGGAGCACGCGCCGCGGGCCGCCGCCCAGGGAGCGGTCGTGATCGACAATTCCTCGGCTTTCCGCTACAACGACGATGTGCCGCTGGTGGTGCCGGAGGTGAACGCCGAATCGCTGGCCGGCTTTAGGGCGCGCGGCATCGTGGCCAATCCCAACTGCTCAACGATTCAGCTGGTGGTTGCGCTAAAGCCGCTGCACGACGCCGCAGGCATCGAAAGAATGAGCGTGGCAACCTACCAGGCCATATCGGGAGCGGGCCGGCAGGCTATGGAGGAACTGGTTCGCCACACCGCCGGCATGATGGCAGGCCAGGGCCGGCCCGAGGAAGCGGCGGAGGATTCGGGCAGCGGCGGCGCGAAGCCAAACGGCGAAGGCGCTAACGGCGCGATCGCCCCCAGCGTGGCGTTCAATGTGGTGCCGCATATCGATGCCTTCCAGGAGAACGGCTACACCAGGGAAGAAATGAAAATCGTTTGGGAAACCCGCAAGATTCTCAATGACCCGGCTCTGCGCATCAGCGCCACGGCCGTGCGGGTGCCGGTTTTCTATGGCCACTCCGAAGCGGTGAGCGTGGAATTGAGGCGCAGGGTTGCGGTGGAAGAGGCGCTGGAATTGTTCCGCGGCGCGCGCGGCGTAATCGTGATGAGCCAGGACCGGCCCGGAGGTTACCCCACCGCAGGCGTGGAAGCCGCCCGCTCCGACGGCGTTTTTGTCGGGCGGGTGCGGGAAGATATTTCGCATGAACAGGGCCTGAACTTCTGGGTCGTCGCCGACAACGTCCGCAAGGGCGCGGCGCTCAATGCTGTGCAGATCGCCGAGTTGCTGATCCGCGATTACTTTTAGCCGCCCGATGAAAGGCCGACTCGCGCCGCGCATACTGGTTGCTCCGCTGTTCATTGCGCTGGTTGCCGCGCCATCCATAATGCAGGAGGGGCTGGTGTCCCTGTGGGCGCCTTGGGGAGTGCCGCTGGCAGCCGCGGCAGGCGTGTTCGCAATGCTGGCGGGGGCAATACGGGTGGCGCGGACGCTGGGCGGCCTGCCGCGCCGGGCGCGAAAAGCGCAGGACGGCGGGGAACCGGCCTCTGCCGATGGGCCAGGATTCGCGGACGCAGGCCATGACAACCAGGAAGAGGAAGGAACAAAGAAAGAAAAAGAAGCTGCGGAAGAAGAGCAAGATGCAGCCCAGCCAGACCTGATGCGTTCCGAGGCCCTGAAAGAAATGGGGCCGGAGAACCTCATGGACCTGGCGCTGGCCCTTCAGGAAATGGGGCGCCACGGCGATGCGCTGGAGGCGCTCGCGCGGGTGACCGAGTTGCAGGAAGGCGATTACGGCAAGGAAGTGGCCCAGGCGTTGCGCCGGACGCGCCGCCGGCTGCGCCAGCAAAGCTCGCTCAACACATGAGCAGCGCGCGGCTGGCCGCGGGCCTGGAGTACGACGGCGGCAGGTATCACGGATGGCAAGCGCAGCCCGGCAGCCCCAGCGTTCAGAGCGCGGTGAACCAGGCGCTCAGCCGGGTGGCGGACCACGAGGTGCGCTGCATGGGCGCCGGGCGAACCGATGCCGGCGTGCATGCGGTCGAGCAGGTGGCGCATTTCGACACCCGCGCCGAGCGCAGCATGCGCGACTGGCTGCTGGGCGCGAATACCTATTTGCCCGCCGACATCAACCTGCTTTGGGTGCGCCAGGTTGGCCCCGGCTTTCACGCGCGCCATTCGGCAACCGCGCGCGCCTATGCCTACCTGGTGCTCAACCGGGCTGTGCGCTCGGCGCTTGAGCGCAATCGCGCCTGGCTGATTCGCGACCGGCTGGATGCCAACGCCATGCACCGGGCAGCGCAGGCGCTGCTGGGAGAACACGACTTCAGCACGTTCCGGGCAGCCCACTGTCAGGCGAAATCGCCGGTGCGCAGAATCCACAGCATCCAGGTGCGGCGAACTGGCGAGCGGGTGTGGATTACCTGCCGCGCCAGCGGCTTCCTGCAACGCATGGTGCGCAACATCGCGGGCTCGCTGGCGCTGATCGGCCGGGGGCGCCAACCCCCGGAGTGGCTATCCGAAATACTGGAGGCCCGAAAGCGCCAAGCGGCCGGCCCCGCCGCGCCGGCGCAGGGCCTGTACCTGCGCGGAATCGCGTATCCGGAAGCAGCGCTTCCCCGGCGGCGGGAATCGCAGGCTGCGTCCATAATACCGCTTGACTGAACCGCTTGAACTAACATCAGGGCCTTATGGCGATTTCCTGGCTACAGAAATTAATGCCGTCGCGCATTACCACGCGGCGGCCGCGAAAATCCGTGCCCAAGGGCGTTTGGGTCAAGTGCGACTCCTGCGGAACGCAGCTGTACCGGACCGAAGTGGAGCGGTCGCAGCATGTGTGCCCAAAATGCGAGCATCACATGCGCATCAGCGCCCGGCAGCGGCTGGAGCTGTTCCTGGACCAGGGCACGGCCAGGGAGCTGGCGCCGCGCCTGCTGCCCAAGGACCCGCTCAAATTCAAGGACACCAAGCGTTACACCGACCGCATCAGCAAGGCGCGCGACGACAGTGGCGAGCTGGAGGCGCTGATCATTATGACCGGCGCGCTGCACGGGCAGCCGGTCGTGGCCAGCGCGTTCGAGTTTGGATTCATGGGCGGTTCGATGGGCTCGGTGGTGGGCGAAAAGTTCGCGCGCGCTGCGAACTATTGCCGCGAGCATCGCATGCCGCTGGTCAATTTCGCCGCATCAGGAGGGGCGCGCATGCAGGAAGCCCTGTTCTCGCTGTTGCAGATGGCCAAGGCCAGCGCGGCGCTGCATGAGTTGGCGAAGGCTGGCCTGCCCTACATTTCGGTGCTTACCCACCCCACCATGGGCGGGGTGTCGGCAAGCCTGGCGATGCAGGGCGACATCGTTATAGGCGAGCCGGGCGCGTTGATTGGGTTTGCGGGACCGAGGGTAATCAAGCAAACGGTGCGCGAAGAACTGCCTGAGGGCTTTCAGCGCGCCGAGTTCCTGCTCGAGCATGGGGCGCTGGACATGATTCTCGACCGGCGGGTCATGCGCCTGGAAATCGCCAAATTGCTCGCCAAACTGGAAAAGAAGCCCGCGCCCGAATAACTCTTAGGTATTGCATGGGGTGCTTCCTCGCTTCTTTCCTTTGCGCGGTTGTCCTGCCCCTCCTCTCGGCGGGGACGCATGAATACATCCCTGTAGCTCATTCCGGCATCCGTGTGCGCCAAGCTGTTGGCGCACACTCCAACGCCCCGGCGAGAGGGGGATAGGACACTCGCGCACAGGAAAGAGGCTCACCCGGGGAAATAAGGCTATGGGGTGTTGGGGCGCAGGAGCAGGATGCCGTGGCCGCCGCGGCGCATGTCTGGCCAGAAAAAAGGCAGTTCGGGATGGGAGGCGGCGAGGCGGGCGGCAACTTCGCCTACTTCCAAGGCTAGTAATCCTGACGCGGCGAGGTATGCGGGGACGGCGCGCAGGATGCGTTCTGCTGCCGCCAGGCCGGCGGCCCCGCTTTCCAGGGCCAGGCGCGGTTCGTGGCGGTATTCGCTGGGCAAGGCGTTGTAGATGCTGGTGGGCACGTAGGGGGGGTTGGCGATTACCAGGTCGAAGCGGCCTTCGGCGCCGGCGAACAGGTCGCACTGGAGCAGGCGCACCTGATTGCTCAGGCCCAGGCGCTGGATGTTGCGGCGGGCGATGTGCAGAGCGGCGGGCGAAATGTCGGTGGCCACTACTTCGCTGCCGGGGAAGGCGAATGCGCAGGCGGCGGCGATACAGCCAGATCCGGTGCAAAGCTCCAGGATGCGCCGCACCTGACCGGCTTTGAGCCAGGGGGCGAAGCCCTCCTCGATCAGTTCCGCCAGCGGCGAGCGGGGAATGCACACGCGCTTATCCACTTCAAAGCGCATTCCGGCGAACCAGGCTTCCCGCGTGAGGTAGGCCAGCGGCATGCGCCGCGACACCCGCAGGAGGGCCAGATGGCGGGCCCGCGCGCAAGCCGCGCGGCCAACCCGCCGCCGGAGCAGGGAGGGTCGCTGCCAGTTGCCTGCGCGGCAAACAAAAGTGGCCAGCGCCAGCGCCTCATCCCTCGCGCCCGGCATGCCGTGTCCAAAGTGGACCGGCGCGCGGGAGAGGCGCGCGGCCAATTCATCAACGAGGTCGGAAAAGCGCACTTATCAGTTATCCGGTTGCTTGAAAGCAGCCAAATATATGAACAGTCGCCGCAGGCTGGCAACGGTCAACACAGCCAATGCGCTCGACCGGCGCGGCCAAGCACCCGGCGCGCCTCTCGCTGCGCGCGCCAGGCTTGGGCTTGGTTCCTGAGGCTTGGCCTCCGGCGGCGATTTTGCCCAAGGGCTACAATCATGCCACCCAGGATTGAGCCTTTGCCTTGCTCGCCCGACTGTTCGCACAACTGCATTTTCTGCTTCCGCTGCTTACGCTCAGCCGCCTGACGGCGCGCGTGGCGCGTTTTCGGGGGCCGGGCGGCCTGCTGATTCGCGTATTTGCCTGGATGTATTCGATCAACACCGCGGAAGCGGCCAAGCCCGCGCCCCAGGACTACGCCAGCCTGAGCGAGTTCTTCTCGCGTGAACTGCAACCGGGAGCGCGCAATCCTGAAGGCGGCGAAGAGATGGTGGCCTGCCCCGCCGACGGCGTGCTGACGCAACTGGGGTCGCTCAGTGACACCTTGCTGCCGGAGGGCAAGGGCATTCGCTACTCCCTGGAGCAATTGCTGGGCGGCGCAAGGTGCGCGCAGCCGTACGAGCGCGGCCGGGTTGCGGTGGTTTATCTTCGGCCTTCGGACTATCACCGGGTTCACATGCCCATGGACGGACAGTTGCGCGAAATCGCGTACCTCCCCGGGCGGCGGCTGTCGGTCAATCCCACCGTTATCGAAGCCATGCCTTCAACGCTGGCCACCAACGAACGGGTTGCCTTGCATTTCGACACGGCCGAGGGAAAATTCTGCGTGGTTATGGTGGGCGCTCTGAACGTGGGCTCCATCAGCACCGCTTTCGGCATCCGCACCAATGCCAGCATACCGCCGGTCCTTACCCGCTGGCGCTTTTCGGGGCCGCTAGGCGCGAAGCGGGAACGCGGCGACTATCTCGCGCGCTTCAACCTCGGCTCCACCTTGGTGCTGGTTACCACCGGAGGGCTTATGGACTGGCTGCCCGAACGCCGCGAAGGAGAAGAAGTGCGCTGCGGCCAGGCCCTAGGACGGCGGCTTTATATCCCGGCGTAGGCCGAAATGGCCGGAGTTAGGCGAAGATGGGCCAACGTAATACGAATTAAGGCGAAGAAGAACGAAGCAAGCCGGCGTAGCCGCCGGGGTCAGGCCCGGCCCATATATTCGCCGGTGCGCGTATCCACCTTGATCACCGCGCCTTCTTCCACGAAAAGCGGCACCCGCACCACCGCCCCGGTTTCCAGCGTCGCCGGCTTGACTCCGCCGGTGGCGGTGTCGCCCTTCATGCCCGGGTCCGATTGCGCCACCTTGAGTTCCACGAAGTTGGGGGGCGTAACGGTGAGCGGCGCGCCGTTGAACAGGGTTACGCGGCAGCGGCTTTGCTCCGCCAGCCACTTCTGGCAGCCGCCCATGGCTTCGCCCCCGGCCTCGTACTGCTCATAAGTTTCCGCGTCCATGAACACCCAGTCCTCGCCGGTTTTGTAAAGGTAGTCCATCTCGCGATCAACCACATCCGCCGCGGGAATCGATTCCCCGGAGCGGAAATTGCGCTCAATGACGCGGCCGGTGCGCAGGTAGCGCAGCTTGACCCGGGTAAAAGCCTGGCCCTTTCCGGGCTTGACGAACTCGGCGCCAAGGATGGCGCAAGGCTCGTCGCCCAGCATAACCTTGAGGCCGGGCTTGAACTCGTTGGTGGAATACGATGCCACTTAAGCCTCTTGCGCCTCCTGCGCCTTCAGGCGAACAGTTCCGCCATGAAATTGAGAATCGACTGCCACGACCGGCGGTCGGCCGATTCGCTGTAGCCAATACCCTCGGCCAGCGCCGGAGCGTCATGGGTGAAGCCGTGCAGCGCGTGGCCGTAAGCGTGAATTTGCCAGTCCGCTCCGGCTTCGGTCATTTCGGTGGCCAAATCAATAACGGTGTCCGGCGGAACCATGGGGTCGGCCCAGCCGTGCAGCGCCAGCACCTTGGCGCTGATCTTGTTGCCGTCGGTATTGCCTGGCGTATTGAACAAGCCGTGCAGGCTCACCACGCCCTTAACCGGCGACCCCGCGCGCGCCATGTCCAGAACGCAAAGGCCGCCGAAGCAATAGCCGATGGCGGCCATCTTGCTCCCATCCACTTCGGCCTGCGAAGCCGCGCAGTCCAGCGCCGCGTTCAGCCGCGCCTGAAGCCGCGCCCGGTCTTCCAGAAGCGGCTGCATGAGGGCCATGTTTTCCTCGGCGCTCTGCCCGCGCACACCCCTTCCGTACACATCCAGCGCGAATCCCACGTAGCCTTCTCCGGCCAGCTTTTCCGCAGCCTCGCACTCATGCTCCGCGCGCCCGCCCCAGGCGTGCGCCACAGCCACCGCTGGCGCCGCACCGCGCGCATCGTCCCAGTACATCCGCGCCTCGAAAACCGTGCCCCCGTGGCTGTATTCCACGTCCCGCATGCGTATCGCCATCAACCTTTCTCCCGGCAAGCTGCCAATCAAACCTGCGATTCTATCCCCTGCCCCGCAGCAACGCGCCATTATTGAAAGCTCCGGAGATCGCATGATGGTATTCTGACTCCCGCCGTTCTGACACAGCCAGAGGAGTCCCGGCCATGCAAAGCCTCCCCAAGCGCATCATGGAGCATGCCGAAGCCCTTCCGGAAGCCACGCCGCTGTGCCCCGGCGCGCTGCTTCACCTCGGCAACCGCGCCGCTGTTGACCAGGCCCTGTCGCGCCTCGCGCGCGCCGGCAAACTCATGCGCATCTTCAGAGGCGTGTACATGCGCACAATCGAAACCCGCTTTGGCCGATGCGGGCCAAACATCGGAACGGCGATCAAGGCGCTTTCAGAATTGTGGGGAGAAACAATCGTGCCGAGCGGCGGCTCTGCTGCCAACTGCCTGCGCCTCACCACTCAAAATCCCGTGCGTTCGGTCTATCTCACCTCCGGCCCCAGCCGCTGGCTGCATTTTGGCAGGCATGCGGTGGAACTCCGCCACGCGCCGCGCTGGCAATTGGCAGCGCCCCACCGCAAGGCAGGAAACCTGATCCGCGCCCTCGCATGGCTCGGCCCGGCAGAAGTAGAGGAAAGCCTCGAAGCAGTCCTGCCAACGCTCTCGAAAGAAGACCGCAAAGAACTCTCCGCCGCCCGGGCCCTGATGCCAAACTGGATGGCCGAACCAGTCAGCGCGCGGCT
>RKRP01000094.1 GCA_007571315.1 Gammaproteobacteria bacterium
ATACCGCGCGATCGATCAGTCAAATAGCAAAGGCTTAAAGCCGCGGCTGCGCTAAATGCAGGGGCAACGGGCGCGTGCTAATATCGCCAGCCGTCTTTGGACGCTATCCACCCGGGGGGACTGAATGGGGCTGAAACAATCCTGGCGCCGGCCTGGCGCTCTGTTGCCTGCAATCGCGCTTTGCATTCCGCTAGGCGCGGCCGCGCAGGAACTTGAGGAGATCATCGTCACGGCGCGCAAGCGTGACGAGTCGCTGCTTGAGGCGCCGCTTTCGATCACGGTGTTTTCCGCAGAGGACCTGAGCCGGGCGGGTCTGGAAACCCTCGGCGACATCTCCATGCAAACAACAGGATTGTCTTTCCAGGACAACATCGCCAGCAACCGGCCCGGCCGGCAAAATACGGTCATCCGCTTCCGCGGCATGTCGCCGCCCCGGGGCTCGCCGCACCAGCAGCTTGCCGGGTTGTTCGTGGACGGGGTGTATGTGACTGGCGGTTCGCAATCCATCCCCATGCTGGACGTGGAGCGCGTGGAAGTCATCAAGGGGCCGCAGTCCGCGTTCTTTGGCCGCAACACGTTTTCCGGCGCCATCAATTACGTGACCCGGAATCCCAGCCTGACGGAATTCGAGGGCAAGGTTCGCGCTTCGGCGGGGCAATACAGCACGCGCAACATTGCCGCCAGCTATGGCGGGCCGCTGGTTGAGGACCGCCTCGCTTTTCAGCTGGGGGTGAGCAGCTACAACAAGGGCTCCATGTACACGGCCAACGATGGCGGGGAGTTGGGCGAGGAGTCCTCCGAATCGATCAGCCTCACTCTGCTGGGCGCGTTTGCCGGCAATTTTGGCGCGCGCCTGCGTTTTTTCCACCACGAAGACGATGACGGGCCGCCTGCGATCGCCTATTTGCCGGGTTCAGACTACGACACATGCACAGGCACGTCGATCCGGCGCCCGGACAACGCCGGCAACATGGCGGCGCTTTACCCCACGCAATACATCTGCGGCAGGATCCCGCTTCCCGGCGAGCCGGGGGCGCCGGATGTTTCCGTAAACACCACCCTGTACCCGGCGATCTTTACGCGCATTACGAATCTCGACCTCTGCCCCGAGGATTGTTCCAACTGGCTGGTCCAGAATCTGGCCGAGAGGACCACGCTGGACGGCGTGCCGGAGCGCCGCACCATGGGCATGAGCCGTGAAATCTTCCGTTCCAGCCTGGAACTGGATTACGGATTCGCCAATGGCATGGACCTGTCCTTCAAGGCTTCCTACAACGACCACGGCGTGAACTGGATTCGCGACTTCGACATGACCGATTTCGAGTCGTTCTGGACTTCCGACCCGCAGAGAAACGAGGACAGGGGCGCGGAATTGCGCCTCAGCTCCTCGCCTGAAAGCCGCATCAACTGGCTGGTGGGCGCCAGCTACTTCAAGCAGGAAATCGCCCTGTCGGGCGTGGGCGGCGATGTGGTTGTGGCCTGCTTCCTCCCTGAGGCCATCGGCTGCTTTGGCCCGCTGTTCGTTACGCTGCCCCCCACCCAGGGCGAAACCGCAAGAACCCGCGGCGTGTTCGCCGCGGCCACGGTTCCGCTGGGCCAGCAGTTCATACTGGACCTTGAGGCGCGGTACATGGCTGATCAGCGCATCACCGGCGGCCTCGGCGCGGATTACAACGAACTTATTCCGCGCGTGATCCTTCGCTGGCAGCCCAACGACAACACCAACCTGTACGCCAGCTACTCGCGCGGCGTGCTGCCCGGCGTATTGAACACCAACCTGATCAACGCGTCGCGCGAAGCCTTCAGAGAGCCGTACGTGGACCGGGACACGGGCCTGCCCAGCACCGAGTCCGAGTACGACCAGATACGCCGCAAGGCGCCTGAAGCCGGCGAATCCACGCCGACGCAGGAACTGGACGCGCTGGAAGCGGGCATCAAGCTGTCCTTGCCGGGCGGACGCGGCCAGATCAACGCGGCCGCCTATTACTACGAGTGGACCGCCCAGTTGTTCACCAACTTTGTGGTCTATTACCAGGACGATCCCGACCCGGCCAACCGGGACGGGGTTGCCGGTCCGCAGCAGCAGCCCCGCACGCTGGAATTCAACTTTCCCGGCGATTCCAACCTCTGGGGAATCGAACTGGAGAGTTCCTGGACACTGAGCGACAACTGGTTCGTTGCCGCCAACGTGGCGTGGCAGGACAACGAATACACGACTTTCGCGGCCACCTTTGTTCAGGACATCACCGGCAGCCGCAATCTGGCCGGCAATCAGTCGGGCCGCTATCCGGAACTGATGGGCAACCTCGCGCTCGGCTACACCGATACGCTCACAGCGGACTGGGATTTCTTCGCCCGCGGCGACTTCATGCACTACGGCAAGACCTGGGCTGGCAATGGCGGCAATCTGGCCCGGCTGGACGGCTACTGGCTGAGCAACCTGCGGGCCGGAGTGGAGCGCGACGGTTTGCGCGTGGAGCTATTCGTGAACAACGCCCTGAATCAGGACACCTGGGTAGGCGCTGTTCGCAATACCAACTTCACCCAATTCACCGGCTTCATGTTCAATATCCACGGCGTGATGCTTGCGCCGCAGGATATGCGGACCATCGGCGCGCAGATCGATTGGAGCTTCTAAGCTGCCAGGAATTGTGTAAAACCGGCCTTTCGCCTGGGCCTTAACGAAACAGGCCAGGCGAACAGGCCGAAGGCGGCGATGAGGCTGCCCAGGCCGATTGCGATCGCATGCATGCGATGGGTCAGGCGCG
>RKRP01000098.1 GCA_007571315.1 Gammaproteobacteria bacterium
TTTTCGAAGGCGGAAAAACCCCTCCCATGCCGGCGAGTGCCTGCTTATATGCCTGGCTTGTTTCGCCCTGCTGATTATCGAGTCCCGGGTTCCGGCGGTCCAGAAAGCGCGCGGCGCAGGCGAGCTGCTGAAGGTTCCCGTGCAGGCGGTCGTGCGCGTTGCCGTTGGGAGCTTTGACGCCACCCGCAATTACTTTCTCGATCAGGCCCAACTGTTGCGGGAGAATGAAGACTTGCGCAAACGCCTGTTGAATCAGGATGTGGACATGCAGCAAATGGCTCTTCTGAAGGCGGAGAACAAAGACCTGCGCGCGCTTCTGGCGCTGGACACGGTGCTCGGATCCAACAATCTGGCCGCCCAGGCCCTGCCCAGGAATCCGGATCATTCCAGCCATCGAGTCACCTTGAGCATCGGCAGCCGCCAGGGCGCCTTTGTCGGCCAGCCTGTGGTTGATTCGGGCGGAGTGGTGGGCCAGATCGCTCGCGACTACCTGGTGACCTCCGAAGCCCTGCTGATTAGTGATGCGAATCACGCTATCCCGGTGGTGTTTGAGCGCACCGGCGTGCAAGCCATCGCTTTCGGCACCGGTCAGCGCGACCACCGCTTGCTGTTGCCGTACATGCAAACGCATGCGGATATAGCCGAGGGCGACACGGTGGTCAGTTCGGGCAGGGGAGGGCGGTTTCCCGCCGGACTGCGCGTGGGCGTTGTGGAAGGGGTCCGCAATGCGTCGGGCCAGGCCTTTCTGGAAGCTCTGGTGCGCCCCACCGCGAACCTGGAGGGTGTGCGCCAGGTTTTGCTGCTGCGTTCCGAAACAACCGGCGGCAGCATCAAGACAGCGGAGCCGCCGGACGAGGAATCGTGATGCAGAGCGCCGTTGCGCACCGCTACTACCTGCTTGCCGCGGCCCTGTTGCTGACCGTGCTGCCGCTGCCGCAAGCCCTGGGCCTGTGGCAGCCGCCGTGGCTGGGCGTGGCCCTTATCTGGCTGGTTCTTTCCGGACCGCAGGAGCGGAGCCTGCTGATCATCGCCGCCGCCGCCGGGCTGGTCCAGGATATCCTTTCCGGCGCGCCTTTAGGCCTTCACGCGATGGCCGCCACCGTGCTCGCCTTCATTGCCGCAAGCCTGCGCAAGCTGATGATTTCCGCGCCCCCCTGGCAGCGCTTCGCGCTGGCGCTGGCCATTCTGACGGCTTATTTGATGATTGTGGCTCTGATAGGCGGCTGGTTCGGCCAGCCCGGATCCCTTTCGGGGCTAGTGAGCAGCCTGCTGAGCGGAGCCATAATGATACTTATTGCATTCCTTTTTCTTGAGGCCTGACCAGGCCCTGTTCCCACCAGGCAGCCCGTGGCGTTCAGGACGCAAGACGACCCCAGCCGGCCGGACACGCTGACCCGCCGAACCACCTACATGGCTGCGCTGATGAGCGCGGTGGCGCTCGTTTTGCTGGTTCGGGTGAGCTATCTGCAATTCGCGCAGTACAGCTATTACCTGGCAAAGGCCCAGGCCAACCAGATGCAGCCTCGCAGGATTGCGCCGCAGCGCGGCATTATCGTGGACCGCAACGGCGAGTTGCTGGTGTTCAACCGCCCCGGTTTCCGCCTCGCTCTGGTTGCCGAGCAGGTCGAAGACATTCCCGGCACCCTGGCCCGTCTGGCAGAGCAAGGCTTCGTGAGCGCGCCGCGGCGGCGCGAACTGCTCGAAGCCGTGCGGCGCTCGTCGGCCTTCGAGCCCATTACCGTTCGCGCCGTGCTGCCGGAAGAGCAGGTTGCCCGGTTTGCGGTGAGCCGTCACCAGTTTGCCGGCGTGGACATCGAAGGACTGCTTCTGCGCAACTACCCGCTGGGCCCCGCCGGAGCCCACGCGCTGGGGTATGTGGCGGCGGTCAGCGCCGCCGACAAGCAACGTTTTGGCTCGGCGGCTTATGCCGGCATTTCCCTTATCGGCAGGACCGGAGTTGAAGGCCAATACGAGGAGAACTTGCGCGGCGCCGCAGGCAGGGAACAAATCATTATGGATGCCTATGGACGTCCGCTCAGGCGCGTTGGCGATCTTGACCCTGCCCCCGGCGTCAACCTGCAACTGGCTATGGATGGCGAATTGCAGCGCGAGGCGTACGCCGCCATGCAATCACGCCGCGGCGCGGTGGTTGCCGTGGACCCGCGCGACGGCGGCGTGCTGGCCCTGGTGAGCAGCCCAGCTTTTGATCCCAACAGCTTCGTATCCGTTATGGACCGCGCCAGCTTCGCTGAATTGAGCCGCAACCCGGGGCTTCCCATGTTCAACAGGGCCGTGCGCGGGCTTTATCCGCCCGGCTCCACAATCAAGCCGATGCTGGCGCTGGCGGCGCTGGAGGAAGGCTACCGCGACTCCGGAGGCTCCGTCACTTGCAGGGGAAGCTACCGGCTGCCCGGGAGTCGCCTGTTCCGCGACTGGAAGCGCGAGGGACACGGCATCGTTAATATCCGCGATGCCATCGCCGAGTCCTGCGACGTTTATTTCTACCAGTTGGCCCGCGACATGGACATCGAGGGGATTCACGGAGGCTTGGTCCGCTTTGGTTTCGGAGCCCTGTCGGGCATCGACATTGGCGGAGAGAAGGCCGGCATCGTGCCGTCGCGGGCGTGGAAGAAGGCCTCCTTCAACGATCCCGCGCAGCAGACTTGGTTTCCCGGCGAAACGGTGGTGACCGGCATTGGCCAGGGCAGCCTCGTGGTTTCACCATTGCAACTGGCGCAGGCCACGGCGCAAATTGCCATGCGG
>RKRP01000144.1 GCA_007571315.1 Gammaproteobacteria bacterium
GTCCAGGGTATCAATGAGGCGCGGGCGGCAGGCCGCGCGCTGACGGATGCGGGCATCTCCTTCGACATCGCCTTTACGTCGGTGCTGACCCGGGCGATACGCACCCTGTGGTTGATCCTCGATGAAATGGACCTCATGTGGATCCCCGTGCACCGGGACTGGCGGTTGAACGAGCGGCACTACGGAGCGCTCCAGGGCCTGAACAAGGCGGAGACCTCAGCGCGGCACGGCGCCGATCAGGTCAAGATCTGGCGGCGGGCATACGACATTCCGCCACCGGTTCTTGCGCGGGACGACAGCCGGCATCCCCGCCGGGACCCGAGGTACGGGGGGCTTGCCGAATCGCTCCTGCCGGCCAGCGAATCACTGGCGACCACGCTGGCGCGCGTGCGGCCCTGCTGGGAGGATCGCATCGCTCCGCAACTTCTAACAGGCCGAAATGTCCTGGTGCCAGCCCACGGCAACAGTCTGCGGGCGCTGGTGAAGCTGCTGGAGAACATCTCCGATGAGGACATCGCGAGGCTGGAGATTCCCACCGGCCAGCCCATCGTGTACGGATTCGGCCCCGGCATGCGGGCGCAGCCGCCCCTTCGCCTGGGAGAGGCACATTTGGGAGAGCTGCGTTGATCTACACGCTGGGCGGGCGCAAACCGCGTTCAAAGGCGCTTTTCATTGCGCCGGACGCAGCCGTGATCGGCCATGTCGAACTCGGCGAGCACAGCAGCGTGTGGTTTGGCGCCGTGCTGCGCGGCGATAACGAGCCGATCCGCATTGGCGCCCGCAGCAATATTCAGGACGGCTCGGTAGCGCACACGGACCCCAGCTTCCCCACTACGGTTGGCGAGGACGTGACCGTGGGGCATCGCGCAGTTCTGCACGGCTGCACGGTAGAGGACGGCTGCACCATTGGCATGGGCGCGATTCTGCTGAATGGCTCGCGTGTTGGCGCGCGCAGCTTGGTGGCCGCTGGAGCCCTGCTGCCGGAAGGCCGTGCGTACCCGCCCGGCAGCCTGATCATAGGCGTGCCGGGGCGCCAGGTTCGTTTGCTCAGCGACGAAGAGCGCGCCGAAGTGGCGCGCGGCGCCGATACCTACGTGCGCAACGCCCGCAGGTTCAAGGAACTTCTGAAGACCTGAAGCGCCGCGAAGCCGTTGCCGCTACTGCCACAGGGCGGCAACGGATATGGCTGCAATCATGCTGGCCAATCCCACGATGAGCGTCACGACGATTCCGGTGGCGATAAAACCAAAGCGGAAAATATCGGCTTTCAGCACCGCGAGATCCGCCGTAAGCATTTCCCGGGTCACATACGCTTTGAGGTCGTCCCTTGTGGCGAAGTCCTTGAGGTCGTCCCTGGTGATCATGTTCTCCTTGATGAACGACTTCAAGTCCGCCAGATCGCGACCAAACTGCTGCTGGAAAACGCTCACTTCCGATACGGTTTCCACTACCGCTTTTGCTTGCTTTGCCGCCAAGCCCGAGGATTGAAGCCGTCGGCTTGCCGCAACCGGTTCAAATGCTGCCTGGGTCATTTTCGTTCTCCTTTACGAAGTCCATGGACGCGCTAACCCAACGCGCCCTTCCGCCAACCTTTATACCTTGTTATGCCCGCGCCTGTCAAATCTAATAGAATATTAGGATAATCAATAGCTTATCCGTTTTGCATAGTGCTCTGTAAGTTCGGCCATGATCGAAAGCGCGATGGAGGCCGGATCGTTGGCGCCGATGTCCAGGCCCACAGGCCCGCGCAATCTGTCTTTGAGGTCGCCCACGCCATCGCCAAGTTCGTTGAGCAGGCGCTCGCGGCGGGCTTTCGGGCCAAGCACGCCCACCCAGGGGATCGGCCGGTTCGCCAGGGCCGCCAGGTACGAGCGGTCCGAGGCCAGATGATGGCTCATCACCACGCAGGCATCCCAGCCGCTTAGCTCAACGCGCCCGGCGAGCTGCTCCGGGCGCAGTTCGATCAGCTCTTCAGCCGGGCCAAGGTCGCCTCGCTCCAGGTAGGATCGGCGGTGGTCGCAAACCGTGACCCGCCAGCCCAGCCGCTCGGCGAATTCCACCAGCGGCGCCGCGTCCACGCCCGCGCCCAGCACCAAAAGCCGCGGGATGGGGCACAGGGCGTACACCAGAACTTCGCACGACGAGTCATCCAGCTTGTTAAGGCCAGGCTCAAGGCCCTCAGGCACGTCATCGCCAAACACCGTGCGCCCAATCATTGACCGGTCGCCGTCCACCACCACGGCGCAGAGCGTTGTTTCTTCGCCCATCGCCAGTTCCGCCATCCGCGCCAGCGGCGCCCAGGGGTCGCTGCGGCTGTCTAGCAGTGGCTGCAGAAGAACCTTGAGCATGCCATCGCAGCCCACGCCTGTTCCGAACAGGATGTCGTGCTCGCCGCGCATGTCGTAGCACACCGGGCGCGGCTCGCTGGAAGCCAGCACGGCCGCCGCGTGCGCGGCCAGGTCGCCTTCCAGACAGCCGCCGCTCACCAGCCCCTGATAGTTGCCTTCGCCGTCGATAAGCACCCGCGAACCCTGCTTCGAGTAGGTCGAGCCCGCCGTCTCGTACACCGTCCCCAGCACCAGGCGCTCATTGGCGGCCCGCCACTCCTCGAACCGTTCAAACAAGTGCTTAAGCGCCATATCTCCCTCGTTGCTCCTCTCAGTCTTCACGGAGTGAATCGTTCAGGCAGTGTCGCTGCGCCAGGAGGGACTGCGCAAGTTTCAGTTGACCGCGCGCGCGCGCCAGGTTGTGCTCGGCGCGCGAGGCGAAACGTTGCGGGTTCCAGCCGAAGTAGCGGTCGTTGAGAATGTCGGCGGTGAAGCGGGTGGCGAGCTCCAGCGTAATCCACAGCGTGGCGTCCACTAGGCAGGACCGTTCTTCTCCGGTAATGAAAGAAGCCGTGTTGAGATAGCTGCAACGCGCCGCCTCAAACATTGCAAGGGAAAACTCCGTGTCCTCGCTGTCCTCGCCGGCGGGATTGCACCACGAGCGAAACGCGTCGCCCAGTTCGTAGGGCAGACTCAGGCGGCCCAGCGAGTCGAGGTCAACCATGGCGAACGCTTCGCCTTCGGGCGTAAACAGCATGTTGTTGATCTTGGGGTCGCCGTGCGTTACCCGCAGGGGAGTGGAGGGCATGGGGCGCAGGCCAGCCATCATATCCATGGCGCCGCGGCGCAATTTATCCGCTTCTCCGCGCAAGGGATGATCCGGGTGCTCGGCCAGCGCCCGGTCGAGCTCGGCCACCCGCCGGGCCGGCTCGTGAATCGGGCGGCGCCTGCTTGCAAAGGGTTGGTCGAAGTCGGACAGCGCCTGATGAAAGCGCGCCAGCAGCGCTCCGGCCTGCCCGGCCTGCCCGGTGTTTTCAAGCCGGTTGTGGAACTTGCCCTCCAGCCAGGTCGCCACCCTCCAGATGCCGTCTTCGCGCTCTACGTAAAGATCGCCGCCAACGGTGCGCAGCAATCGTGGCGTGGGCATGCCCTTGGCGGCAAGATGCGCCGTGACGGCCTCGATGTCGCGGTGGATTTCGGGCCCCAGGATGGCGCTTAAACGTTGCAGCGCGTAGAACTCGCCGTCGCTTGCGCTTACCCGCCAGGTGCGGTTGATCAGCCCGTGGTCCATGTATTCCAGCGCCTCGGCGCGCAAGCCGTACGCGCCGAGCGCCTGTTCGGCGGCCCTCGGATTGCTGGCGCGGAAAGAATCGAGGCTGGGCATGGCCCCCATGGGGATCAGGCGAAAATCAAGGCGGGAATTCTATCCGTTCGCCGCCCGTCCGCGATTTTGCGCTATGGCGCAATGTGCGTATAGTGATGCGCCTTGTGCAGATTAATTTCCATTTTCTCCCGGGGATTATTCGAGGAGACACCTTCAAGGGGACAAAAACATGATGATTCGTGTCTGCTTTCGCCGGCTGTCCACCGCCGCCGCTGTGTGGGCCGCCGCCCTGATGGGCATTCAGGATATTGCCGCGCAGGAATTCGAGGAAATCGTAGTCACGGCGCGCAAACGCGACGAGTCGGTGCTGGAAATTCCTATCTCTGTATCGGCCTACACCCAGGACGATCTGGATGCTCTGGGCATGAACACCATTGAGCAACTTTCAACAGTCACTACCGGCTTCGCTTTCCAGAACATCAGCCAGGGCGGAACGGGCGGCCGGCACAACCCCAACATTCGCTTCCGCGGGCTGGGCGTTCAGGTGGAAAGCCCGGCCTCGCGCGCCGGCTCGGTGTTCTGGAACGGCGGCTATATTTCCGATGGCGCAGGCATCCTGCCGCTAATCGACCTTGAGCGGGTCGAAGTGCTGAAAGGTCCGCAGTCCGCCTTCTTCGGCCGCAACACCTTCGCCGGCGCCGTCAACTACGTTCCCGCCAGGCCGGGCGACGAGTTTGGCGGCAAGGCTTCGTTGACCTATTCGGCATCCGACGAAAGCAGCCACAACTTCACGGCCGCGTTGGGCGGGCCAATCAGCGACAGGGTGGGCGTGAGGTTCGCGCTTATGCAAGAGGAGGTGGGCGCCGACTACCAGTTCGATAACGGCGACCCCCTTGGCGAGCAGAACAACACCGCGGTTACCGGCCTGGTTACATTCGACGTGTCGGAAGTTTTCAGCTTGCAGGTGTCGGGCTTTTACGTCGATTCCGATGACACCATGCAGCTGCAGTCGCACCTCGCCCCGGTGCCGCCCGGGAGCTGCAACCGCAGCTATTCCGGAACGATACGGCCCGTGGGCGGCGGCGCTGGCGGCACTTTCACCACGGACCTGTCGCAGTCGCCCCGCAATCTTTTCTGCGGCTCGATTCCCGATTGGGACGCAGTGCCGCCGAACTTTTCCGAGGTCGGCAAAATCACCAGCAGCACGCCGCTTTTCTTGTTCTCCAACCCCTGGTCGTTTGTCACTACCCTGCCGCCTGAACTGGAAGGTTACGGAATCGTTGACGCTCCGGATGGGCTGGGCAATAGCTACGAGCTCTGGCGGGTTGATATTTCCGGGGAGTACGAACTGGCCAATCAGGGCGTGGTGAGCGCTCAATTCGCCCGCGGAGAATCCTCAAGCTGGCGGATATTCGACAACAACTTCGGCACCCCGGCGGCATTTTTCTTCGGAGGTTCCGGCAGCCCCTGGCTTGCCGCGCAGGCCGGCTGGGTGCGCGACAGCTATATTGAGGCGCGCTACGCGCCGCAGCCCGGGGAGCGGGTGAACTACAGGGTGGGCGCCAGCTACTACTCGCAGGATAACCGGCAGGTCGCCTTCAGCGGCTTTGGCGCCACCCACAATCTGAACTTCCAGGATGGCGAAAACTTTGGAGTGTTCGGTTCCGTGGACTACGCGCTCAACGAGCAGTGGACGCTGTCGCTGGAAGGGCGCTGGAACACGGATACCCAAACCATCGTTTATGACGGCGTTTCCATTCAACAACGCGTTGATCTCACCGCCATCGTGGACGCGGAACAGAAATACAGCGCCTTCATGCCGCGGGTCATCATATCCTGGCAACCTTCGGACGATGTCAATCTCTACGCCCACTACTCAAGGAGCAATCTGCAGGGCAACGACAGCAACGCTGTGGACTACTCCGAGGCTACGGGCGTGCTCCTGGACACGGGCGCCTTCACGCCGAAGCAGGCGCTTTCGGCCTTTGAAGCGGGACTGAAGCAGCGCGTGGGCGGCTGGCTGAACTACGCGGTTGCCGGCTATTTCATGGACTGGGAGAACCAGACCTTCTTCGAGTTGAGTCCGGCGCCGTTCTTTACTGCTACCTACATTGCCGGCGATGCCGAGATCAGGGGCCTGGAAGCTGAATTCGAATTGTCGCTAAGCGAGTGGTTCAATTTGAGCGGCGGAATTACCTACAACGATGTGGAGTTCACCGACTTTGCCGGCACCGGCTCGGTGGCTACGGCAGTGCTCGCGCCGCCCCCAACGCTGTCGGTTGGAGAGCAGATTTCCGCCACCGGCGGCCGGCCCCGCTACATGCCGGAATGGACCGGAAGCCTGTCGGCCGTGTTCCAGTTGAATCAACTGACGGCCATGGTGAACAACATTTGGCTGCGGATTGACGGGATTTACCAGGGCCAGTTCTACATCGACAACTTCAACTGGAACTCGGTGGACAGCTACTGGAAGATCAATGCGCGGCTGCATGCGGACCTGGGCGACGCCTTTTCGGTTGAGCTCTACGCCAGGAACCTCACCAATGATATGAGCTACCTGACAGCAGGCGGCACCACCAGCATATTCGGCCTGCCGCACCGCAAAACCTTTGCGCCCCTGCCGCACAAGCGCGAAGTGGGCCTGAAGTTGCTCGTCAACTTCTAAGTCCGCCTCTTTCTTGAGCGCGAGTGTCCTATGCCTCCTCTCGCCGGGGACGCATGAATACATCCCTGTAGCTCATTCGGGCATCCTGCCTTCAACGCCCCGGCGAGAGGAGGCATAGGACACTCGCGCTCAAGAAAGAGGCGAAAGCTCGGCGCTTCTTACAGCGGCTGCCCTATCGCCTTCGCCTGCCTCCTTCCTGCGGGGGCAGGCGGAAAGGCGAAGGAAGCGCGCCCCCCAAGCAATACCCGGACGGGCTAAATAGGGTTTTTAGCGCTCCTGGTCCTTGTAGCCGCCGAAAACCATCCAGTGTGACAGATTGCCCATGCTGGGGTCCTTTTCGGACAGCCGGCCGCGTTCGCCCTGGAAGTTGCCGGTGCGCGGCTGGAAGCCCGTTAGCACCCGCGCGAAGCCGGCCTCCCGCATCGCTTGCTCAATATCGACGCAGCCCAGCGAGCCCCAGAAGGGTTCGGCGTTGTAGTAATTCTGCCAGTCGCGCACCACCACCGCGCCCATATCCATTCCCTTGTAGCGCAGCGGCACCTCCAGGTTGCACATCGCGCCGCCGGGCTTGAGCACCCGGCGGGCCTCTTTCAGTATGGCCGGCATTGCGGTGCGCGAGGTTTCGTGGAACAGGATTTCCGATGTCACCATGTCGAAGCTCTCGTTCTCGAACTTGAGATGGCGCGCGTCCTGCTGGTGGAAGTGAACCGGCTTGCCCAGCGATTCGGCGCGGGCGTGAGCGTAGCGCAGCATCGCGCCGCCAATGTCGATGGCGTGCACTTCCGCTTCCGGGAACAGGTCGGTGAGCGCCAGCGTGCCGTGCCCCACGCCGCAGCCCAGGTCCAGTATCCGCCTGGGCTTCATTTCCGGGAAGCCGTCCTGGATGAAGGCGCAGAGCGTGTGGCTGCGCATGTCATTCAGCCCTCCTGCCCGGCCGAGTCCGTAGAGCACGGCGCCGCGGTCATAAATCGCGCCGGCGCGCACATCCTCGCCGCCGGCGTCGTGCAGGTAGCCGCCCGGCTGAATGTGCTGATCGACCAGCGTGAGGTATTCCGGATTCGGCAGTTCAGGATGCAGCGTGAGGCTGCCAACGGGATCCTTGATTGCGCGGAATTTGTCTTCCAGGTTATCCAGTTGCCGGTCCACGGTATCCGCCACGTAGTCCCACATCAGTTCCTGGGACGTGCGCAGCAGCGCGCCCCAGTTCTGGAAGATGGGCATTTCCTCGGACTTGCGCAGCGCCTCCGAGCGGTCCTCCTCGACCTCGGGGTCGCGCTCGCCCATTTCCGGCATCACCTGGTTATTGCAGGCATCGATGCATTTAGCCATCAGCCGCCCGTTGGCGTAGGCGCGCAGGCCCAGAAAGAACTTCTGCGCCGCCAGTTCGTCGTGGGTGGCGCCAGCCATCATGCCGTGACGCGGATACACGTCGCTGCGCATGGTTTCCTGGCGCGCGCCATCAGCTTCAAACATCACCATGTTGAACCTCCTTTGAAATACGGTCGAGTTCGCCGCCAGCCGCCGCGGGTTCCATGTCCTCCTCTAAGTAGCGGAGCACCCGGCCCATCAGCCGCTCACGGATAGGACCCCGCTCGGCCTCGGTTGCCGGGTCGGGCAGCCATGCGTCCACCGTGTCCTTGCCAAACAGCCCGGCTTTTTCCAGCAGCCGCTCGTGGGTGTCCAGCCGCTCGCGGATAACGCTCACCTCGCCCAGCAGGGCGGTAAGCATGGCGAACAGCATATCCAGGCGTTCATCGCCGTAAAACGCGGGCCGCTTGCCCAGCGCGCGCCGCGGGCGCTTGTCGGGTTGGGTATTTGCAGGCATGAAGTTTTGTCCGGTCAGCCAAGTTTAGTGGATATTGAGCGCATTGTCCGGCGGCGTGTACGCATGGCCCAGCGCTTCGGCGACCGCGGCGTTGGTGACCCGGCCGGCGTGAACATTCAGCCCGGCCAGCAGTCCCGGATCATCGCGCATGGCCTGCCGCCAGCCCTTGTCCGCCAAAGCCAGCGTGAACGGCAGCGTGGCGTTGTTGAGCGCCTGCGTGGATGTGCGGGGCACCGCCCCCGGCATGTTCGCCACGCAGTAATGCACCACATTGTCGTGGATGAAGGTGGGGTCGGAGTGGGTGGTGGGGCGGCTGGTCTCGAAGGCGCCCCCCTGGTCGATGGCCACATCCACCAGCACTGTGCCGGGCGCCATGGCGCGCACCATGTCCCGGGACACCAGTTGAGGCGTGGAGGCGCCCGGAACCAGCACAGCGCCGATCACAAGATCGGCCTGCGCCACATATTCCTCAATGGCCGAGCGTGTGGAATACACGGTGTTTAGACGCGCTCCGAACTGCAGGTCGAGTTCGCGCAGCCGCTCCAGCGACTTGTCCAGCACCACTACCCGCGCCTCCATGCCCACTGCGATGCGCAGCGCATTGGTGCCCACCACGCCGCCGCCCAGCACCACTACATTGGCCGCCAGCACTCCTGGAACGCCCCCCAGCAGCTTGCCGCAGCCGCCCATTTCCGTTTCCAGGCAGCGCGCGCCTGCTTGCACCGCCATGCGTCCGGCCACTTCGCTCATTGGCGCCAGCAGGGGCAGCTGTCCCAGGCGGTTGGTGACCGTTTCGTAGGCGATCGCTGTAACGCCCGATTCCATCAGCATGCGCGCCTGGTCCGGGTCCGGAGCCAGATGCAGGTAGGTGAACAGGATTTGCCCTTCGCGCAGCATCCGGCATTCGTTGGGCTGCGGCTCCTTGACCTTCACGATCATGTCCGCCTGCGCGAACACGTCCTCGGCGCTGTCCACGATGCGGGCGCCCAGGGCCCGGTATTCGTTGTCGCTGCGGCGCAAGCCCTCGCCGGCTCCGGTTTCCATCATGAGCTGGTGGCCGTGTTCGGCCAGTTCGCGGGCGCTGCTTAAGCTTAAGCCTACGCGATGTTCGTCGGGCTTTATCTCTTTGGGCACACCCACCAGCATGGCTGAATTGTAACGCTCCCGGCATTGCCTGGCACGGCGCTTTTTTCGCATCCGCTGCGCCGGCCCTGTTGTTCTGCTCCCTCCCTGTGGGATGTCGCGCCAACTAAAGCCCTGTTGCCTTGCCCCCTCCCCGCGGGAGACGCATGAACCCATCC
>RKRP01000039.1 GCA_007571315.1 Gammaproteobacteria bacterium
CTTGAGGTGGTGCCGTGTGCAAGTGCCGCGGTCCTCGCTCGGAAAGTTTCCGAGTGGCACAGAAAGTGCGGGCACGGCGGCGGTGGAATCACCCTGGTGGTACTGAACACCGTGAGGCGAGCCGTCGAAGTGCGGAAGAAACTCTGCTCGGACCGCGCACTCAAACAAACAAACGCGGAAATTAAATTGGTCCACAGTCGCTTCCGGCCCGCTGAACGCAAATTGTGGGCCGACGCCTTCCTGACGCGTACCGCCTGCGCTCCCGGAACCAACCGCATCGTCATCGCCACTCAGGTCGTCGAAGCGGGCGTGGATATCTCGGCGTCGCTCCTGGTTACCGAGCTGGCTCCCTGGACGAGTCTTGTGCAACGATTCGGTCGGTGCGCCCGTTGGGGCGGAACAGGCCAGGTCGTTGTTGTGGATTTCGCGCACAAGAACGACAAATCGGCCGCTCCGTACACGCGGGACGAGCTCGATGTCGCGCGCGAAGCGTGCAATGCGTTGCGGGACGTCGGGCCTACCCATCTTGAGCACTTCGAGGAGGTGCATCGCGAACTGCTTCCCCGCCTCTACCCCTACGCGCCCAGGCACCTCCTTTTGCGCCACGAATTGAACGAGTTGTTTGATACATCGCCAGATCTCTCCGGCGCGGACATCGACATCAGCCGCTTCATCCGCTCCGGCGATGAACGGGATGTGCAGGTTTTCTGGTGCGAAGTAAACCAGGGCGAGGCACCGTCCAACGTCAAGCCGACGCGCGATGAACTGTGCGGCGTTCCCTTTCTCGCGGCTCGTGACTGGTTATGCGGGAAGGGAAATTCCCAGCGACTGCAAACGAGTGTCCGGGCCTGGGTTTGGGATTGGTTGAAACGCGAGTGGCGCACGGGGAAGCGCCGCGACATCTATCCCGGACAAACGATCATGGTCGAGTGCAAAGTTGGGGGGTATCGCCCGGATCAAGGATGGGATGCGGGGTGCAAAGACGCAGTAGAGCCAGTGCAGCCGGACGATGAAACACCCTTCAAGACTCGCCCCTGCTGGAAACAGGACGGCGACGGCTGGTGCTTGGGCGAGCGGCGAATCCGCGCCCTCCCACCCGAAGATCATGCCGACGATGCGGAAGACGACGAATCGCTGAGCGAGGCGGAGGAATGGCAAACCATCGGGAGCCATGGGTTTCAAGTTGCTCGGGAAGCCCAGCGAATCGCCGCTGCGGTCGCCCCCCACGAAGGTCGGCTGCTGCACCTGGCCGGACGCTGGCACGATCTGGGCAAGGCCCACCCCGCCTTTCAGCGCTCCATTCGTGCAGACAATCGCCCTGAACGAGACGACATCGCCAAAGCGCCCGATGCCGCGTGGCCGTGCAGTGCCCGCAACATGTACCGCATTAAGGCAACAGACCAGCGCCGCGGATTTCGTCACGAACTGGCTAGCACGTTGGGGCTATTCGCCGTGCTTCAACGTCTCAAGCCCGATCATGAGGCGTTGCTCGGCCCCTGGAGCGAGTGGTTTGAAGCCATTGGAGACGAGCAAAGCATTGCCCATGCTCATGCGGCTGGCACGGCTTCTGCCGAACCGACTGCCATAGAACGGGAGATTCTCGACCTCACTGCCGACGAATTCGACTTGCTGGCGTATCTTGTTTGTTCGCACCACGGCAAGGTGAGAATGGCATGGCACGCCAGCCCCGCCGATCAAGAAGCGAAGGATGACGCGCTGCGCATCCGCGGCATACGCGAGGGCGACACGCTGCCGCCCCTGGTGCTGGCCGACGCCAACGGGGAGTTTCACAGCCTGCCGGAGACGGCGATGGACCTTTCGCCCTCGGAATCCGGCCTGAGTCCACGCACCGGCAGGAGTTGGACGGAACGAGTTTTGAATCTAGTCGAACGCCACGGCCCCTTTACGCTGGCCTGGCTGGAGGCCTTGTTGCGAGCGGCGGACCAGCGCGCTTCAATGCAGGCGATAATAGACAACCAACTGCGGACACGGGAGAACCAGCATGCGCCAGACTCATTGGATGGAGGCGGTGGCGCGCTGGCGTCAACTGCCGGCGGAGGAGCGCCGCCGCCTGCACCTGGAAGCGATTCCTCGCCACGTAGCAAATTCCATGGCGATGGAAGGCGAGCCGGTGGACGAGGCCAGGATTCGGGAACGACTCGACCGCCTCCTTCAGCAACACGCTATATCGAAACCTCCGTCGGCATCCTGAGCTACAGCGAGCTCGCGCCACTGCTTGCCGATCGGGTGACCGATTCCGCGTTTGCGATCTCAAATCGAGAGACAGCGAACCTGCCTATCTTCGATCTCTTGCTTGATCTGCACCGGCGCATCTGTGGGGATTTGCTCCCGGATATCGCCGGGCGCTGGCGGCTTCGAGATGTGCGAGTCGGCGAGCATCAACCTCCGCCACACTGGCAGGTTCCCATGCTGATGCGGAACTACGCGGATGACCTCGAAGCGCGACTGGCAGGCCTCAATGCCGACTCCGGCGAAAGGCTTATAGACGACTTGGTTTTTGCCGAAGGTCAATTCCTTTACGTTCATCCGTTCGCGGATTTCAACGGGCGAGTTTCCCGCCTGTTCCTGATCGAGTTGCTGAATCGCCTGAAGCTTCCAATCATCGATCCGGCCGCATCATCATCCGAAGAAGCGACGCGATATTTTGCTGCGCTCCAAGCTTATGACCGAAGAGACCCCCGACCCCTGGCCAGCATCTGGCGAAATCGCCTTTCCGGAGCGACACCCCAGTGATCCACG
>RKRP01000101.1 GCA_007571315.1 Gammaproteobacteria bacterium
AAGGCAATTTCCCGGGTGGCGGCAGTAGTGCCCGGAATAAGGATCACGGCCACCGCCGCCAGAATCCCCAAAACAGCCGCCGCGAAGCCCACGTAGTTCATGGCTCGACTCCACGCATTCATTCAAAGCCAGCGCTTCATATGGACGATGCGATCCCGCGCGAGGCAAGAAGGCGCTTGGACGAAAGAAGTGATTCGTGATCCTACCACGGAGCGAGATTACCGCGCGGCCTATATGCGGGTTGGCTTTGGCAAGAATCGAGGGACAAGGAATGTGTAGAATCGGCCCGGCCTGCGGAACGGACTGATACAGGAGCGGCAAACGGATGCAATCGGACCCTGCGGGCGGATGACAACCTGCCCATCATGCGCTAATAAGTAAGGAGGCGGAGTGCCCCCTCGACGAACCGAGCCGAGCGTCAATACCGACCTTGCGGCGAGCTTGAGAAACAGGCACCCGCAGTGGAACCACAAAACGGTGGCGGCGGAGTCCACCCGCGCATTGCGGGAACACGGCAAGCGCCCGGACATTCTGGTCGATACGCCCGGTCGTCAGCCTGTGTGCATTGAGACCGAGTTCGCCCCGGCGCGCACCGTCGAAGCGGATGCGCAGGCGCGCCTGCGCGCCATCGTGGAAGACAACGGGGAGCGCATCGAAGGCGTGCTCGCGGTGATGCTTCCCGAAACGCTGGCCACGGACAGCGCCGCCGATGTGGAAACCTCGCGCTTCCGCTATGCGGCGCTGCAACTCGGCGCGGACGGCCAGCCGTCGCGCTTTCCGGAACAGCAATGGCTTGAAGGCGGCGTGGACGATCTGGCGGATGCGATCGAGCACTTGAGCCTGTCCGAGAAGCGGCTCGCCGAAGGCGCGCAAGTGCTTGAACGAGTCGTGCGCGAAACCGCCGGGCGGCTCTCGGCGGCGCCGCCCGGCGTTCTCGGCGAGTTGGCATTGAAGCTGCACCAGTTGCCGGGCGAGCAAACGTTGCGCATGGCCGCTGCGATTCTGGTTTCGGCGTTCGTGTTTCATGCGGCCATCGACGGGCAGCCGGGCATCCCCCGCATCCAGCCGCTGCTGCCGCCCAAGAGGATCCGGCAGTCGAAGCTGCTCGCCATCTGGAACGACATCCTCAAGGTCAATTACTGGCCTATCTTCTCCATTGCGCGCGATCTACTGCACCCGTTGCCTGTCGGTTCCGCGCCGGACATCCTGAAGCCGGTCGCGCAGTCGGTGGAGGCTCTTGCGGATGTAGGCGCCACCACCTACCACGATCTCTGCGGGCGCATGTTCCAAACGCTGATCAGCGACCGGAAGTTTCTGGCGACTTTCTACACGCTGCCGGCCTCAGCGGCGCTTCTGGCGGAACTTGCAGTGGGGCGTCTCAATACGGACTGGGGGGATGCCAACGCTATCGGCAAGCTCCAAATCGGCGATTTCGCCTGCGGCACCGGAGCATTGCTCGCGGCGGTGCAAAGAGCAATCTACCGCCGCTTCCGGCGGCGCGGCGGGGACGATGCGCAACTGCACCCGCAGATGCTGGAGCAAGCGTTTGCAGGCCTCGACATCATGCCGGCGGCTGCGCATCTGACGTGCTCAATGCTGTCGGCCGCGCACCCGTCGCTGGGCTACGGGCGCTCGCGCATCCACACCATGCCGTATGGCCTTCAGAAAACCGGAGTCCACATCGGCGCGCTTGATCTCCTGGCCGCGAACTATTCCGAATCACTCTTCGGGACGGGGCAGGCCACAATGGCGGGAACCGAAGAGAAGGTGAGCGGCCGCATGGCCGAAGCGCCAGACGGGAGCTTCGACCTCGTTATTATGAATCCGCCGTTCACCCGGCCCACAAACCACGAAGCCAGTCACGCAGATGTGCCAGTGCCCAGCTTCGCCGGCTTCGATACATCCGCCGACGAGCAGCGGCACATGGCCAAGGCGCTCAAGAAAAGCAAGGGAGCAGCGAGCGATGGAAACGCAGGGCTGGCATCCAACTTCCTTGATTTGGCGCACGCGAAACTCAGGGACGGCGGCGTGCTGGCATTGGTGCTTCCGCAGCCGTTTGTCGGTGGTGGCGCGTGGCGCAAAGCCCGCAATCTCCTGAGAGAGGATTACCGGGATGTGGTTTGCGTTGGGATTGCTGCGCACGGGCAGCATGATCGTGCATTCTCGGCAGATACAGGCATGGCCGAGTGTCTGGTGCTGGCCACCAAAGCAGCCAAGCGAGGTGGCGGGGGCATTTCAAGCTGGACCCTGCCCTCGCGGCCCGATTCTCTATTTAAGGCCGCCATTGAAGCCAAGCAATTCAATATCGAAAACACAAGACCGCACATCTCGGCAGCAGGCATCCTTCACGATGCGCTGGCGCGGGCGGCGGCCGGATTGGCCGAAGGCAAGCTGGAGTTTCCAAGAAAGGCGGCAGCCAAATTTCCCGTGACCCAATTGAATGCATTGGCGCAACGCGGACTTGTGCATCGTGACATCAACGGCGGCGGAGGGCGTGGCCCGTTCGAAGTGCGGCAACAACGCGCCGGCTATGTTGCCGAATACCCTGCGCTGTGGTCCCACGCCGCCGCAAAAGAGCGCAGATTGGTCGTCCAACCCGACAGCGCCGCGGAGCCTCGGGACGGCGACGAGCAGCGCGCCATGGAGCGCTGGCGAAAGACAGCCTCGCGTCTGCATTCCAGTCTCGACTTCCAGCTCAACTCGCAGTCGCTCGCCATGTGCCTGACGCCGGAGA
>RKRP01000203.1 GCA_007571315.1 Gammaproteobacteria bacterium
AGCATCGCGGCGCGGCGCGGACTGATTAGAATACCGGGGTGCGCACGGATTTCTTCCGCTCCCCGATTCTCAATTCCCCTTACGAGCAGCCATCCCGCCACTGGGAGCTGGATGGCGCGGGCCAGCCTACGCAACGGATTGTTGAAGGCCGCCGCCATTCCTCCTTGGTTACGCCGGTTCCCGAGCCCCGCAAGAAGAAATCGGACCGGCAGGCGGCCATCAAACTTGCAGCTGGCGCCGAGAGCGCCGCCGGCGGGCAAATCTACGACCCTTTCCCGATCATTAACGAAGTGCGCCGGCGCGTTGCGGACTGGCGCAATCTTGCTCCGGGCCAGTGGCAGGTTACCCCCGAAACGAGGCGCTTGCTGGCGCACTGGCGCCACCATGAGTTCAGCGGCCGGCGCCCGTTTTTCTGCCAGATAGAGGCGGTGGAAACCGCCATCTGGCTGACGGAAGTGGCGCCTAGGCGCAGAAAACAAACGGAAGGCATCCTCAATTACCTGGGCGCCGCCGCGCCCGATTTGCCGCGCCTGGCCATGAAGCTCGCCACCGGCGCCGGCAAGACCACGGTGATGGCCATGCTGATTGCCTGGCAGACGGTGAACGCGGCGCGCCATCCGGGGAGCGCGCGCTTCACGCGGGGCTTTCTGGTTGTGGCCCCCGGCATCACCATTCGCGACCGGCTGCGCGTGCTGCAGCCGAACGATCCAAACAGCTACTACAAGCGCCACCAGCTGGTTCCCGCCGACATGCTGGGCGAACTCGACAAGGCCGAAATCGTAATCACCAATTACCACGCCTTTATGCGCCGCGAGCCGCAAGCGCTCGCCAGGGGGGCTCGCGCGCTGCTGCATGGCCGCGGCGCAGAGCCGGACACGCGCGAGAGCGAAGGCGCGATGCTGCAACGGGTCTGCCCGGCGCTGCTCGGCATGAAGCGGGTCATGGTGTTCAACGACGAGGCGCATCACTGCTACCGCGAGAAGCCATCGGACCCTGAGGAGGAAACGCTCAAAGGGGACGCGCGCAAGGAGGCGGAACAGAACTCCAGGGCGGCGCGCGTGTGGATTTCCGGCATCGAGAGCCTGGCGCGCAAGGTGAAGCTGGCGCGCGTTATGGACCTGTCGGCCACGCCGTTCTTCCTCGCAGGCTCCGGCTACCGCGAAGGCACGTTGTTTCCCTGGACGATGAGCGATTTCTCGCTGCTTGACGCCATCGAGTGCGGCATCGTCAAGCTGCCCCGGGTGCCGGTGGCGGACAACATCCCGGATGCCGACGCGCCGATTTACCGCGAACTCTGGAAGCATATAGGCAAGCAGTTGCCCAAACGCGCCGGCGCGGACCCGGCGCAACTGCCCGCGCAACTGCAAAACGCCCTCGAAGCGCTCTACGGCCACTACAAGAAGACATTCGAGGCGTGGGAAGGCAAAGGCATCGAGTCGCCGCCCTGCTTCATCGTGGTTTGCAACAACACGCGCGCCTCGAAGCTCGTTTACGACCATATCGCCGGCTTCCGCCAGGCCGGCAGCGGCGGGGAATCCGTTTTCCGCCAGGGCAAACTGCCGCTGTTCCGCAACTTCAACGACAACGGCGAGCCGCTCGGCAAGCCGCGAACGCTGCTGATCGATAGCCGTCAGCTCGAATCCGGGGAAGGGCTGGACAGGAGTTTCCGCGTGGCGGCGGCCGAAGCCATCGAGCAATTCAAGCGCGAGCGCGTTCAGCGCAGCGGCAACCCGGCGGACCGCGACAACATTTCCGATGAAGACCTGCTGCGCGAAGCGATGAACACGGTGGGCAAGCCCGGCCGCCTGGGCGAGTCCATTCGCTGCGTGGTTTCCGTGGCCATGATTACCGAAGGCTGGGACGCCAACAACGTAACCCACATCCTTGGCGCGCGCGCCTTCGGCACGCAACTCCTGTGCGAGCAGGTGGTGGGCCGGGCGCTACGCCGGCAGTCCTACGATCTCAACGCCGAAGGAAAGTTCAACGTGGAGTACGCGGATGTGCTCGGCGTGCCCTTCGACTTCACGGCCAGGCCGCAGGTGGTTGCGCCGCCGGAACCGGTCGAGCGCGTGTCGGTGCGGGCGGTTTCGCCGGAGCGCGACGCCCTGGAAATCCGTTTTCCCCGAGTGATTGGCTACCGCGCCGAGCTGCCCGAATGCCAACTCGACACGGCCTTCGACGCCGACTCGACCCTGGAATTAACGCCTGAACTCGTTGGCCCCACCCGCACGCGCAACGAGGGGCTGATAGGGGAAGGCGTCACGCTGTCCCCCGAAAATCCCGATTTGGCCCGCCCCGCCACGCTGGTCTATCACCTCGCCCAACATCTTCTCGAATCGCATTGGCCCAGCCAGCGCGAACAGCCGGACTGCTTTGCCGATTTGCAGGCCGTCGTTTCCCGCTGGCTCAAGGAATATCTCGTCTGCAAGGGGGGCGCCACATTTCGGCAGCTTGCCTGGCGCCACCTTGCCGACATGGCCTGTGAAAAAATCATGCAAGGCATTGAGGCGCATCACGCCGAGGGGCTCTCCCTGGCCGTGCTCGACCCGCCGGAAGGCACGACCGCGGACGTAAGCTTCACCACCACGCGCGGCAAGACCCTTTGGAAGACGGACGCGCGCAAGTGCCACGTCAACTACGCCGTCTGCGACAGCGAATGGGAGGCCGAGTTCTGCCGGGTGGCGGAGGCGCATCCGGGAACGCTGGCCTACGTCAGGAACTACGGCCTG
>RKRP01000052.1 GCA_007571315.1 Gammaproteobacteria bacterium
GTTTTTGGGATCGGTTCTGCGGGCGGGGGAGGGTATCGAAAAATTCCTGTAGCGGCCTTCGTCCATCCATTTGTCGAAGTCGATTTCCCAGCCCTGCTTCACCTTCTCAAGAAGGTCCCTGCGGAATGCCGTTTCCAGTTGATCGGATTCCACCAGGAGTTGGTGCGCCATGGACCGCGCCACGAACTTCGGCTCGGCATTGGAGACCGCCTCGAAGTCCTCCCTGAAAGCCTGCCTTATGCCCTTCAGGCGCGCTTCGTCGTGCTCTTCTTCCATCAGGTAGTTGCGCGCCTGGTGAATGTAGATGCGCGTGTTGCACGGATCGATGGGAGTGCGCGCGGAAACCGTGACCTGCCGGATGTTGCCCTCCCGGGTGATGTCGATGCGGTGCGAGATTCCCGCCATGTAGTAGTCGGTGGAAGCGACGGTTTTGCCCCTCTTCCCGGACACCAGTTTGGCGATGTCCGAACTGATCTGGCTGCGCTTGGGCGGCACCCGCTCGCGGGTGGCGTTGTAGCCCATGAAGTTGTTTTTCACCAGCGGAACGATCTGCACTTCCGGCGCGCTGCGCCGGCCGAAGCTGGCATGCACGAACGCGGGATGGGCGCTGTCCAGCGAGTTCTCGTGGCCGCGCGCCCAGTTGACCTCGCCCTCGAACTCGATCGACACCACGCGCCAGTTTTCCTTGTCGTGGTATTCGGGAAACTCGCTGGCCGGAATGGGCGGGCGGTCTTGTTCCGCCAGGTCGCCCAGAAAAACCCACACCCAGTCGAAATGCTCTTCCACGGGATACGAGTCCACCCGGGCGCGTTTGGGGATGTTCGCTTGCTTGCCCAGCGCGGGAATTTCCACGCACTGGCCCTGCGGATTGAACTTCCAGCCGTGGTAGCCGCAGCCGATGCGGCCGGCGCCGTCCAGCCTGCCCAGGCCCAGCGAGCCGCCGCGATGGCAGCAGGTGTTGGCCAGGCACGCCGGCTCGTTGGCGGGCGTGCGGAACAGCACGAATTTTTGCCCCAGAATTCGCACGATCAGGGGTTCCTTCTGGTTCACTTCGTGGCTCTTGGCCGCCACATACCAGTTATTCATAAGCATGCTCGTCTCCCTTTCCGGTGTTCGCGTACAACCCGGCGATTGCATGAGCGCGAGTATCTTCCCCCTGCTCTCGAAGGGGACGCATGAACCCATCCCTGGGGCTCGGCAACTGCTATCCTGCCGTTGAAGCCCCTTCGAGAGCAGGGGGAAGATACTCGCGCTCATGCAATCGCTACTTAACCCGGCATTGTACTTTCGCCGCTGAGCCGGGCATATGCCGCCCATCTTTTGACAGGGGCGGCGCATGGGCGCAGCCGGCAAGGCGAAACGCGAGCCTGGCGCGGTTCAGGCGTAGTGGCAGGCCGCCTGCGCCCCGTTTTCCAGCATTCTGAAGGCTGGCGCCTGCTCGCCGCAGAGGCTTGTCGCGATGGGGCAGCGGGTCCGGAACGCGCAGCCGGAAGGCGGGTTGATGGGAGAGGGCAGTTCGCCGGCGAGAATGATTCGTTGCGCTTGCTGCTGCGCCATGAGGCCCGGCGCCGGAATCGCGCTGATCAGAGCCTGCGTGTAAGGGTGGGAGGGCGCATCGAACAGGGTGTTGCCTTCGGCCATCTCCACGAAACGGCCCAGGTGCATCACCAGAACCCGGTCGCACACCATCCGCACCACCGACAAGTCGTGGCTGATGAAGAGGATAGCGACCTTATGCCTGTTTTGAAGCTCATGGAGCAGCCGGATGGTTTGCTTGCGCGTGGACAGGTCAAGCGAACTGACCGGTTCGTCGCAAATGAGCAGCCTCGGTTTGAGAATCATCGCCCGGGCAATGCTCACCCTCTGGCATTGCCCGCCGCTGAACTCGTGGGGGTAGCGGTTGCGGTGTTCGCGCTCCAGCCCCACTTCGCGCAACGCATTCAGCACCGCGGCATCGCGGTCCTCCCGGCTCATTTCCGGGTGAAAGCGCCGCAAGGGTTCAGCAATGATGCTGCCTATGGTCATTCGGGGGTTGAGGCTGGAAAGCGGGTCCTGAAACACCACGCCCAGGTCCTTGCGCCGCTCATTCATGGCCTTGCGGCTCAAGCGGGAAAGCTCCTCGCCCTGCCAGGCGATGCGCCCGCCGGTGGCACCGATGAGTCGCAAAACGGCGCGCGCCAGAGTGGATTTTCCGCAGCCGGATTCCCCCACTATGCCCACGGTTTCGCCTTCCGCGATCTGGAAGGAAACGCCGTCAACGGCTTTCAGCGGCACGGTTCGCGATCGAAGCCCGTTCCTCGCCCGGGCCGCGAAGTGCACCTTGAGGTCATCCACGCGCAGCAGCGGCCCGCTTCCGGCGCCCGCTTCCGGCGCCGAGTCTGGCGTTAGCTTGTCCGCGTTCCGGCCGGGCCGGGGCAGGGCGGCGAGCAGCGCCCGGGTGCGCGGATGCCTCGGCGCCCGGAATATCCGCTCTATCGCTCCCCTTTCCACAATGCGGCCGTTTTGCATCACCAGGACCTTGTCGCACAGTCCAGCCACCACGCCGAGGTCGTGGGTGATCACTACGATTGCGACGCGCTTTTTCAGCGAACGGAAGAAAGCCAGAATCTGCGCTTGAATGGTGAGGTCCAGCGCCGTGGTGGGCTCATCGGCAATCAGCAAGTCGGGCTCGCACATCAGCGCCTGGGCGATCATGACCCGTTGCCGCTGCCCGCCGGACAACTGGTGCGGGTACATGCGCAACCGGCGGCGAGGGTCGGAAATCTGAACGATGCCGAGAACCTCCAGCGCCCGCGCCTTCGCTTTCTCCCGGCTCATGCCGGAGTGCTGGCGCAGCGCTTCGCACAGTTGCTCGCCGATGCGCAGAAACGGAGTTAGCGATGCCATCGGGTCCTGGAACACCATGGAAATCCTGCGGCCCCGGATCCGATTGAGCCGTCTGGCGGGCGCATTGAGGATCTCCTCCTCCCGGAACCGGACGCTGCCGCTGGCGGCGGCGTTATCGGCGAGCAGGCCCATCAGCGCCATCGCGGTTTGTGTCTTTCCGGAGCCGGATTCGCCCACGATGCCGATGCAGTCTCCGGCGCGCGCCTCGAAATCCACGCCTCTGACCGCGTGCACCTCGCTGGCGCGCGTGGTGAAACGCACATGCAGGTTTTCACATGCCAAAAGCGGCGCGCTCATCGCGTTCGGTCCTTCGGGTCCAGCGCGTCGCGCAGCCCGTCGCCGATGAAATTGAAGCAGAACAGCGTCACCGCCAGAAACGAAGCGGGAATAATCAGCAGCCAGGGCGCAGTCCCGGTCTCGTTGGCGCCTTGCGCGATCAATCGCCCCCAACTGGTGTAGGGCTCCTGCACCCCAAGCCCCAGAAAGCTCAGGTAGCTTTCCACGATGATGTTAATGGGAATCAGCAGCGTCACATACGCGATAACCGGTCCGGTCACGTTGGGGATGATGTGCCTGAGCAAGATAGAAGCCGTTGAAAGGCCCGCCGCCCTGGCCGATTGCACGTATTCCTTCTCCTTGATGGAGAGTGTTTGCCCGCGCACGATGCGGGCCAGGGTGAGCCATTCCACCGCCCCTATGCACAGAAAGATCAGCAGGAAGCTGTTGCCGAAAACGGTGACCAGAATAATCACGAAAAACAGCGCGGGCAGGGCATAGAGCACGTCGACGACGCGCATCATGAGGTCGCCCGGCACGCCGCCGCGGTAGCCCGCAATGGCGCCGTAGGCCACGCCGATTATGAGCGCCACCAGGGTGGTAAGCACGCCGATGGCCAGGGAAATTCTGGCTCCGTAGAAGGTGCGGGGAACCATGTCGCGCCCATTCGCGTCGGTGCCGAACCACAGGTAGTTGCCGGTCGTTGGCGGCGATTCGAGGTAGTCCCAGTTCACGTCCTCCAGGCTGTTGGGCCACAGCTCGGGCGTCAGGATCGCCAGGACCGTGATGGCGCCCAGGACCCACACGCTCGCCATCGCCGCGCGGTGGCGGCGGAACCGGGCCATTGCGTCCTGCCACAGTGAGCGGCCGGACAGGAGTTGGGCGCCGCCGTCCGCCGCGGTTTCGACCTTCGGGGCGGCTGGCGGGGTCATCCGGGGCGCACCCTGGGGTCCAGATAGCCGTAGATGATGTCCGCCAGCAGGTTTAGCAGGATGACCAGTGCGGCGTACACGATCACGATTCCCAGGATCAGGGAGTAGTCGCGGTTCAAGGCGCCCTCAACGAAGGCGCGTCCTATGCCGGGCAGGCCGAATATCGTTTCGATCACCACTGAGCCGGTCATGGCCCCGGCGATGGCCGGCCCCAGGTAACTGACAACCGGCATGCAGGCGGGACGCAAGACGTGCCGCGCAATGACCTTCCATTCAGGAAGACCCTTGGCGCGCGCCGCGCGGACATAGTCGGCGTTGAGCGACTCCAGCATGGAGCCGCGGGTGATGCGGGCAATGCCTGCTATGGCGGGCAGCGCCAGGGCGGTTACCGGCAGCACGATGTGCGCGAACTGGCCGTTGTTCCAGCCGGAAATCGGCAGCCAGCCCAGGCGCAGGCCGAAGAACAGGGTGAGCAGCGGCGCGGTCACGAAGGTGGGAACCGCCACTCCGGTCATGGCGACCGCCATGACAGTGAAATCCACCGCCGAATTTTTCCGCAGCGCGGCCACAATGCCGCACAGCATTCCTCCGAACAAGCCGACGCATAGGGCGGTGAGCCCCAGTTGCGCGCTCACCGGCAGCCCTTCGGCGATCAGTTCGGCAACGGTCCGGTCGCGGTAGGCCAGCGACGGTCCCAGGTCGCCGCTGGCCAGCCGCCGGAGGTAGTTCCCGTACTGCTCCGCCAGCGGCTTGTCGAGATCGTACGCCTTGCGCAGGTTTTCCGCGACCGCCGGGTCCAGGTTCGGGATCAGGTCGAAGGGGCCGCCAGGCGCAATGCGGATCAGGAAAAAGGAAAGCGTGATGATGACGAACAGCGTGGGCACGGCCACCAGCAGCCTTTTCAGCGCGTAGCTCAGCATGTCCTTGCCGGGTCAGGATGCCTGATATTCGGAAAGGCTTAAAAGCGAGCACTTCAGCCCGGTGTTCAATTCGCCCACTACTTCTCCGGTGGCGATGTTGCGGCGTTGCAGCACTCCGCGCAGGAAGTTGCTCAGGTAGAAGTGCTTGCCGTCCAGGGCCGGTTTAGCGCGGGTCCAGCCGTTCTCGAAAGGCGCATCGTAGGTTTTCAGGATTTCTCCCCGGGGACTGAACAGCGCCGCTCCAAAGCCGCAGGCCATCAGCACTTCGCCGCCGGGAAGCAGGCCCATGCCGTAGGTTCGCATGGCATCCCCTTCCGCAAACGCAAGGAAATCAGGAAGCTGCCGCCGGGATTCCGTGTCGTAGCGGCAAAGCCGCCGCCCGGCTTCCGAAGCGTAATAGACCGTCCGGCCGTCGTCGCTCACGTCCAGGTTGCTGACGCAGTGCCGCCCGCCCCGTCCGCCATCGATCTCGACCTCGTGGAGGCGCGCCGCCCCGGTTTGCGGATTGAACCGGATCAGCTTGCCGTCGCCGTGCTCGTCCTCGGCCGGCGCCCCGTAAAGCGAATGAACGCCGATGAGGATGTCACCGTTGCGCGCCAGGGCCATGTTCCCGTAGCGGCGCTTTGGCAGGCGGCCGTCCAGGCGGCGCCGCGCGCCGGATGAATCGTAGGCCAGGATGCTGTTGAGTTGCGGGTTGGTAGCGTAAAGGCGCCGGTCGTTGGGATTGTGCAGCAGGCCCACGAGCATCCCCCGCTCGCCGGTCCAAAGTTCGCCTTTGGGATTGAAATCCCGGTCGTAGCGCGCGATGCGGCACTGCCCCGAAATGCCTTTCCGGTAGTCGATATTGCTCTGGTCGATCTCATTCAGAACCACAAAGAAATCGCCGGGCTGCAAATCGTCCAGCCTGGCGGTGTCGCGGCGGCTTGTCGCGTGATCGTCCAGGTTGCTAGGGAGCGCCTGCGAGCTCCAGGTCCTTGGCCATCTTGGGCGCGGTGGAATTGGTCCAGCCCCTGATGCGTTTGCTTACCAGAAAAGCCCGGGACTGGTAATGCGAGGGAATGACGGGAACATCCTCCATTACCCGCCGTTCGATCTCCCGCAGGTAGGCGGTCCGCTCCGGCTCCGAGCGTATGGTGTCGGCAATGGCCAGGCGCCGGTTGATGTCCGCATTGGAGTAACCGGAATAGTTCCTGAAACTGCCCCCCCGGATGAGTTCGAAGAACGACACCGGGTCGTAGAAGATCGCGTAGTAGGCCAGCCGCATTACCTGGTATTCCCGGTCCGCCGCCTTTTTCATCAAAGCCCGCATGCCCGCGGTTTCCAGTTCGGCTTCCACGTCGGCCTGCTTCCACATGGCGCGGTAGGCCACAGCCAGCCGCCGGTCCCTTTCCACCGGCGAGAACAGAAAAGTGAAACGGAGCGGGTTGCCCTTGTTGAAGCCGGCCTCGTTCAGCAGCCGCCTTGCTTCCGCCAGGCGCTGAGCCTGGGTCATCCTGCTGTATGCGCCGGGCTGCGCCGGGCTTTTCCAAACCGCGGTGGGGACCACCGACCAGGCGGGTTCTTCGCCGGTCTTGAGCAGTTTCTCAACGATGACGTTGCGGTCAATGGACAAGGACAGGGCCTTGCGCACCCGGATGTCGTCGAACGGTGGCAGAGTGTTGTTGATCGACAGGTAGCCCAGGCCAATTCCGGGCGCAATCCGGAATTCTTCCGGCCGGGTTTTCCTGATATTCCCGTACTGATTGAAGGGGATGTTGAGAATCACGTCCAACTCGCCGGCCAGATACCTCTTGAGCGACGTGGCGGGCGAAGGAACGGGGTAGTAGAAAACCTCGGCGATCGAAACCGTGTCCGCGGAGTGGTAATGCGGGTTTTTCACCAGCTGGTAATAGGTGTTGGTGACCACCTTGCCCAGCATGTAAGCGCCGTTGCTGACCATGATGCCAGGCTGCGTCCACTTCCTGCCGTGTTTTTCGATGACGTGCGCAGGCACGGGGGCGTTGCTGTAGGAAGCCAGCAGGCCGATGAAATAGGGGGCCGGGCCTTCCAGCGTGATTTCCAGAGCGCGCGGGTCCAACGCCCTCGCGCCCAGGGAATCGACGGGCTTTTCGCCCCGGGCGATGGCGGTGGCGTTGCGCACCGGGAACAGCGCGCTGGCGCCGCGGGTGCCGGATTGGGGATCGAGCATGCGCTTGAAGGAATAAACGAAGTCCTCGGCGGTAATGGACTTTCCGTCCGACCATTTCGCGTTTTCTTTCAGCCGGAACACGTACGCCGTCCCATCTTCGGAAATGCTCCAGCCTTCGGCGATGGCCGGCACGAGGGTTCCGTCGGGCGCTCGGGAAACCAGGCCCTCGAAAAGGTCGTACATGATGGCGCCGGCGGAGTTGCCCACCAGATACTGAGGGTCGAACGTTGGCAGTTCGTCGTTGGTTCCTCGCCGAAGCGCGCCCGCGTGCAAATCCGGCGCCGCAAGCGGAACCAGCAGCAGCGCCGCGAATATCCACTGAATGCTCGTCAGCTGCATGACGCGAGTCGGTTGGCTCATGCGCCAAATTCTAAACCGGCTATTGCATGAGGACATGTTTCCTCGCCCTGCGGCCTGCGCCCGCCTCCCCGCGGGAGGCGCATGAAGTCGTCCTGACGCTCGGCTGTAGGCTCCTGCGCCAAACGCTCCCGCGTGGAGGGGGGCGCAGGCCGCAGGGCTTAAGCGGCTGCAATGGGCAGGCTGAGCATCGCCATTCATTCCGTCCGGCAATGCGCTATGGAGCCGGTCGCGCATGCAATGCTGAAATCAGGCGCAGCGTCTTGCATTTTTGCTACGATGGAGCGAATCGTCCGATCGGGAGTATCCGGCATGGTTGAGATGAATCGCCGTCATGTTTTGGGGGGATTGGCCGCCGCGGGCGCGGGCGGGTTCGTTTCTGAAGGCCGCGCCGCCGCGGCATCGCGCCTGCGCGCCGCCGTGTCGGTGCCGCCGCCGGTCCTGGGGCCGCGCATGAATTTCGAGCAGGCGGACAAGGTGATGGCCGAACTGGAGCTGGACGCCATCGTGGCGGGGTCGGGCAAAAACGTCTATCACGCCACCGGGCTTGACCTGACCGCCACCCGGATGGGCCATACCCCCGGGGTTTACGCGCTCATCACGCGCAAGCAGGGCCAGCGCCTCTCGCTCATCGCGCCGGCCTTCCTCTACTACTACACCATCGCCATGGATCATCGGCACTCGGACTTCCCGGCGTATCTGTATGCGGCTCCCGGCGAAGGGCTGGAGGATGCCGAGCTGAGCATTGACGAACTGCCGCTGTATCCCGACCTTGAGCACGAGCCGCTGGATTTCATCGAGTCCACGCGCCTGAGCATGGTTGAGCGGGCCGCGCGCGCGGAAGCGGCCCGGCCGCATCTCAAGCATGCGCTCGCCAATGCGCTGAAGGATGCCGGCGTGGCCCGCGGGCGCATCGCCGCCGACCTTCAGCCTGTGCGGCGCAGCGTTGCCGAGGCTGCCGAAAAAGCCGCCGTGGTGAGCGCCGACGATGCGCTGCGGCGCATCCGGCCGGTCAAGTCCGACGTGGAAATCCAGTTGATGCGCTACGCCGCCCAGGCCAACGCGGAAGCCGCGCTGCAGGCGGCCTCCAGCGTGCGCGCCGGCGCCGATGCGCGCGAGCTTCGCGCCGCCTACTTTGCCGCCGCCGCGGCGCGCGGCATGCGCGGCGTCTTCATGGTCATCGACCGCGTCAGTTCGCCCACCTACTCGGCCACGCTGCGCGAGGGCCAGTGCTTCTCCATCGACTGCGTGAGCGAATACATGGGCTATCACGGCGACTTCGCCCGGGCCATATACATAGGCGAGCCGTCAAAGCGCATGCGGGAGGTTTCCGAACTCACGGCCAGGTCGTGGAACCATGTGCGGGAGAACCTCAAGCCTGGAGTCCGGTTCTCGGAAGTCCGGCGGATGGGGCAGGAAGCCCTGCGCAAGATGGGAGCGGATTTCTCCATTTCGTTCAGCCCGCACTCCGTGGGCCTCTACCATACCGACCACGTGGGCACCATGGGCTCGCCGCCGCGCGAGGACATCGTGCTCGAACCGCGCATGGTGCTGAGCGTGGACTGCCCCATGGGCGCCACCGGCATGGGCGGCTCGTCGCACCTCGAGGACCTCATGCTGATTACCCAGGACGGCGCAGAACCCATCAACACCATCGGCACAAACGTGGTGCGCGTTTAGCGCGCATCTTTCACCAGGGAGGAATCAACGCGCCTTAAGGAACGCTGGTGAAATATGCGGGTT
>RKRP01000040.1 GCA_007571315.1 Gammaproteobacteria bacterium
CCCCTAGGTCGCTCAAAGCGTCGATCACCGCGTTCTGCACCGCAGGCGTGGCCCCGATGGTGGAGGCTTCGCCGATGCCCTTCACACCAAGGGGATTCAGAGGTGTGGGGGTGATGGTGTTGTCCACCGTGAAGTCGCAGAACTCGGCCGCCGAGGGCATGGCGTAATCGGTGAGCCCGGTGGTGAGCGGGTTGCCGTCGCGGTCGTACACCACCTCTTCGTAAAGGGCCTGGGCAATGCCCGAAGCCAAACCGCCGTGCTGCTGTCCTGCCACCACGAGAGGGTTCAGCAGGTTGCCCACGTCGTCCACCGCCACATGGTGCAGCAGCTCCACTTGGCCGGTTTCGGTATCCACCTCCACGCCGCTCACGCGGGTCCCGAACGGGAAGGTCGGGCCGTCGGGCGTAACAGCCAGCGTCCGCACGGCGGGGGCGGTACGGACGGTGCGGGCGCGGCTGCTGGTGGGCGAGTCGCTCAGCGACCCGCTGCCGGAGGAAGAGGCGAACGGCGCTCGCGGCGCGCTCAAGTACGAACACTACTGCCAGGCTTGCCACGGCGCGGGCGGGACTGGCGACGGGGCCGTGGGGCTGAAGTACAACCCGCAGCCCATGGATCTGACGCTCCCGTACGTGCAGAACCAGTCGGATGGGCAATTGTTCTACACCATTACCCATGGCGGCGTGGTGATGCCCAGCTACCGCTTTACGCTGTCGCAGGAGGACCGCTGGCGGATCGTGCGCTACCTGCGCTCCGGTTTGCTTGAGCGGGCGGCCCGGATGGCGGAAGCGGCTGGCAGCGAAGCGGAAGGGCAGGCGGCGGAATGAACGGCGCTGCGGGCAAGGCTGCGATGGGCCGCCCGGCCTTCATGGCCACTATTGGCGTTCTGGCGGCGCTGGCGACTGTTTCCTTTGCGCTGCTGCTCGCAATGGGCGGCGAAGACGATTTTCCATGGGCTTTCGCGCTGGTCATGTGGATGTTCGCGACCGGGCTGAGTCAGGCCGGCATCTGTTTTACCGCGGTAATGCGCCTGAGCAAGGCGGAGTTCGCCAGGGTTTTCTACCGCGTGGGCGAGGTCATGACTCTGGCGTTCCTGCCGTTTGCCTTTATCGGGTTTGGCCTGATTTTCGCCTGCGGCAGGGAATCCCTGCTCTATTGGCTTAACTACAGCGGCGACCTGAGCCCGTGGCTGAACGAGGATTTTCTGCTGTGGCGCCATCTGGTTGCGATGGCGGCCTTCTACGGCCTGTCGGTGCTGTATTTTCTCTGGGGCCTGCTGCCCGATTGCGCGGATGAGCGGGCGGCCAGCGGCAATTCCCTGTGCCGCGCCTGCTGGCGCGGGCTGGCCGCATGGCGCCGCCGCGCCGACATGTTCAAGCTGCAGCGGCGGCTGTTCTACTCGTCGTTCTTCATTCTGCTCTTTTACGTTATCAGCAACTCCTTCGTGGCCTGGGATTTCGGCATGATGCTGGTGAAGCATTACCACAGCAGCATCTATCCCATGTATTTCATCCAGGGAATCAACCTAGCCGGCTGCGGAGCCTTGCTGCTGATGACCGCATTGCTTTGGCGCTGCGAAGGCTTGAGGGAGTGGTTTGATCGCGGTCGGGTCAAGCAGATGGGCATCCTCATCACTTCCTTCAGCCTGCTGTGGCTGTACATGTTCTGGGCGCAGTTCTTCGTGTCCTGGTTCGCCGATCTGCCGCATGAGTACGGCGTGGTTTCAAAGCAGATGTACGGGCACTACCAGCCGTACTTCTGGACCATGGTCAGTTGCATGTTCTTCCTCCCCCTGCTGTGCGGAATATTCGCCTGGGTGAAGCGTTCCTGGCCGGCGATGCTGCTGTTGTCGGCGGTGATTGTGGCGGGCTTCTGGATCAACCGCTACCTGCTGGTCATGTCGGTGCTGAGCGGCGATCATGCGCCGTTCATGGTGGTGTCCGAATGGCTGATCGCGATCGCCGCCCTGTCTGCCTGGCTCTTCCTGGCGCTGGTGATGTACCGCAGCCTGCCGATGATCTCCCAGTGGCAAATCCGCCACTACGCCAGCGAAAAGAAAATCGAAGCCGCTGCCTGAACCCTGCACGCGACCGCGCCGCATGCGCTTATTTCCGGCCTCCTCCTTGCGGGAGACGCATCAATACATCCCTGTAGCTTATTCCGGCCTCCTGCCTCCAACACTCCCGCAAGGAGGAGGCCGGAAATAAGCGCATGCGGCGCGGCAACCCGGATATTGGCAGCAACTAAAGCACGGCGCAATCAGGTTGTTGGACCGGGGTTGCGTCAGGACAAATCGAAGCGGTCGAGGTTCATAACCTTGTCCCAGGCGGCGACAAAGTCCCGCGCGAACTTCTCTCCGGAGTCCGCGCATCCATAGACTTCCGCGATTGCGCGAAGCCGCGAGTTCGACCCAAAGATGAGATCAACGCGCGTGCCGGTCCACTTCAATTCGCCAGTGGCGCGGTCGCGCCCTTCAAATTCGTCATCGGACTCGGAAACCGACTCCCACCTGGTGTCCATGCTCAGGAGATTCACGAAGAAGTCATTGCTGAGCACGCCCGGCCTGTGGGTAAAGACTCCATGGCCAGAACCGCCGTGGTTTGCGCCCAGAACGCGCATCCCGCCAACCAGCACCGTCATTTCAGGAGCAGTGATCCCGAGCAACTGAGACTTGTCAACCAGCAATTCCTCGCCCGACACGGCATACCGCTGCTTTTGATAATTGCGGAACCCATCGGCGCAGGGTTCCAGCACGGCGAAGGACTCCACATCGGTCTGCTCGGCGCTTGCATCGGTGCGGCCTGCCCTGAAAGGCACCGCAACCTCGTGCCCCGCCTGCCGGGTGGCCTGCTCAATAGCGGCGCAGCCGCCCAGCACGATGACATCGGCCAGGGAAATGGCCTTGCCGTTCGCTTGCGCCTTGTTGAAGGCTTGCTGAACACCCTCAAGCGTGGCCAGCACCCTGGCGAGCTGCTCGGGCTGATTGACTTCCCAGTCCTTTTGCGGCGCCAGCCGGATGCGGGCGCCGTTGGCGCCGCCTCGAAGGTCGGAACCACGAAAAGTTGACGCGGACGCCCATGCGGTTGATACCAGTTCGGAGGTCGAGACGCCGGAGGCAAGAATGCTCGCCTTGAGCTGGGCGGCATCCCGGTCATCAATCAATTCGTGCGTGACCGCGGGCACGGGGTCTTGCCAGATCAGTTCTTCCGCGGGAACCTCCGGGCCGAGGTAGCGGGCGCGCGGCCCCATATCGCGGTGCGTCAACTTGAACCAGGCGCGCGCGAAGGCATCGGCGAACTCCTCGGGATTCGCATGGAACCGCCTGGAAATGGCTTCATAGGCGGGGTCCATCCGCATTGCCATGTCCGCCGTAGTCATAATCGGCGAATGCCGCTTTGAAGGGTCGTGCGCATCGGGAACGGCATCGGCAGCCGCGCCATCCGCAGGCACCCACTGCCAGGCGCCGGCCGGCGTCTTGATGACTTCCCATTCGTGGCCGAACAGGTTGTCGAAGTAGCCCATATCCCATTGCACCGGATTATTGGTCCAGGCGCCTTCCATTCCCGTGGTGAAGGTGTCCGCGCCCTTGCCTGTGCCGTGGCTGTTCTTCCAGCCGAATCCTTGCTCTTCAATGCTCGCGCCTTCCGGCTCAGGGCCGATGAATTCTTCCTGGCCTGCGCCGTGGCATTTGCCGAAGGTATGCCCGCCTGCCACAAGCGCGACGGTTTCCTCGTCATTCATGGCCATGCGCGCGAAGGTTTCGCGGATATCGCGGCCCGACGCGACCGGATCCGGATTGCCGTCCGGACCTTGCGGATTGACGTATATCAGGCCCATCTGCACCGCGCCCAGGGGATTTTCCAGGTCGCGGTCGCCGCTGTAGCGCTTGTCATCGAGCCAGACATCTTCCGAACCCCAGTAGATGTCCTCTTCGGGCTCCCAAATGTCCGCCCGCCCGCCGCCGAAACCAAAGGTCTTAAAGCCCATGGATTCGAGCGCGCAGTTGCCGGCCAGAATCATGAGGTCGGCCCAGGAGAGCTTGCGGCCATACTTTTGCTTGATTGGCCACAGCAGCATGCGCGCCTTGTCAAGATTGCCGTTGTCAGGCCAGCTGTTGATTGGCGCGAAACGCTGGTTGCCGGTGCCGCCGCCGCCTCGGCCGTCGCCGACCCGGTAGGTGCCCGCGCTGTGCCACGCCATGCGTATAAAGAGCGGTCCATAGTGCCCGTAGTCCGCCGGCCACCATTCCTGAGATGTGGTCATGACCTCGAAGATGTCGGCCTTGACGGCAGCCAGGTCGAGTGTCTTGAACTCTTCGGCGTAGTTGTAGGATTCGTCCTCCGGGTTGGACAGGGACGAGTGCTGATGCAGTATGTCGAGGTTCAACTGGTTCGGCCACCAGTCTCGGTTGGTGATGTGGCGGCGCGCGCCACCGCCGGTAACCGGGCAGGCTGAGTCGTTCATGCGTGTGCTCCTTGTCTCAAGCGAATCAGCGCGCAGGGCGGAGGCCCAGCTGCTCCCCTTGAGGCTGTTGGTGATGGGCTAGGCATAGGATATGCGAACTGTCGTGTAAAACGGATTAATATCAAACATGGCCATCGTATTTTCCTTCGCCCGCTCCACTATGTCAACGCAAAACCGGGCGCTTGTTTGCCCGCGGCGCTAGGCGAATCTCTTGCGCCGCCGCTTGCTGCCAACGCGCTGGCTGCGGTCTGCAAGCGGCGCTGCGATGGTGTAGTATCCCCTCAGTATTCTTACGCTTTATTTGTTGCTTGAGGACGAAAAACTTATGCGCTTTTCGGCACTTTCCATCGCTGCTTCGCTTCCGCTTTTAGGCTTCCTGGCATCGGCGCCCGCCGCAGCGCAGGAAGAGGGATCCGCGCAGGCCAGCGCGTCCGGCGCGCTCGAGGAAATTCTGGTGGTGGGTTCGCGCCGCCGCGACCGCTCGGCAACCGACTCGCCGGTGCCGGTGGACGTAATCGGCGGCGATCAGTTTCAGGCGCACGGCGACTCGGACATGGACTCGCTGCTGGCATCCCTGGTGCCGTCCTACAACGTGAGCCAGGAGCCGATCAGCGACGCTGCAACCTTCATTCGCCCGGCCACCTTGCGCTCGCTGCCGCCCGACGCCACGCTGGTGCTGGTGAACGGCAAACGGCGCCACCGCGCCGCCGTGATCGCCCTGCTGGGCGCCGGCATCTCCGGCGGCTCGCAGGGCCCGGACCTGTCGGCCATTCCCGCCATCGCGCTGGACCGGCTGGAGGTGCTGCGCGACGGCGCCTCGGCCCAATACGGTTCCGACGCGATCGCGGGAATCATGAACTTTGTCCTCAAGGAAGATGCCGAAGGCGCCATTTTCGATGCCAAATGGGGCACGCACTTTGAAGGCGACGGCGACGCGCTCACGCTGGCCGGCAATGTGGGGCTTCCGCTCGCAGGTTCCGGATTCGTCAACCTGAGCGCTGAGTGGAAGGAATCCGATCCCACCAGCCGCAGCGCGCAGCGCGCGGATGCCCAGGCGCTGATCGATGCGGGCAATACGCATGTGCGGCAGCCGGCGCAAATCTGGGGCGCGCCGGAAATTTCCGACGACTTCAAGTTCTTCGGCAATATGGGCGCCGAAATCGGCGGCGGCAGCGAGTTCTACGCCTTCGGCAACTGGGCCAAGCGGCAGGTGGAAGGCGGGTTCTACTATCGCAATCCGCACACCCGCGGCGGAGTGTTCCGAGGCCCGGTGCTAGCGGACGGCACAGCCACGGTGAAGGTAGCGGACATCAGCGGCGACATGTCCGGCAATTGCCCGGCGGTTCGGATCGTGAACAACGTGGCCGACCAGGCCGCTCTGGCGGAAATCGCCAGCAATCCGAAATGCTACTCGCTGATCGAGAAGTTCCCTGGCGGCTTCACCCCGCAGTTCGGCGGCTATGTGCATGACACCAGCATGGCCGGCGGCATTCGCGGCGAGTGGGGCAACGGCTGGCGCTACGACGCCAGCGTCACGGCCGGCCGCAGCAATGCGCAGTTCTATATCTACAACACGATCAACCCGCAACTTCTTTCACTGGGCAATGACATTCCTGTGTACTACAACGCGGGCGCCTATACCGAAACGGACCGGGTGGTGAACTTCGACCTGTCCCGGCCTTTCGACTTCGGCTTTTCCGGCCCCGTGAACGTGGCTCTGGGCGTGGAATGGCGCGACGAGAACTTCAAGATTGAGAACGGCGAGCCGAACTCCTACTTTATCGACCTGAATCTGGCGGCGCAGGGCTTCGGCGTGGGCTCCAACGGGTTCCCGGGCTTCCAGCCCGGCGATGCGGGCGAGAACTCGATTAGCGCCTGGGCCGGTTATGTGGACCTGGAGTCCGATGTAACCGACCAGCTGCTGCTGGGCGCGGCGCTTCGGTTCGAGAACTACTCCGAATTTGGCGACACGCTGGACGGCAAGCTCGCGGCCCGCTTCCAGCTGACCGACTCGGTCGCCATCCGCGGAGCGGTCAGCACCGGGTTCCGGGTGCCCACCGCGGGGCAGGCCAACCTTCGCAACGTGACCACCGAATTCCAGAACGGCATGCTGGCGGACATCGCCACGCTGCCGCCCACCAACCCCGTGGCCCAGCAAAAAGGCGCCCAGGCGCTAACGCCGGAGGAATCCGTCAACCTGACCCTGGGCGTGCTGTTCAACGTGGGCGATATCGACGTGACGCTGGACTACTACAACATCGAGATTGAGGACCGTATTGCTTTTACCAGCCGCTTCACGCTTACGGAGGCGGATATTCAGGCGCTGCTGGCGGCCGGCGTGTCCGATGCCACCAGCTTCTCGTCGGTGCGGTTCTTCTCCAACCAGCAGACGGTGGAGGCTTCGGGCATTGACCTGGTCGCCACCTGGCCCTTCGATCTTGCGGGCGGTTCTTCCAATATCACGGTGGTGGCCAACTGGTCGGATATCGAGCTGACCAAATTCGATCCCGACTTCACCAGCGACAACCGCAGATTGCAGATCGAGCAGGGACGCCCGGATGCGCGCTTCACGGCCACCTGGACGCACCTGCAGGGTCCTTGGCGGCTTATGGCGCGGGCCCGCTACTACGGCGAATACTATGATGCCCCCACCAACGACGGATCGGTTTCGTTCTACCCGGATGCCAGTGTGGTGTTCGATGCCGAGGTGTCCTGGGACGTGCGGGACGACTTCGCGGTCCTGGTGGGCGTGCAGAACCTGTTCGACGAGTACCCAAGCACCAACCCCGCAGGCGAAGTGGCGGGCCTGATCTACCCCGAACAGTCCCCGTACGGCTTCAATGGCGGCTTCTACTACGTCCGGGGAACCTGGCGACCCGCGCTCTAGCGCAAAAGGCTATCTTGTTTTTCGTGGCAAGAGCCGGAAACCGAAGAACATGTAATTTGAATGACTCCCGAGCACCGCCGGAAACTCATCGAGTACAGCGAGCGGACGGACCGCGAGCCTGAGCCGGTGTTCGCCGGCCGCAAAGAAGTAATCCAACATGGTTACGTTCAATTCGATCGATGTCGAAACCGCCAATGCTGATCGTGCCAGCATCTGCCAAATCGGCATCGTGCATGTTCGGGACGGGAAACTCGAAGACGAATGGGAAACCCTGGTAAATCCTGAGGATTGGTTCGATCCGTGGAATGTCCAAATCCACGGAATCGACGAGGACGATGTGAAGCATAGTCCCATCCTTCCAGAACTTCGCAGCGAGTTGCGCAATCGGCTGCGAGGGTCCGTTTTGGTAAGCCACACTTCATATGACCGTGTTGCATTTGAGCGAGCCATGACGAAATATGGCCTCGAACAGCTTCAGGTTACATGGCTGGACAGCGCCAAAGTTGCTCGGCGGGCATGGCCGGAAAGATACGGAAGGGCGGGTTACGGCCTCAAGAATGTTGCGAAGGATCTCGAAATATTATTCAGGCATCACAATGCCCTTGAGGATGCTAGGGCCGCTGCGGAGATCGTGCTCCGCGCGTGCGAATTTAAACAAACAGACATCGAATTTTGGTTGCGCCGGGTTGATCGCCCTATCTTCCCGCCGTCTTCCTCAGGCGCGAGGCCAGCCAAATCCAGCGTGTCGTCATCCAAGAGATCAACCAACAGAGAAGGCAACGTGAAGGGAGCGTTATTCGGAGAAACCGTTCTGTTTACCGGGGCACTCGGTATTCCACGACACCAAGCGGCCGACATGGCAGCGGAAGCTGGATGCAACGTAGTCAACAGCGCCAACAGGAAGGTCACTATGCTCATTGTGGGAATCCAGGACCAGAGTAAGCTGAGGGGCTATGAGAAGAGCAGTAAACATCGAAAGGCGGAGGTTATGATTGAGAAGGGTTCGGAAATCCAAATCCTTTCCGAAAGCGATTTTTTCGAACTCATAGCTACCCATCTACCGAAGGCAGAGGGTATTTAACTGCGGCCCATCGCCCTGTCCTGCGCGTTCAGGGCGCAAGAACCGGCAATTCCACTTCTCCCTGTCAGGGTGGCAACCCAAACCTTGGTGAAATTTCCAGCTTGCTGCTTCCTTGCGCTCTGTTTCAGGAAATTGTCGAGACGGGTGACTCCGCAGGAAAAGGAATCCCGGTCATGCTTTCGCCGATCAAGCAGCGTGATTAGCAGCTCCTGCTTTGCGGGACCGGCTTCAACCGTCACGGGCAGCACTTTCCTTGTGCAGCGCCATGGCTTTGCGCAAAGCTTTTGTGGGAGCGGCGGGCAATTCGAGGGCAGACAAGACCATCTCGCGATCCTTGGCGGAAAGCAGTGTGCGCTCGTGGTTGGCGAGTGTAGCTCTGGCGCGTTCCAGCGCAACGCTGGTCACGAAAGTCGTCTCATCAACGCCAAGGAGCGCCGCGGCTTGCTGGATCTGCGCCTTGATTGAGGGTTTGGTGCGCTGTTCCATCCGTGCGGACTGGGGCTCTTCAATGCTCGCCGCCAAATTCGTGAAGTTCAACATGCCATGATCTTCCTTGATCGCTGAAACAACAATTTACGACAAGCCAACGGTGAACACAAGCATATGTTGTTGCGGACAAATAGAAGTGTCCGGTTTTAGAGCGTATGAGGTGTCCGGTAAGATAACCGGCCATGGCCATGCCGCGCTCCCTGATGACTGCGCCCCTGCCCGATTCCCGGAAGATGTGTTTTGAGCAAGGCAAGGCCATGGTCTATATGCGCGCCGGCGATGACGAGCACATTTTCACCGAGTGGGCCAACGGCATCATGGACCGGGAGCACATCGCCACCGGCGCAACGCTCCGCCATTACCCGGACGGCCGGAT
>RKRP01000045.1 GCA_007571315.1 Gammaproteobacteria bacterium
GCCTGATGACCGCTGGCCGAGCCGCGTAGCTGGCGCGCGCTTTCAGTGAATTGACTGGACACGCAGCCGGGATTATTTCACGCGGCGGACGCGAATGCGGGTGTTAAGACCCTCGAAACGCATCCGGTAGCTGTTCATGAAGCCTTCTTTGATGACCACCTTGGGGTTGGAGGCGCGGTAGTTCCGCCTGGTGGGATCGACCTGCCGCCAAACCTGGCCGTTCTCAAGTTCAAAGCGCTTGCCCGAACTCAGCCCGTCCACTTCGCCGACCACCCGCGACTCAATCTCCTTCACCTCGCCGCCGCCCGGCAACATGCCGAATGCGTGTTGCTCCAGTGATGGGCCGGATTCCTGTTTGGGAGCCTGCCCTAATGCGGACTCGGTCGCTGCGGGAGGTCGGCCGGGGGGCGGCGGCACTTCGCCTGGCGGTGATGGTTTTTGCGGCGGCCGTGATGCGCTGATGCTGGCCAGCGCGTCGTAGCAAGCCAGACGCACCTCGGGGTTTTGCAACTGCGCGCACGTTTCGAGTTCCTTGCGCAGCTCATCGGCGCTGGCGGCGCTGGCGAGCGATACGGCCAATCCGATGCTTGCCGCTTTGAGCGCATTCCTGATTGGCGCCGCCCTGCGCCTGATTAAGGATATGGTCATTTCACCCGCTCAGACTTGTGAAAGTTGAAATTCGCCATGGTCATGACGATCGTGTCGTCTTCAAGGCGCACGATCTTGTCGCGGAACCAATAGGCGGTTCCGGTGATTACGGCTTCATAACTGAACGCCTGGCCGCCGAAGGCGCAAGCATTGGCGCGCATGCGCATATGGTAGCGGTTGCCGCGTTGCTCAACGATGAGGTCACAGGCTTCGGGGAAAGGCGCGATGTCATCCATGGTCAAGCCGTCGAGCATGGAAATGTCACTGTGCGCTCCGATGTATTTCCCGCGGTCCTTGAAGTTGGCGAGATTTACCCGGATGACCTGCTCCTGCTCATCTACAGACAGGGTGTAAATGCGTTGACGATAGGTTTCACCCGGTTGCCCGTCGCGGTACTCTTCAACGTACAGCACGTTGTCGCCAATTGCAGGCGCATCCAGGCGGATGTAGTGGGATGTCACATTGAGGTAGCCCCCCATGCCGCTTCCGTCGATGCGCCAAACCTCTCCGGTGAAATTCTCCTGGCCCATTTGCGCTTCGATTTCGGCGACCTGCCTGTCGTTGTTGTAGGCTCCTGGCCACCAGGCCATGATTTGCTCGAGGTCTTGCTCCAGCGGGCTCTGCGCCCTGGCCGGCATGACCCCCAGGCAGGCGGAAACCGCCGCAATACTTGCGATTTCAATGAACCGTCGCCCGCGCATTCGCACTCTCCCAAAGCCTGTTGGTTGGAAACGGATGATAAACCCGCAGACTGTCAACGCCGCGCCCCGGCCAAAGAGCCCGTTTCCAGCTCCGCGAACATCAAAAACCGCCCATCCCGCGCTTCGCAGGGCGTTCTTGCAGACCAAAACCATGCTCAATCAGCCGAATCCGTTCAAAAGACTCGAAAAAAAGGGCCAGAAAAGCTGGTGGGATGTGCAGGCTAGATCGATCAGGTCAGCTGCCGATTCTTCCGCCGTCGTCCTTGGTGATCATCACGGTGGCTGAGCGGGCGCGGGCAAGATCACCGCCGGGGCCGTACTCCATGTTGCCGGGCCAATGGCTCGTGTAGCGTTCGGGCCGCATGGCGCTGTTGGTTGATGAGCCGATCCCCGGGTGCCGCACGTTGACGAACAGCACCCGCCTGTCCGGGGTTTCCGCAAAGCCAGTGAGTTCCTGACCGACCGGACCCACCATGAAGCGCTTCAATTCACTCGCCCGGGGCTGAGCGCCAAGGCGCATCACGACCTTCGTCTCGCCGTCGGCGCGCTCTTGGAACCCGCTATCCTTGCTGAGCAGCCGGCGGCTGCGATTGTTCGTGAGCGTGATGCACACCTCGCCGTTGGCCGGATTGACCGTGCTCCATTCCAGACGATCCATGCGAGTGGCGCCATCGCCGTCCGGCCAATCCGCGCAGGCAGCAGCACATCGCCATCGTCGGCGAACAGATACCGGTCATAGTCGGCGACTGCCGGGTTGGCCATACTCAGTAGCAGCCATTCACCCGTGCCATCCTCGTGAAAGCGAGCCGCATACAGCCTGCCTCGATCGAGATATTTGCCGCCAACGGCCATGCGGTTCTCGGCGTTGACATCCGCCGGGCCTCAAGGCGCATAGGACACGAACTTGTAGATGCACTCACCTTGGGCATCATCGTCCATGTACACGGCCAGGGGCGCCCCGGCTCGCAGCCGGGAGAATGCCGCGCCCTCATGCGCGAAGCGCCCCATCGCGGTGCAACAGCACGGTGAATTACTGCTAATATTTTCCTTGACTAATCCTGCCGCCAGGAGCGAAACTGCCGAGGATGGACGGAAGGGAATTCGTCAGACGCGCCAGGAAGCACGCAAAGAAGGCAGGCAGGGGATTTGTATATGACCCGAAGCGGAGGAAGGGCAGTCATGGTGTTCTGCAGGCGGGTTGCCGCCGAACCACGGTCAAGCATGGCGAATTGAAGCCGGGTACGCTGCGGAGCATGCTCAAGCAACTGGACATTCCCAAGGAGGAGTTCTGATGGAATATGCGTATCCCTGTGTGCTGCGGAGCGAGCCGGGCGGCGGATTCTCAGTGCATTTTCCGGATGTTCCCGAG
>RKRP01000076.1 GCA_007571315.1 Gammaproteobacteria bacterium
GCGCCTTTCTCCGCTCGGGCTACGCCCTCGCTCCGCAAGGCGCCGTCCGAACCCCGCAGGATGCTATGCTGCGCTCCAACTCAGGAGAGAAACACCGCCTTGGCAGGTGTTGCACTTCGGAGTGGAAGTGGCGGCGCACATTTTGAAGATGGTGGTCTTGGATTCATGCGCCTCCCGCGGGAAGAAGGTGGCCAGAGGGCGTAATCAAGGCGCTTCGGTTCTTTCAGCCGGCGTAGCGGACCCGGTACACCACGCCGCGGTGGTCGTCGCTGATTAGCAGGCTGCCGTCCGGGGTTTGGAGCACGTAGGCCGGGCGGCCCAGCGTTTCCTGTCCTCGCAACCAACCCTGGGCAAAGGGCTCGTAGCTCACCACCTCATCGCCCTCAAGCTCCAGCATCATCACCCGGTAGCCGATCTTCCTGCTGCGGTTCCAGCTCCCGTGCTCGGCAATGAACAGGCGCCCCTTGTATTCGGGAGGGAAGGCATCGCCGGTGTAGAACTCCAGCCCCACCGGCGCCACATGCGGCCCCAACTCCTGGGCCGGGGGCGTTGCCGAAGCGCAATCGCCCAGCTTCGCGTATTCCGGATCCGGCTCGGCTATGTCCGTTCCATGGCAGAAGGGAAAACCGAAATGCATGCCCGCCCGCGGCGCATGATTCAGTTCGCAGGGCGGGATGTCGTCGCCCATCAGGTCGCGGCCGTTTTCGGTGAACCACAACTCGCCGGTTTCCGGATGCCAGGCCAGGCCCACGCTGTTGCGCACGCCGCGAGCCCATACTTCCCGCGCGCCGCCCTGCGGCGGAACCCGGTCGATCGTGGCGTAGCTGTCGCACACGTTGCAGGGGGCGCCTTGAGCCACGTAGAGCCAGCCGTCGGGCGCGAAGCCAATGGCGCGCCAGCCGTGGTGGCGGGCCGTGGGCATGCCGTCATGGAACACCTTGTAGGGGGGGTTGGGCTGTCCCAGGCGCGCCTCGGCATTCTCGTATTCCAGGATCCGATGAATTTCAGCCACGAACAGCGAAGAGCCGCGCACCGCCACACCGTTCGGATCGATCAGGCCGGTTGCGAATTCGAGGACTTCCTGGTTCGGCCCGCCCGGATTGCGAACCGCATAGACCTTTCCCAAACGCCGGGTTCCAATGAACAGGGTGCCGTTTTCTCCGATCGCCATGCCGCGCGCGTTGCGCACTCCGCTCACGTATTCCTCGATCGCGAAGCCGTCCGGCAACTCAATATCGCCAAGATCGAAATCCGCCTGAAGCGGGCCTGCGCCCGCGAACAGCAACGCCAGCAGGAAAAAAGCGAAAACAGGTTTCTGTTTCATGTTCCAATCATCCAAAGAGAAAGCGTGGGCCAGAAGGCAATGAGCAGCACCGCGGCAAGCAGCACGAGCAGGAACGGCAGGCTGGCCGCGTAAACCCGCACGATCGGCTGCTCAAAGCGGTAGCTGGCGATAAACAGGTTAAGCCCAACCGGCGGCGTAAGGTAGCCCAATTGCATCGTGGCCAGAAAAATGATGCCCAGATGCACCGGATGCACGCCGAACTGGCCGGCAATCGGAAGAATCAGCGGCACCACCAGGACAATGGCCGAGAAGATGTCCAGGAACGCGCCCAGAATCAGCAGAAACACCAGCAGCGCCAGCATAAACGACAGCGGACCGCCCACCGCTTCGCCAATCACGGACAACATCCGCTGAGGAATTTCCGCGTCGATCATCAGGTTGGTGGAGGCCAGCGATACGGCCAGAATAAGCATGATGCCGCCCACCAGCGTCATGGAATCGCGAATAATCGCAGGCAGCCGCGAAAGCGGGATGGCCCGGCGAATGAAGACTTCAACAGCGAGCACGTAAAGCGCCGTCACCGCCGCGGCTTCCGAAATGGCGAAATAGCCCGAATAGATTCCGCCCAGCACGATGAGCGGCAGCGGCAGTTCCCAGCCGGCAGCCTTGACCGCGCCCGCCACTTCGCGCCAACTGAAACTCGCCAGCGGCTGGCGTTCGCTGCGGTTGGCCCAAAGGCACCAGGCCGACAGCAGCGCAATCATGAGCAACCCGGGCAGCACGCCGGCCCGGAACAGGGAATCGATGCGGGTTTCCGAAACCACGCCGTAGAGGATCAACGGCAACGAAGGCGCGAACAGCAAGCCTAAGCTCCCTCCGGTGGTGACCAGGCCCAGCGAAAAGGTTTCCGAATAACGGGCCTGCTTCAACGCCGGGTAGAGCAATGCGCCCATTGCGATGATGGTGATGCCGGATGCGCCGGTGAACGCGGTGAACAACGCGCAAACGGCCAGCGCGAATACCGCCAGGCCGCCAGGCATCCACCCCACCAGCGCCTCGCTGAGGCGCACCAGCAGCTTCGGCGCCGGGCTCTCGGCCAGCACATAGCCGGCGAAACAGAACAGCGGAATGGCGATCAGCGTGGGCAGAGTGGCCACGCCGAGAATTTCTATGGCGATGGACCCCAGCGGCACGCCCGCCTGCAGGTAGCCCAGGATCGCGCCGCTTGCGATTACGGCAAACAAGGGAGCGCCAATAACCGCCAGCAGCGCAAGAACAATCCAGTGCATGGCGCTCAGGCATCCTTGACTGGCAAGGACGGCGCTTCGCCTCCGGCCAAATGGCCGCGGCGAACCAGCGAAACGGCGCGCGAGCCGTGGGCGGCGGCCATAACCGCGAAGGCGCCCGGCACGATCGACTCGAATAGCCAGCGCGGGGCGCCGCCCAGAGTCGTTTCGCCATAGTCCATGCTCTCAAGCCAAAACGCCCCCGTAATCAACAGCAACGCCGCGCATACGGCCATGGCGAAGGACTGGGCGGCAATTGCGGCCCACCGGCGGGCGGCATCATTGAGCAGGTGCGAAAGCGCGTCGATGGTGATGTGACGGCTTTTAACACTGGCGGCCATGGACCCCAGCATGGCGGTCCAAAGCACCAGCCATTCGAGCAGCTCTTCGATGTGCGGGATGGACACGCGCAGGATATTGCGCCCGAGAATCTGCGCCGCCGCCAGCAGCAGCATGGCGGCCAGGCACAGCGCAAGCAGGCCGGTAAGCGCCCGCCCTGCCATTGCCGCCGCCGCCCGTGCCGTGTCAAGCATCGAAAAAGGGCGGCGTTCCCCGTTCAGCCCGTCCCTTGCCCAGCGCGGAACTGCGCCAGCAATTCCATGATCCGCCTATGCAAATCCACCGACATGCCCGCATCGCGCACCAGTTCCGGATATATGCCGGAAAACGCCAGCCGCCACTTCTCCACCTCCTGCGGCAAGGGCTGAAGGTATTCGAGGCCGGAATTCCTGAGGGCCTGGCTGGCCGCCGCATTCTCCTCCGCGTCGCGGCGGTCGAGCCGGGCCGCCAGCCGGGAGAAGGTGTCGCGCACGACGGACTGGCTTTCCGCCGGCAGCCGGGCGAATACCCGCCGGTCCATGGCGAGAAGGCCGTAGGCGAACACCACCGGGAAATCCGTTACATAGCGCAAGCGGGTATGCCACTGCAGCAGGATTGCGCCAGAGGGCGGGCCCACCACCACATCCACGATGCCCGTTTGCAGGCTGACCAGAACATCGGAAATCGGCAATTCCAGCGGCGCCAGGCCCACCGACCGCATGGATCTGAAGCCGATATCATCGCCTTTCGGCACCCATATCTTGAGGCCCCTGGCGTCTTCCAGCCGGACCACGGGCTTTTCCGCCGACATGATTCGGGCGAAGCCCAGGCTCCCGAAGCCGAAGGATTCAAAGCCTCTTTCGCGCAAGCCCTCGGCAATAAGCGGATCGATTTGCCCGCGCACGAAGAGCATCTCCTCCCTGGAGCGGAACAGCAGCGGGAGTCCGTACTGCAGCATATCCGGGTACGCGTCGGCCAGGGCGCTGGAGGTGAGCACCGCGCCCTGCAGTTGGCGCCCGCGTATCTTGCGCAGCACCCTGAGGTCATCGCCCTGCGTGCCTCCGCCGTAGAACTTGACCTTAAGCTGGCCGTCCGTCCGCTCGCCGATTTCCGCCGCCGCGGCGCGCATGTCCCGCATCCAGGCTGATCCTTCCGGGGTGACGGTGGCAATCTTCAGCGTCTGGGCGCTGGCGGGCGCCGACGCCAGCAGAGCGGCCAGCAGCAACGCGCCGCGGCCGTTCAGCGCCTGGTCAAAAATAGTCATCGGCGGAACTCAATAGTTCTTGCGCGTCTTTCCTGGCAAGGTTGTTGAACAGGGTGAGGCCGGGCTGCTCCGCCTCGGCGCTCAGCACTTCTTCCAGCAAGCGGTCATGCAACTCCCGATCATAGAGCAAGCGCGCGCAGTTGCGGGCGTATTCCACCTGCACGCTCAGGTCCTTTCGCCCGGTAAGGCGCAAGGCTTGCTCGAAGTTGCGCATCCCCTCTTCCGGGGCGCCGCCAAGAGATGCCGGGCGCAGGCATTGCAAGGTGCCCATGTACATATGCGCGCGGCCCCTGATGGGCGCCGGGGCCACGGCCAGCAAGCGCTCCAGCGCAACCTGCAGCCGGGGAAGCTGAGCCAGCGCCTCGTAGTCGGCGCGGGCCTGCACCCAGGCGAGGTAGCCGATAACGTAGTCATACAGCGCCTGCGCCTTGCTTGCGGGAAACGCGCCGATGCGTGTTTCATAATCCTGGAAGCGCAGTTTCTCCACCCCGCAACCGGCGCTTTCGGCCGCGCACAGAGCCCTTCTTCCATAGTTGTACGCGCGCCCGGTCAGCTTCCGGGACCGTTCCGGGTCATTCACGAACACCACGCCATAGGCGGCATACAGCTGCGCGGCGGCGCCCAGGACCGCAGGGCTGGCATCGCCGGCAGCCAGACTGTCGATAAGGATCAGCAGCGTGGGCGTGGCTTCGCGGACCAGTTCCGGGTCGTCCTGCCCCAGCACGGCCTCGCCGAGTTGTTCGGTCAGCCCTCCCGTAGCGGAACGGATCAGCGAACCGCAACCCGCCAGACTGACGACCGCAAGGGCCAATCCCAGAAGGCCGGCGGGCCTCACAGCTTTTCGCGAATCCTCGCGCTGCGCCCGCGCCGCTCGCGGAGGTAGTAGAGCTTGGCGCGCCGAACAGCCCCGCGGCGCTTGACTTCCAACCCGGCGATCATCGGGCTGTGAGTTTGAAACACCCGCTCAACACCTTCGCCGTGGGAAATCTTGCGCACCGTGAAGGACGAATTCAGGCCGCGGTTGCGCTTGGCGATCACCACGCCCTCGAAAGCCTGCAGGCGCTCACGCTGCCCTTCGCGCACGCGCACCTGAACCACCACGGTATCGCCCGGCGAAAATGCCGGAAGATCCGCGCGGATCTGCTCCGCTTCCAGTTCCTTAATCAGATTGCTCATGGTTTGTTGCCCTTATTCTACTGTTTCTCAACTTGCCTGGACGCGACCCTGCTGTTTTTCGAATCGCGCAGGCGGCCTGGGGCGCGTTCGGCCGCGGCCCTCGCGTCGGCCTGAAACTCCTCCAAAAGCCGCCGCTCCTGATCATTCAGGCGCCGGGCCGCGAGCAATTCAGGGCGCCGCATCCAGGTGCGCCCCAGCGCTTGCTTGAGCCGCCAGGCGCGAACCCGGTCATGGTTTCCGCCCAGCAGAACTTCGGGCGCCGCCCGATCTTCCACTACGGAGGGCCGGGTGTACTGCGGAAAATCCAGCAGCCCTGAGGAAAATGAATCCTGCCGCGCGGAACGCTGGTCGCCAAGAGCGCCCGGCAACAGCCTCACAACCGCATCAATAACCACGCAGGCGGCCAGTTCCCCGCCGCTCAAAACAAAGTCTCCCAGCGACAACTCCTCATCAGCTTCCAGTTCAACCACCCTTTCGTCGAACCCCTCGTAACGTCCCGCCACCAGGATGATCCCGGCGCCAGCGGCCAGCTGGCGCGCCCGGTCCTGCCTGAACCGCTTTCCCTGAGGCGTGAGAAAAATTACCGGCGCGCCTTGCGGCGCATTGGCGCGGGCAGCGCGCACCGCCGCCAGCAGAGGCTCTGGCCGCAGAACCATGCCGGGGCCGCCGCCGTAGGGACGATCATCCACGCTGCGATGCGGGCCGCTGGCGAAATCGCGCGGATTGACGCAACGCAGCGTTGCAACGCCGGATTCGAAGGCGCGCCCGCATACTCCGTCCTTGAAGGCGCCGAGCACCATATCGGGATGCAGGCAAACGGTGGCGATATGCATGACGCGCTGTCCCTGGCCCGCTGTCCCTAGAACGAAGCGTCCCAATCCACGAGCAGGCGGCCCTCTTCCAGGTTCACCTCGCGCACGCGGCTGCCGGGCAAAAACGGAATGAGCCGCCGCCGGTCGCCCTGCACAATCAGCACATCGTTGGCGCCGGTAGCCATCAGTCCGGCAACATCGCCCAGGCATTCGCCATCAAGATTGCGCACTTCCAAGCCTTCGAGGTCGGCCCAATACCATTGGTCCGCGCCAGCGGGCGGCAAGGCGGCGCGCTCGACGCGGATTTCCGCGCCGTTGAGCGCTTCCGCGGCTTCGCGGGTGTTGATGTTCTCAAGCAAGCAGGTCAGGCCATTGCGGGTAGCGCGAAGGCTGCGCAGAGTCGCTTCCTTTCGCTGATCGTTCACAACAAGAACCCAGTGGCGGTATTTCTGAAGCTGTTCCGGAGGGTCGGCGTAGGAAACCACCCGCAGCCAGCCCAAAAGCCCATGAGCCGCGCCCAGGCGGCCCATCGGAATGGTTATCGCTTCGCGGGAAGCGTCCGAAGGCGGTTTCGTTTCAGCCGGAGTCCTTTTCGGTATGACTGGCCTCTTCGCCATCATCCTGCCCGCCGCCCGGCGGCTCAATATCTTCGCCCGCTCCGCCTTCGGGCGCAGGCGCCTCCTGCTGCCGCGCCGGCGGCGCCGCTTCCTCAACCGCGCCAGCAGCGGCAGCCACGGGTGCCTGCGGCGCTTCAACTGATCCGCCGCCTTCCATGCGTCGGCGGCGGATCAGTTGCCGCACGCGCTCGGACGGCTGGGCGCCCTGCCCCAGCCAATAATCGACCCGGTCCAGCGCCAGCTTGAGGGGCTGCTCGCCGCCGGTGGCGATCGGATTGTAGAAACCGAGCCGCTCAATAAACCGTCCGTTGCGCTTGTTGCGCCGATCAGTCACTACGATGTGATAGAAGGGCCGCTTCTTGGCCCCATGCCGGGATAGCCGAATGCCTACCATTGAAAGTAATCCCGCGGTCGCGCCGCTCGCTCGTCAAAGCCGCGATTGTACCAAAATCAAAGCGCGCGCCGCGCCGGGTTGATCGGTCTGCCTGCGGGGCGCGCAGGTTCACAGCCCCAGGTACTGGAGAGCCTTGAGAGCGGCGACAATAGTTCCAGCCATAAGGTAGATCTTCGTGTTCAACCTGAACTCCAGAGCGCTCATCTTCGCATCGAACTTGGACTCCAGAGCCCGGATGTCGCTTTTCAGAGCAACGATGTCGCCTTTCACAGCAGCGATGTCGCCTTTCACAGCAACAATGTCGCTTTTCGTTGCGATTTCCTCGTTGCGCTGCGCTATGGCGCGCACAATCGCCCGCGCCTGATTGGGAGGAATGCCCTCGGCCTTGAGTCCGTCAATGGCGGCGGCGGTGTCTATCATGTATCCAGCCATGGAACGCGGGCCTCCCTGTTCGCTGAAATGCAGCATCCATTCGTCAGCGCATCATAACACACTGCAAGGGGGGCGCCCTGCTGCTTTTGCGCCAGCGTTGCAGCGCGCACGCTGTCCTCTTCCAGTTCAAAATAATTCGAATAATGCAATTAAAGAATTGCAAAGTATCGGAATTTATATAAAATCAGTCATTATTAGAATCGATTCTTACATTCCTCAGGCGCAACTGGCCCAGCTTGACCGCTTGATAGCTCCAGGCAAGGTAGTGGTCGTGCACGGCCCCCGCCGCTCAGGCAAGACCACTTTGATCCGCCGCTACGTTGAATGGCGCGAACCGGACGCGCTCGTTGTCAGCGGCGAGGACATTGCGGCGCGGGAGTATCTGGAAAGCCAATCCGTGACCAAGCTGAAAGCGCTCGTCGGCGAGCGCCGGACACTTATCGTGGACGAGGCGCAGCATGCGCGGCAGATTGGTTTGAACCTGAAGCTGCTCGTGGACCATGCGCAAGGCCTCCGTATTGTTGCAACCGGATCGTCGTCATTTGATTTGGCCCGTCAGACCGGCGAGCCCCTCACCGGGCGCCAGCACACGCTGCTTCTCCTGCCTTTGGCGCAAATGGAGATTGAAAGGATCGAAGACGCTCACCAGACCAGCGCCCGTCTCGAAATGCGCCTCATCTACGGATCGTACCCGGAAGTGGTTCTGATGGCATCGGACGAGCAGCGGCGAATGTACATCAAGGAACTGATTAATTCCTATCTGTTCAAGGACATCCTGCAACTTGAGAATATTCGTTACACCGATAAATTGCGGCGCCTGCTTCAGTTGCTCGCATTTCAGATTGGGCGCCAGGTTTCGGTTACCGAACTGGGCGCCCAGCTGGGCATGGCCAGGAACTCGGTGGAGCGTTATCTTGGATTGCTGGAAAAGGCTTACGTGATCTACAACCGGCACGGTTTCAGTCGGAATCTGCGCAAGGAGATCGTCAAGAGCCGCCGCTATTACTTCTACGACAACGGCATTCGCAACGGGCTGATCAACAATTTCAACGGAGTTGCGCTGCGTGACGACACAGGCGCCTTATGGGAGAACTATGTTCTGGCGGAACGGTTGAAATACAACCTGTACACGGGACGACTGGCTGAAAGTTACTTCTGGCGCACTCACGATGGGCAGGAAATCGATCTGATTGAGGAGTTGGACGGACGCCTTGACGCGTTCGAAATGAAATGGTCGCCGCGCCGGAATGCGCGCGCGCCCGGCGCCTGGCGCCGCGCCTATCCCGGCAACACTTTCAAGGCTGTTCATCCGCAGAACTACCTGGATTTCATCACCTGATTGCGGGTTATTTCAGGGCGAACGGGTTCAAGCACCCAATTGCGGGGCCGCTGGTTGCGTTCAGCGGCCATCTTGCGCCGCATTTGCCGGTCCAGCGCGCCGGGCGCGCGCGCAAAAATCAAGCGCCGGCTGTCTGTTAGCCCGGATATTTCATCAGTGGTGTGAGGAGGCGGGGGGATCGGGATTTTTGGACGGCGTACGGGGTTGATGGCGCCGGGGCGGGCGCGGAGCGACGCAATGAAC
>RKRP01000009.1 GCA_007571315.1 Gammaproteobacteria bacterium
GGAGAAGGCCGAGGCGGCGCGGCGCCAGCTTGAAGAGACCGAGCGCAAGCGGCGCGAAGCCGAAGTGGCCGAGCAACTCCGCAGCGAGATGTCAGAAAGCGATGCTCTTCCCATTGTTCGCATTGAGCCGCAATGGCCGCGCGAAGCGCTTATGGACGGCACCGAGGGCTACGTGAGATTCCGGGTCCTGATTGGAACGGACGGCAGCGTGATTGACACCGAAGGGATCGAGGCGGCAGGCAAGGATGCCCAGACGCTGAAGGACCTGGGCTTTTATGTTGAAAGAGGAGCAAGGAAGGAGCAAGGGGAGCAAAGGGGCGACATCATCTGCGAGCCCGGCATTCCTTCGCTGATGGACTATGTGCGCGACAACTGGGAGCGCCGCCGCCAAGCTTCGGCTCCTGCGGGTGAATCCGAAGCCGTCCGCTCCGCCGGTTGCTGAGCCGTCTCAGGCGTGCCGCTCGACCTCGTTGAGCCGGCCGGTGGCGCAGTCATAGACAAAGCCGCGAACCTGATCCTTGCGGGGGATGAAGGGGCAAGCCTTGATCCGCGCGATTGATTGACGCACGTTCCGTTCCAGGTCCCGGAACGCTTCAAGCGCGAATGCAGGCCGCAAGCCGGTATCGTCTTCAATCGCGTCCTTTAAGTCGTCGTCGCGGAAGGTCAGCATGCCGCAGTCGGTGTGGTGGATCAGGATGATTTCGCCAGTGCCCAGCAGCCGCTGGGAAATCGTCAGCGAGCGCAGAACATCATCAGTGACCACGCCGCCCGCGTTTCGGATAACGTGCGCATCGCCTTCCTTCAGACCCAGGAGCTTGTGGGTATCCAGGCGGGCATCCATGCAGGCCACGACCGCCAGCTTGCGCGCGGGAGGAGACGGCAAATCGCCCTTGCTGAAATTCCCGGCGTAACGCGCGTTGTTCTTTAGCAGTTCGTCGGTTGCTGTCATGAGTTCAATTTACGGGTTGCAGGAGCAAGCCATTTGCAGGCGCAAGCCATCATAATGCAACTCGCTTTCCGGCGAGCAGCGCGCCTCGCCGAATGCCGGCCGCGCAATTTCAATCCCCGCCGGACGGGTCTTCTATAATCAAGCCACCCTCGCGGGCAGAGGCAGTTCATGAGTGAGGAGGCCGGTTCAACGGACGGCGGGCGCGATCAGGCGGCCCGCAAGCCAGATGCTAAGCCGCAACATTCGGCGGACGTTATCAGGCGCGTGTTCCAGGAAGGCGTCTATCCGTACAAGGACAAGATGCGGCGCGGGACCTACGAGCTGCTGAAGGCTCCTCTGCAGGTTGAACTGCTCAAGGCGCAGCGCTGGATCAAGGATTCCGGCGCCAAGGTCCTGGTGCTTTTCGAGGGACGCGACGCCGCCGGCAAGGGCGGAACCATAAAGCGCTTCATGGAGCATCTCAACCCGCGTGGTTGCCGCGTGGTCGCCCTGGAAAAGCCCGACGAGCGGGAGCGCAGCCAGTGGTATTTCCAGCGCTACGTCCAGCACTTCCCTGCCGCCGGAGAAATCGTGCTGTTCGACCGGTCCTGGTACAACCGCGCAGGCGTGGAGAGGGTGATGGGCTTTTGCACGCGGGCGGAATACCTGGAGTTCATGCGCCAGTGCCCGGAATTGGAGCGCATGCTGGTCAACAGTGGAATTTACCTTTTCAAGTACTACTTTTCCGTCTCGCAGGAAGAACAGGCGCATCGATTCGACAGCCGCAGAACCGATCCTCTGAAGCAATGGAAGATTTCGCCCATTGATATCGCTTCTGTCGATAAGTGGGACAGTTACACCATGGCCAAGGAAGCGATGTTCTTCTACACGGACACGGCCGACGCGCCCTGGACGGTAATCAAATCCGATGACAAAAAGCGGGCGCGCATTGCCTGCATGCAACACTTCCTGATGAAGCTGCCCTATCCGGACAAGCAGCCACGCCTGGTGAGCGGCCCCGACCCGCTAATCACAGGCCCCGCCACCCGGGTAGTGGACGCCAACGCCCCCATGGATGCCGAATAGCCCGCCTTTATGGGCCGCACGAGACGATTCGCAACTGGGAGCAAGGCAAGCGCTGGCCGGCCGGAGCGGCCAGAGCCTTGCCCCGGGGTGCTGGACAAAGCGCCGGAGTCGGCCCTGCGCCCGCTCGCCTGCCGTCCGTGGCCCCTTACTCTCGCACCCAGGCTTGCGAAACCGTAAACTGCGACCACGCACTCCCAACAAGCAAACTGAACAAATTGCGCTCCATCGTATTACCATAATGAAGCCTCAACGTGCCGTGCTAGCAGCCATGGCAGTCAGCAGGGAGGCAGCAAATGAAACCTGAGACGATCGCCCCCAATAGCGTGAGCGCAACAGCCGCTCCGAACTTGCGCCATTCGCCAACACACGAATGGCGGAGTGGTCTGGCATGGCAGAGGAATCATGCGACGTTTATTTCGAGGCGATCTTCCGCTTCCTTGCCGAACGGTTGGAATTCGTGCTCATAAACGAACGACACGAAGTCGAAGCCGCAGGCTCTGGCGAATGAAGTCTGGCCCCGAATGGACTGAGCAAGCCGCGAATGCCGATGGGGCTGTCAAAATTCGCGAACCATGAAATTCGATTACGCTGCGCTCAAGGCTCAGGCTGAACACATTACACAGGATCGCTCTGACAGATTGGGCCTGCGCGTTCATCGGGC
>RKRP01000181.1 GCA_007571315.1 Gammaproteobacteria bacterium
GCTGTCGGCGAGCAGGTAGTACGGATAGCGCGCCCCCATGATGCGGGCGCGGGCGAGCGTCAACGCGACACGGGAGGTGTCGATGGCGATCCAGCGGCGGCCCCATTGCTCGGCGACGTAGGCGGTGGTGCCGGAGCCGCAGGTGGGATCAAGCACAAGATCGCCCGGATCGGTGGTCATCAGAAGGCAGCGTTGGATGACGCTTGTCGCTGTCTGAACGACGTACATCTTTATGTCGCTTCCATCACCACTGAACCCACCCCTCACCGTGTCCAGCCAACCGTTGGTCAATTGCCTGACCGGAAAGTCATCGTAGTACGGCTTGAACCGAGGTCTCTTCCCCTTAAGGAAAATACGATTGGCTCGGATTAATCGCGACACGCCAATAGAGCTAGAAGACCATCCACGGCCTGTCGGAGGACCAGTTCGAAGGCCCGTTAGGCATACAGAAAAAGAACTTGAGGTTCCGCCAGTTGCGGAAAAGCAAGCTCTGTCGCTATGCAAACGAGCATCATCAGGTATTTCTTGATTGCGCTTATATGCCACTCTGATACCGTCGATTCGCTCGATCCAATGATCTGCATTCGGATACCAGTCGTCGGGGTCAATGCCGATATAGTTGGATCGTGCCTTAACCAGTTCAATTTGTTTTGCATACCAAAGAATGTAGTCGAACGTATTCGCAATTGACTTTCCAGTCTGAAAGCCACCTCGTCGATACAGGATTTGACTGACACAATTCCCCTCCCCAAACACCTCATCCATCACCGTGCGCACGCGGTGCACGTTCTCATCGCCAATCTGCACGAAGATCGAGCCGCTCTCCGTCAGCAAATCCCGCGCCACCGTCAGGCGGTCCCGCAAATACGTCAGATACGAGTGAATCCCGTCCCGCCAGGTGTCCCGGAACGCCTTCACCTGCTCCGGCTCGCGGGTGATGTGCTCCGCCTTGCCGTCCTTCACATCGCGGCTCGTCGTGGACCACTGAAAGTTCGAGTTGAACTTGATGCCGTAGGGCGGGTCGAGATAAATGCACTGCGCCTTGCCGCGCAGCCCCTCGCGCTCGGCCAGCGAGGCCATGACTTGCAGCGAGTCGCCCAGAATCATCCGGTTCGACCAGTTCTGGTCGTGCTGGTAGAACTCCGTTGCCGCTTCCGGGTTGGGCAGCCCGTTGAAATCGGCGAAAAGGTCGGGAATACCGGGCGCTTTTTCCTGCGATCTTCGCCGGCTCTCCTGCAACAGATCCTCAATCAGCGCCTTCGGATGCACTTTCTCCTGAATGTAGAGCGGAGGCGCCTGAACAAGGAGGTCGGACAAATCCTGCTCGTCCTTGCCGCGCCACACCAACTGCGGGTCCAGCTCGCGGTTGCGGCGTTTGTAGGCGATGGGCAGCGGCCTCTTGTCCTGCTCCGGCACCAGCGATTCCATTTCGGACGTGGGAATGTTCCGGCGCGACTCCTCCGGGTGCGTAAGCGTCTCGACTTGCTTGTTTGGCTTGCGTTTGCGCGCCACTGCTATCCTCTCCCTCCGCTGGCCTGGCGTTTGCGGCGCGGGAGGTCCTGCGAATCCGGCCTGCTGCCGCCCGGGAGGATTGCTCCATGCGCCGCTCGAACGCTGGAGCAGGCGGCGCGCTGCGCAAACCAGCGATTAAAGTCCTCCTCCATGGCGTCGATGTCCGTTAATTCCAGGAAATCCCAGCGGCCGTAGTCCGCGCGGCGGTTGACGCCGGGAACCCATGACGCGCGCATGGTTTCAGCCTTGATTTTGGCGTCTTCCTTGCGCTTGCCCTTGATTTCCACCACCAGGTTCAGCGGCTGCCCGGCGCCGTCGTCAACGCGCACGATGAAATCCGGGAAATAGCGCCGGGAAATTCCGCTCATCAGGTAAGGAACGGAAAACCCCATGCCCTCGTTTTTCACATAGGCGCGCACGCGAGGGTGGGATTCGAGGATGCGGCAGAACTCAAGCTCCCAGCCTCCGTCGCAAACGGCCCAGTTGACATGGCACAAGGCGGGACTTGTGGACCAGCGCGTTTGCCTTGAGGTGCGAAAATCCACCCCGGCGGTTGAGCCGCGGGGATTGCAGGGGTCGAGCACCACGCGGATTCGCCGCTCGCCCGCCGATCTGGCGATCGCCTGGTGGATGCGTTCGCAGGCATCGTCCTCGAATCCGGCACCGAGCAGTTGCGACGGCTGCGTTCCGCCTGCGCACACCAGATAGCCGCCATCCAGCCATTCGCGCGCGATGCGCAGAAGGTCCTGCATCAGGTGCAGCCTGGGCACTCCGCCGCCATCGAGAAAATGCTTGCGCAGCAGCCGGCTCGCCAGGTGAAACGCCACTGTCGCCGTTCGGACGGCCTGCGCGCCGGTGGATTCCAGGGTCACGCCCTCGCCGAAGATGCCCTCGTTGCGCGTCTTGGTGGGGCCGGTTTTTTCCGGCTTCAAAGTAAGCGTGGAGTCTCTGCTGAACGTTGCCGACAGGCGCTGCTCAGGCAGGTCGCGGGCGTAGCCTTCCACGCGGGGAAACTCAATGGCCAGGTGGTCGCGCTCAGGCCGCACCGCCTGCACGCGGACAGTTTGCTTGGGTTTGGGCGGCTTCACCACTATGGGTTCGGCGGCAAAATCGAACGGCACGCCGAGCACCTCGGCGTACTCCACATCGAACAAGCCCTCGTCGTTAAGTTCGTACGACTGCCGGCGCAAAGCCCTGCCCACAACCTGCTCGCACAGCAGCTGAGTGCCGAAAGCCCGCGCGCCCAGAACATGGGTTACGGTGTTGGCGTCCCAGCCTTCCGAAAGCATCGCCACCGACACCACGCAGCGAATGGACGCGCCCAGCCGGCCGGGCCTGCCCACAGTATTCATGGCTTCGCGCAGCAGCTCGGCATCGGTGAGGTTCTCGCCCGCGGCGGCATCCCGGGTGCGTTCGACCCGTTCGCGGCGGAAGCGTTCGATTTCGTGCTGATGGGCCTCGCGGAAGGTTTTGTCCAGCGCCTCGCCGGATTCCAGTTGCTCGCTGTTAATCAGCAGCGTGCGCGGACGGGCGAGGCGTTGCCCCGCCTCATCGTAGTTGCTGAAAAGCGGCAACCCGCGGTGCGGGAAAGGCGCGCCGCCATCCTCCGCCGGACGGTCAAATCCGGCTATGAACCGGTAAACCAGTTGGGAGGCGGCCATGTTGCTGCACACCACGATGAACACCGGCGGAACCGGAATTTCCGCTTCCCGCCATGCCTCGAAAGTGGCGGCATAGTGTCCGTAGAGAGCCTTGATGGCGCCCTGGAGATCAGCCGGAAGGCGAAGCGGATCAAGTTGACCGGCTTTCGATGAACTTCTTTTCGGCATGCCGGAGCCGATGTGCCGCCACAACTCCCGGTAGCGCGGCATTTCGCCAATGCCGGCGTTGTCCGCCACCGGCACCCTGGGCAGCTTGACGATGCCGCATTCGATCGCATCAAGCAGCGAGAAATCGCTCGCAGTCCAGGGGAACAGCGTGCCTTCGCGGTAGCCGGAGCCGCTGAGGAAAAACGGCGTGGCGGAAAGATCAATAACGGAGCGAACGCCTATGGCGCGCTGCGCGGCTTTGATTCCGGAAATCCACAAGCGCGCCGCTTTGGCGTTTTTCTTCGCCTCCTCCCTTTCGGCGCCTTGCCGTTCGTCCTCTTCGGACTTGCCGGGCTTCTCCCTGTAGCAGTGGTGCGCCTCGTCGTTCATCACCAGGATGTTCTTCAGGCCCATCAGCTCGCGGCAAACCCGCCGCAGCATCTGGGGCTCCGTCTCCAGTGTGGACACGTCCGGTCCGTGGCCCTTCATCAAGGCCCGGTTGCCGCTCGCCAGCTTGATGCGCTCGCGGGGCTTGAAGGCGTGATAGTTGACGATCACGATCCGGGCGCGGCGCAGGTCCCGCTGCATGCCGTGCGGCACCAGCTCGTGCTTGCTGTAATAGCTGTCGGGATCGTTGGGCAGCAGAACGCGCAGGCGGTCGCGGATCGTGATGCCTGGCGTTACCAGCAGAAAACCCGGCGTGAATCGCGGGCTGTTGGGGGAGCGCAGCGCGTTTAGCGTTTGCCACGCGATCAGCATGGCCATCACCGTTGTTTTCCCGGCGCCGGTGGCCAGCTTGAGGGCAATGCGCAACAGCCCCGGGTTGGCGCTCTCGTTCGCGCCCCGCAAGTGTTTGAGAATGCCCTTGTACGCTGCCGGAGTTCGACCGCTGACGCAGCCTGCCACCTCGGCAAGCCAAATGACGGTTTCGACCGCCTCGATCTGGCAAAAAAACGGCCGGCGGCCCAAAAAATCGTGCTCGCGCCAGTGCCGCAGCAGGCGCGCCGTTACCGGCGTGACTCCGCACTGCTCCGCGGGCAGGCGCCGCCAATCCTCCAGATGGCGGCGGATTTCATCAACGAAGGGCATGGGATCGTATTCCTGCGGACCGTCCGAAGCGCTCGTATTGCGCAGCTTCAGCTTCGCCTGCCCGCTTGCCTTTGGCGAAGGGACCGGCGTGATGTATTGCGCAGGGCGGCGTCTGGCGATCGTCCGTCCCGTTGGCCTGCGCTCGCTGTCCAGCTCCCAGTGCCTGAGAGGCCGCTCATAGGGCGAGTTGAGAATGGGTTTTGCGAAGAAATCCGTCACGATGCCAAGAATACCAACGCCGGGCGGGAATCAGGCGGAGGCGGCAAGGAGGCGCTCCACCATGCTGTTATCGACCGCGCCCAGGTCCTCCTGGTACTTGAGCAGGGCGCCCAGGGTTTGCGAAACGGACTCGGCATCCAGGTCGTGGGCGCCCATGGCCATCAGCGCTTCGGCCCAGTCCAGGGTTTCGGACACGCCGGGGGCCTTGAACAGGCCCTCCTTGCGCAGCGCCTGCGCAAAAGCGGCCACCTTGGCGCGCAGCGCCTCGGGCAGCCTGGGGACGCGGACGGCCAGAATCCGCTCTTCGGCGGGCCGCGTGGGGTAATCCACCCAGCAGTAGAGGCAGCGGCGCTTGAGGGCGTCGTGAACCTCGCGTGTGCGGTTGGAGGTGAGAATCACTATGGGCGGTTCCTCGGCCTTGATCGCCCCCAGTTCCGGAATGCTCATGCGGAAATCGGCGAGAAACTCCAGCAGATAGGCCTCGAAAGGCTCATCGGCGCGGTCCAGCTCGTCCACCAGCAGCACCGGAGGCGCGTCTCCGGTGGCCGTCAATGCTTCAAGCAGCGGACGTTCAATCAGAAACTCGCGCGAGTAAAGGCCGCTGGACAAATCCTTAACGCTCTGGCTGCCTCCGGCCTCGGCCAGCCGGATGGCCAGAATCTGGCGGGCGTGGTTCCATTCGTAGGCGGCGCCCGCCAGGTCAAGGCCCTCGTGGCACTGCAAACGGATCAGGCGGCGACCCAGCGCCGCGGCCAGCGCCCGCGCCAGTTCGGTTTTGCCCACGCCGGCCTCGCCTTCAAGAAACAGCGGGCGCTTGAGGCTGAGGGCGAGAAAGACGGCGGCGGCCAGGCGCTGGCCCGCGATGTAATTCTGAGCGGCCAGCAGGCCGCGCGCCTGCTCGACCGAATTGGGCGAGTCAGTCAAGTGGGCCGCGGAGAAAGTGGCGGACTGCTAGCCGAGAGCCATGCGAACGGCGCGGCGGGCCATTACGCCCACCAGGTGGGCGCGGTATTCGGCGCTGGCGTGCATGTCGTCGTTCATGCTGGCGGCGGAAACCGAAAGCCCTTCGAGCGCGCCAGGCGAAAAATCCTCGTTGAGCGCCTCTTCAAAATCCTTCAGGCGGTGCACCGAAGTTCCGGCGCCGGTCACCGCTACCCGCGCGCCCGATTTGAACTGCGCCACGCACACGCCCGCCAGCGCGTAGCGGGTGGCCGGGTTGGGGAATTTGGCGTAGCCGGCCCGCTGCGGGAGCGGAAACAACACTTCCGTGACCAATTCGCCAGAGCGCAGGGCCGTTTCAAACATCCCTTTGAAGAATTCGTCGGCGGCGATCTTGCGCTTGTTGGTAATCACGGTGGCGCCCAGCCCCAGCGCCACCGCCGGATAGTCCGCCGCCGGATCGTTGTTGGCCAGCGAGCCGCCCAGCGTGCCGCGGTTGCGCACTTGCGGGTCGCCGATGGATTCCGCGGCCTGCGAAAGCGCCGGAATGGCGGCGCGCAACTCCACGTTGCCGGACACCTCCGCGTGCGTGGTGGTGGCGCCCACGCGCGCGGCCTTGCGCCCTAGCCGCACGCCCTTCAGTTCGTCGATGCCGGCGAGGTCGATCAGCGCCGAGGGCTCGTTCAGGCGCATCTTCAGCGCCGGCAGCAGCGTCATGCCGCCAGCCAGCAGCATGGGGTTCCCGGCCGCCGCCAGTTTCTTGGCCGCGTCGCGAACCGAGCCGGCGCGGTAATAGTCGAATTCACGCATGGGATGGAATCTCCTCTATCCGCCCTGTCTATTCAACCGCCTGGGCGGCCTGAATGGCCTGCCACACGGCGTTCGGCGTGGCCGGCATGTCGATGTGCGTTACGCCCAGCGGGCGCAGCGCATCCAGCAGGGCGTTGATCACCGCCGGCGGCGCCCCGATCGCGCCGGCCTCGCCGCAACCTTTCACGCCCAGCGGATTGAACGGCGTGGGGGTGGAGCGGGTGGCCACCTTGAAGGACGGCAGGTCGTCGGCGCGCGGCATGCAATAGTCCATGTACGAACCGGTAAGCAACTGGCCCTCGGGCGTGTAGCGGCAGTGCTCCATCAGGGCCTGGCCGATGCCTTGCGCCAAACCGCCATGCACCTGCCCCTCCACAACCATGGGGTTGATGAGGTTGCCGAAGTCGTCGGCGGCCACGAAGTCGCAAAGCTCCACCACTCCCGTGCCGGGGTCGACTTCCACCTCGCAGATGTAGCAGCCGGAAGGAAAAGTGAAGTTCTCCGGGTCGAAGAACGACGTTTCCTCCAGCCCGGGCTCCAGTTCCTGCAGCGGGTAGTTGTGCGGCACATAGGCCGCCAGCGCCACATCGCCGAAGGCCACCTCGCGGCCGGTGCCCGCTACCCGGAACTGGCCTTCGCTGAACTCGATGTCGTCGGCCGCCGCCTCCAGAAGATGCGCGGCGATCTTGCGGCCTTTCTCGATCACCTTGTCGATCGCCTTGACCAGCGCGCTGCCGCCCACGGCCAGCGAGCGCGAGCCGTAAGTGCCCATTCCGAAGGGGACCTCCCCGGTGTCCCCGTGCACCACCTCAACATTGCCAAAATCCACCCCCAGGCGGTCGGCCACGATCTGCGCGAAAGTGGTCTCATGGCTCTGGCCGTGGCTGTGGGCGCCGGTCATAACCTGCACGGCGCCGGTGGGATGCACGCGCACCGTGGCGACCTCGTAAAGGCCGGCCCGAGCGCCCAGTTGCCCGGCCGCCTGCGAAGGCGCCGCTCCGCAGGCCTCGATATAGAAGCTCATTCCGCGCCCGCGCAGCTTCCCGCGCGCCTCGCTCTGGCGGCGGCGCTGGTCGAAACCGGCGTAGCCGTTGAGTTCCATGGCGAGATTCAGGCAGCCCTCGAAATCGCCCGAGTCGTAAAGCTGCCCCACCGGCGACTGATAGGGAAACTCGTCCGGCGGAATAAAGTTGCGGCGGCGGATTTCCGCCGGGTCCATGCGCAACTGCGCCGCGGCTTCGTCCACAATGCGCTCGATCGCGTAGCAGGCCTCGGGACGCCCGGCGCCGCGATAGGCGTCGGTGGGCGTGGTGTTGGTGAACACGCCCTTTACGGTCACGTAGATGTTGGGCGTCTTGTACACGCCGGCCAGCAGGGGGGCGTAGAACACCGTGGGTATGGCGGGCCCGAAGGCCGACAACCAGCCGCCCAGGTTGGCGATGGTGTCCACCCGCAGGCCGGTGAACCGGGCATCGGCATCCAGCGCCAGTTCCACCCGGGTCAGATGGTCGCGGCCTTGCGCGTCGCCGAGAAACGACTCGCTGCGCTCGGCCGTCCACTTTACCGGCACGCCCAGGCGGCGCGAAGCCCAGCACACCACCAGTTCCTCGGCGTAGTGGTAGATCTTGGAGCCGAAGCCGCCGCCCACATCGGGCGCCACCACGCGCACCTTGTGCTCGGGCATCTTCAGGGTTGCGGTGCACAGCAGCAGCCGGTTCACATGCGGATTCTGGCTGGTGGCGTACAGGGTCAGCTGGCCGGTGCCGGGATTGAAATCGGCCAGGGACGCGCGCGGCTCCATGGCGTTGGGAACCAGACGGTTGTTGACCAGTTCCAGCGACACCACATGCGCGGCTTCCCGGAAAGCCCTGTCGGTATTGGCCCGGGCCTCCGGCGCCATGGCCGACGGCAGCCACTCCCAGTTGAAGCACAGGTTGCCTTCAGCGGCATCGTGGAGCTGCGGGGCGCCCTCCTCCATCGCGGCGGCCGCGTTGGATACCGAATCCAGCTCCTGGTAATGGACGTTCACCTTCTCCGCGGCATCGCGCGCCGCGGCGCGGGTATCCGCGATAACCACGGCTACCGGATTGCCCACATAGCGCACGCGGTCGGTGGCCAGCGCCGGGAACTCGGGCTCAACGGCGGGCGACCCGTCCATGCTGGTGATGCCCCAGGCCACGGGCAGCGGGCCAATGCCGTCGGCCTGAAGGTCCGCGCCGGTCAGCACCGCGGCAACGCCCGGCATCCTCAGCGCCTGTTCGGCGTCAACGCCTCGCACTTCGGCATGCGGATGAGGCGAACGGACAAACCAGGCGTAGCGCTGCGAGCGCAGATTGATGTCATCCACATAGCGGCCGCGGCCGGTAATGAAGCGGCGGTCTTCGCTGCGCGGCGCGGCTGCGCCAATACCCCTGTTCCCGCTCACGATCCGTCCTCTCCCATAGCGCCGGCAGCGGCGCGAACCGCCTTGACGATGTTGTGATACCCGGTGCAGCGGCACATATTGCCTTCCAGCCAGTCGCGCACTTCCGATTCGCTGGGGCGCGGGTTGCGTTTCAGCAGATCGACCGCGCTCATAATCATGCCCGGCGTGCAAAAGCCGCATTGCAGGGCGTGGTGCTCATGAAAGGCCTGCTGCATGGGATGCAGCTCGCCGTTTTGCGACAGCCCCTCAATAGTGCCCACCGCGCGGCCGTCCGCCTGCGCC
>RKRP01000003.1 GCA_007571315.1 Gammaproteobacteria bacterium
GTTTCAATCCGCGCCCCCCGTGCGGGGGGCGACGCCACAAGGATAACAATATGATTGGCAATGGGAAAATAGTGCGCTTGCGCGAACCCATGAAGTGAATTGTCTCATGTGGCTTGTCTTGCTGGAATACTAGGAATATAAGCAATAAAATCAATGAGATGAATTCGTGCGAACCAGTAAGGGATTACTCGCCGCTTCAGGTTCGCGCATCAAAACAAAAGCGGGCCATCAGGATCGTAGCTCGCCTTGGCTCCCACGTGTTCAACACGCGACCGCCAGTTTGATCCGATTCGGTAAAAGCGAAGGCTATCCACCCGATCATCAATTGCGCCTATCAGCTGATTACGCAATTGGATCCACTGCGCGGGATCAACTTGGCATTCAAACACTGAATACTGGACCCGCTGGCCGAAGTCTTGGCACAAGCGGGCAACGCGGCGCAATCTTTTCGGCGCGTGAGCACCATCTGTTGCAATATCGTAGGTAACGAGCATCAACATAAATTATGCCTATCGCCAGAGGTACGGAGGATATCCATCAAGGTCGCCACGAATGCGCTGCGCCATCAGTCTGGCTTGCAGCAAAGGAACGAGACCAAAAGTTGTTTTTTCCCTGAGGAACGGATGCACGATCTGATCTTTCTTTCTATCTTGGTAGGCCATCAATACTTTTTTTCGCGCACTCTCACGCATGACTACCGCACCGCTAACCGCCGTATTGAAATCTCGTCCCGACAGTTGCCGGCGATTAATTAGCGAGAGCGCCACGCGATCAGCTAGCACTGGACGAAGCTCCTCCATGAGATCAAGCGCCAGACTTGGTCGACCTGGCCTATCCCGATGCAGAAAACCCACCGAGGGATCAAGCCCCACGGTCTCAAGCGCCGAGCGACAGTCGTGAACCAGCAGCGTGTAAAGAAACGACAACAACGTGTTCACAGGATCAAGCGGTGGCCGCCTGGAGCGCCGTGTAAAGATGAAAGCAGATTCTTCATTGCGCACCAAGTCATGAAATATCTTGTAGTAAACCTGAGCAGCCTCACCCTCAATCCCGCGCAGCCTGTCTGTCGCCAACTGCTGGCGGCTGCGCCGCGCTGCATCGGTCAGGCGTCGCTCACAACTTTTCAGCCGGGAGTTTGCCTCCGCTGGCATGTTCCCGCCGTGGTCGCGCAGAGCCCGGCGGACGACGGTGCGCTGATTGAGCAGCTTGCCGGTTACCATGTGACTGACTATTGCAGCAGTTTCCGCCGGATCGTCGGCAGCGCGGTACTGGTCGCGGCGCAACAGCACGTTCCCGGAAACCGGGCCTTCTATGCGGGCAAGAAAACGCCCAGTGCGGCTCATCATGGAGATGCAAACGCCGTTTTTTGCGCAATGACCCATAAGAACGGGCGTCACCCCGATTGCGCCGAAGCAGACGATGCCGCCGAGCAGATGCACGGGAACCCGGCCTTGCTCGGCACCATCTACTTTGACCACCACGTTCTCCCCATCCTTGTGCAGCCAAGCCCCTTCCGTCGTCACATAGAGCGTATTCAGATGCCGCCGCATGTTTCAATGCCAGCTCATGTGGAAGGGTGACACGCCCACGTTGAAAGGGAATCAGTCATCAATGGCCTTATCGAGCCAACGCTCGACGATACCGGGGCGACGCGGTCTCTGAGGCTGGCACAACCCCTTGAGCGAACATGCCTCGCATTTTTTCGCAGAGTACTCTGGAGTCGGAATCTCGCGCGCAGAGAGCATTCTTCGCACATCTGCCGCAATGCGCTCAGTGAGCACTCGCAGTGTAGCATCAAAGGCGATCGTCTTTCGACGGCGGTTGCGGCCATAGAACAAGGCACCCTCTGGAACCGACACGCCCAGCATCTCTTCCAAGCACATCGCCTGGGCGCAAAGCTGCACTTCGTCGGCACGATGCATCTTGGGACGACCGCGCTTGTACTCAACGGGATATGGATGCCCGTCATCGGCTATCTCGACTACATCGGCAAAGCCGGACACGCCGAGCCGCAAAGAACGGAGCGGGACACTTCGCTCGATTGCCACGTGTCCCCTGCGCTCGCGGCCGCCGGCATCGGTGCGTTCGTGCAGGACGCGCCCTTCAGCCGTGAAGCGATTTTCAGCCCACTGTCTTTCATTGTGAATAAGCGCACACTGCCTTGGGCAGTAAAGCATGTGCTGGAGCGCTGAAATGGGCGCTAACTCATCCTCATTCACTGTCACAACATTCCTCTGCTAGAGGAGACAGGCATTCATATCCTGTCAATAAGCTCAACGCCTGATGGCATATCCTGTTTGTTCACGCAAATGTCGTAATCATCATAGGATCGAGCAGGCGGCAAATGGCTTGCGCCCGCAGCGCCCCGTTCGTACTCTTCTCCGCTGTGTAATCGCTTGACAACGACTCTTTGGAACAGTTGATGCGCGGGCGCACTACCAAGCGCACTGCTGTGCTTGAAAATTACCAGCCGCCGCGCGGCCATTTCGCCTCGTGCCGCCGAACGGTCGTGGTCGAACATCTGTTCGAGGGCGGTCCAGAGTAGTTCCAAGTCGTCCTCGGAGAATCCGGTGCCTTTGACTTTATCGTCGCCCGCAAGACACGCGGAAACGTAGCCATGAGCACGGTAAAGACCATAGGGCACTATATGCTTGCGTCCCATGGTGCGGATGTCACCCTTGGACTCAGCGTCAGCCCGGGTCGTCGCAGCCATACGAGTGATTGATATTTCCAGTGGCAGAATTGGATCGATTGATCGCGCAAATGCGAACTGCACCGGGCCGCGCACCTGACCGCAGTTGGCGCCTTTCGTTGACATAACGGCACCGAACGTGCGGACATCGAAAAAATTGTCACACATCCAACGAGTAATCTTTCTGGCTTCTTCCTCGCCCTTCGGGAGCTTCTCACGATCCTTCTTCGTCGCATCGGGCTTGATCGCGTCCCAAGCGCGTTTCTGCTGAAGCTCAAGGATGGCGCGTTCGGCGACATAGATTTCATGTCCAAGGGTGTCACCCTTCGTCATTGCGACGAAGTTGCGCACCTTGCGCTTCAGGCAGACATCGGAGACAAGCCCCTGATTCGTTTCCGGGTCGAGCCGGGGCAGGTTCCCTGCATCCGGGTCACCGTTTGGGTTGCCGTTGGTGACATCGAACAGGTAAACAAAGTCATAGCGGTTCTGGATGGTAGTCATGTTCACTTCTCCTTGTCGTGGGAGTCGATGTTAGCGGTACCGGTATCATCTTTACCGTTGGAGGCACCATCCTTTCCTGCCCTTTGATGGTAATAGCCGAGCACGAAGCGCCCTTGCTCCTCAAGGCGTAGGCTGCGCGGAAAGGTGGTGTCCAGACCTGCGCATATGGAGTCGATCTGTCTTTCAAACCAGTTTGCCAACCTGGCTTTATCAGGTTGTTTTCGCAAGGAAGCAAGATGATTCGCTGATTTCTTTGCGAGCAAAGGGAAGACAGAGGCCGGCGTTGCCGATGCAGCACCGAAGTACTGATCCTTTATGGTCGTATTGGGCTTGCCTAGGGCCGCGCGCTGTGCATTCTCATAAACGGCGAACAGGCGTCCGAGGCGATAAGCCGGATTGATTTCGTCGGGGTTCAGGCTCACGGGAACGTCCTCCTCTTCAAAGCCCATACGGTGATTTCGGGCGAGACATGCCTTGCAGATAGCTGCCCGTAGTCTAGTGATTTGCTTGTCAGCGCGGATGCGGGCGATAACGGCGCCTAGCAGCGATCGGGGGTACTGGCTACCGGTAAGGATGGCCCGCATTAACGCGCCGCCAAGGGTGGGTGGAATGTTGTCAATTTTGCTCTGTGCCGCTGTTTCGCGGAGCAGGCGCCAAGCAGCGGGCGGGACTCGCCAAGGGGGAGGCTCGAGATTCAGGTCGAACCAATGCTCCCCGATTCGCCGCGCAATTTCACCGATGCTGTCTTGGCACCAGAGCCGGATAGAAAGGCGGGACGCATTCGGAGCCAGACCGAGAATGTAGAAGTGAGTGTTCTCGTCAAGTTTCGGCACGACCTCCTTCAACGGCCAACCTTCGGCGATCTTCTTGATCTCGTCGGCTACCTTGACAGTTTCTTGCTCATCTGTTGGCGGGTCAGCAAGACGGGAGAACAGATCCTCTGCCGCCTTAGCACTCTCATCGTCACCCGCCGCTTCGGCCCAGAACACCGTGGTCATATCACCGATCTGGATGCGCTGCTGGCTGGCGCGGGCCAGCAGGTGGTTCAGAGCTGTGGTGTATTTGAAAGCGGCAATCTTTGATACGGGTGAGTTAGCGCCCTGCTTCTTACCGAAGGAATTGAAGGCATCAAGATTGAATGAGACGATGGAGGCACCGGAAGACTGAGCGTCTTTAACCCCCTTGATCTTTGGATGCAGTCGCTCTGTCGGCCCATTCTCGCCGGTCACGAGGCATCGGCTTGCCATACTGTCTTGACCGGCCAGATAGTCCAGCCAAATGCTTCGAGCGATCGGTCGATCATGCAGGAAACACCGGTCGCCATCAAGCCGGAACACAACATTCGCATTCAGCATGTCACTTGAGAAAGGGTCATTTTCGTAGCGCTCAGCCTGCCACTCCCGAAGAAAGATACGAAAAGCTCGGAGACCAGGGTCTTCTGCTCCCGCGAGAATATCTTCATGAAATTTGCTAAATCTGGCACGATTAACTGCCGCATCCACGACTTGTCCTGTGTCTGAGTCTCGTTTTTTGCCCAGAACGAATGCTGTCTTGTCCCATAGAAAGTACGGGATGGGATTTTTGCCAGAACGCGGGAACGCCTGTGGAACCCGATGCCGTGATGGTTTACCCGATGTGTTTAGCAATGATTGAACATCTGCCGGTTTTCCGTTAGGCGTTAGCACGACGGCATAGGAGATATTCTCCATTGAGTATCCGTATTCAGGCGGCTTGCCATTGGGGTTTTCACTAGCCCTCAAGCGGTCGTAGTACCCGGCAAGGCTCTGCAGAACTGTCATGCCTTGACCTCTGCGGCATCCAGAGCAGGGATGTCGATCACTCCGTCACGCAGATCTGCGCGGAAGAAGCGGGGCTCCATTCCGTTTTCATAGTCGATGTCATGCAGCATCCAGCCCAAGTCGCGGTGACATTGATCGGCCGGCAGGCTGCATCGTGGCATCACATCACGCACCAGTTCGAAGTCGGCTGCGAATTCGCGGGTCCCCAGATATGGCCGGTGGAAGCATTGGCCTTTAGCGGCGCGGCGATTGAACATCGAGAGGTGTTTAGCCTCAGTGTCATCAATCTTCGCGGCCCCGGTAAGCACGAAGTGCGCTTCGATGACATATGCCACATCGCGCAGCAGGGTTGCAGCACGCTGTTGCCGGTCGTCTTCGATTGACTTGTGGAGGCCCTCTGTAGTTCCACGATTCATCGCCGTGCGGGCGGTGCTGACCGGTATCTTGCTCCCAAGTTCGTTGCGCCGCAGGGTCTCAAAGCGGATAGGCTTCAGAACATGGATGCGATCAATGACCCATCGGATGGCTGGCTTCCAGTGAATCGCCTCCAGGATGCCGCGCGCGGCGGATGGCGTCATCGCATCATAGGACACCCGCTCGACTTTCATTTCGGGTCGGGTAAAGCAGGCGTGCTTGCCCCATACGTGCAATTTCACACCGTACGACACGAATCCTCCTCAAAAAGATTGAAGCGCCGAGACTGAAAAGGGATACGAGACGCAGGCAATTGAAAGCGTTGGTGGTAGAGTTTGCATCCGGCCCACACACCGGATGGCCAATCTAAGGGAGAGACAGCATGAACCTTACTGCGCGGTGCTATGCCTACGGCAGCGGCGAGGATTGGGAGGCGATCTGCACCGATTTCAATATCGCCGTTGACGGCAAATCCCTCCAAGCAGTCAAGGAATCGCTCAACATCTGCATAGAGATGTACCTTGAGCAGGTTGCCGAATTTTCGGAGGAGGAGCAACGCAGATTCCTGACGCGCCGATCGCCCTTGCATGTGCGTGCCAAATGGGTGTTTCGGTCCTGGCTGTGCAGTATCGGGAGAAGATCGCAGTGTCAAGGGTTCACGTTCCAGTCTCATTTGCCTGCGCTCCCCTGACGAAACAGATGGCGTGGCAGCTCTGACTGCTGACGGATTGCCGATAAGGTGCCCGGCTTTAGGTCTTCGCCACCCTTCCCAGGAACAGTAACCATATGGCGCCGTCCCTCTACTACTCCTTGGAAATGCCGATGACTCCCTCTTTGTCTGACCAGCCGGAAACCGTGCGCATTGAGAACGCGGATGACATCGCGGACTTTCATGAATGTGCTCCTTGCTCATACTGCTTTCAACTTTCAGTTCACCCTTTCCCACGATCTATGTTCTCCTATATCGTCGGGGACAACCACCGGATACGAAGTCAGGCAGCTGCGGGAGCTTCAATCCACGCTTGATCACGATCACTGGCCGGGCAGCAACTATAACTACTTATAACTGCTATCATGCTTACTGCGTTCAGCGTTGAGACAATCTTGACCCAAGAAGTTCAGAACATCAACCCTTCTACTTTTCGAAATGTGGGGTCGTCCCACGTTAGGCCAACATCTGCACGGTACAGATCCTGGTTAGTGAGCACGACAAACTGTTGGGCGAAATCATCCTTTCGGATAACTTCTACCGCGCCGGCGCACAGTAGGTCCTCCCTCTGCCGGGACGGAATTTGAACAACGTAAGGCTGCAAATTGCGAGCGGTTCGGCCCGGACGTTCGACCCAGTCAAGTTTCTGAATCAGATGCTTCGCAGTGTCGTCGGTGTCATCCGCACCACGCCAAGGAACGATGATAGGCACCATCGCCGTCTCAATCAAACGGAACTCCTCGGCGATGTCCTCGAAGGGAAAATTGAGGCTATTCGCGCGCTCCCGAAGCAGTAGCAGAATATTTTTGGCATCAAGCGCATCTTCGCCCTTGAGCCAGTACAGTTCTTTGAAGTAGCACTCGATTGCGTCCAGAGACATGGGGTCTTCGTGGCTACGCATCACACTGCGGGCGGCTGAGGCGAATTGTGCGATCTCCCGCGGCGGCCTGCGGCCTTCGCCTTGGGCTGGCTTGAAAACGAACACCTCGCCTGTGGAGGCTCGTCCTTCCCGATTGCAACGACCTGCCGCCTGGATGATCGACTCCAATCCGGCCTCCGCCCGCCAAACGGTTGGGAAATCGAGATCAACGCCTGCTTCGACCAGCGATGTCGCAATGAGGCGCACGGTTTCCCCGGCCTTCAGACGATCCCGCACGGCTTCAAGCTTCTCCCGGCGGTGATGGGCGCACATCAGAGTCGTCAGGTGGAACGCTCCTTCAACATCGCCGAGTGATTGGTACAGTTCCCGTGCATGACGGCGAGTATTGACGATGCACAGGACCTGCGACGAAACCCGCAGACAGCCGGCCAGTTGGTCGTCATCCATCGTTCCCCGATCAACGATCCGTGTGCGCTTGAGAGATTGGTAGAGATGTCGTGGATCGGGGGCAAGTTCCCGCACATTTTCGAAGCCACCGGCAAAGCCACTGGATGCTGCAAGTGCAGGCTGCGTCGCGGTGCAAAGCACAATGCTGGCTTTCCAATTTCGGGCGAGTTCATCAAGCGCAGTGACGCATGGACGCAATAAATGCAGCGGCAGTGTCTGCGCCTCGTCGAGAATGATTACGCTGTTCGCAATGTTGTGCAGCTTGCGACAGCGCGAAGGACGATTGGCAAACAGGCTCTCGAAAAATTGCACCGCCGTCGTGACGATAATCGGAGCGTCCCAGTTTTCCATCGCCAGACGCAATTTGTTTTTCGACTCTCGCTCGCCAATCCTGTCTTCGTCGAACGTGCTGTGGTGCTCAACCACAAAGTCCACTTTATCGTTGTTATCCCCTCGCAAAGCATCCCGGAACACGGCAGCCGTCTGTTCTATGACGCTCATGTAAGGAATGACATAGATGACCCGTTCTAGCCCATGATGCACGGCATGTTCCAAGGCGAAAGCGAGGGAGCTAAGCGTCTTGCCGCCGCCAGTGGGGACGGTCAAAGTGAATACCCCGGGAGACTTGACCGCCCGCGCTCGGGCATGGACCAGCACCTGTTGACGCAAGATGTTGACTTTGCTGGGCACGGACCGGCCCTTGAGCGTGTCCAGATGCGCGATCAGCCGCTCCCGCAATTTGCAAAGGTTTGAATGTTCTCCGCGCCGCGGTGTTTTCCCCTCCTGCTTGGCGTACCAGGCTTCCGTGTCCAAGTAGTCAGCATCCACCAGCGCGGAGAACATCATGCGGATGAAGAAGGAAGCGCAAAACCCAGCCGTGTTCAGGTCCTTGTCCTTACGGATCTTGATTGTTGGGTGAGACAATTGAGCCGGAAGTGCGATCTCCTGCTCCCAGATCAGATCAAGCGCAGGAACCGTCATTTGCATACGATCCTCCAAGGCACTCGTCCGTTTGCCGGTCACGCCGTTGGCGAGACCGGCGTGATGACCGGCGATGCAGAACGCAAGCATCTTGCCGATTGGATGCCCATATCGCTTGGTCGCGACCTGTGCGCCTGCGGTCGAGTGGTCTATGCGATTCCGACCGCCTGAAAGTCGCTCCTGAAACTCCGGCGTATATTTCCCAAGGTCGTGCAGCAGTCCGGCGACACGTCCAAAGTCGGCGCAACCCAACAATTGAAGGAATTCTGCGGCGCGCGTGCCCGTGCCTTTGAGATGATCTGCGAGCTTGTGCCAATCCTTCTTGCCGGAGTCTTCACTGCTATGCGCGAAATAGGTTTTCGAATGCATTGCAGTGGGCAAGGTGAATTAGCAGGCACTTGAGGAGGTCGCAGCAGCCCCGGGCGGGCCGAAGATACACCTCGGCGCCACGCGGGGCCGGTTCGCAGACGAGCCGGCCCCGGATGGTGAGCCTAGAACTCGAAGCGGGTGGTGAGGCCCACCTGGCGGCGGCGCGGATGGGAAAGCGTGATCCGCCACGGGAAGAAGGCATCGAAGAAACCGCCGGCCCCGCCACCGGGCAAGGCGTTTCCGAACCACACGTCGCGGAATCCGGCTATTGGC